>NZ_BAABJG010000054.1:0-20160 GCF_039543185.1 Paenibacillus vulneris | reverse complement strand
CTTAAGCATATACAGCATGTACTACTTAATAGATATGTAAATTACAATTGCCTTTATTTACAAATCGCCTGCAGCATATCTAACGCCTCTGCCCCCCTGACCTCACCGACGATGATGCGATTAGGCCTCATCCGTAAGGAAGAGCGAATCAAGTCACGGATCGTGATTTCTCCCTTGCCTTCGGTATTGGCGTTTCGAGTCTCCAGACGAACCAAATTAGGTACCGTTCGGATCTGCAGCTCAGCGGAATCCTCGATCGTAATCAGCCGCTCGTCATCAGGAATGTATTGTGATAATGCATTGAGAAAGGTGGTCTTTCCCGAGCCGGTTCCGCCGCCAATGAAGAGGTTATATTTTGCCCGGACGAGTCGGATCAAGAAAGAAGCTGCAGCATCAGTCAAGGATCCTTTGGCTACTAGCATGTCCAAGGTCAGCGGCGATTCCGGAAACTTTCGTATGGTCATCGCCGCTCCTTCCAGCGCAATAGGAGACAATACAACATTCACCCTAGACCCATCCAGCAATCGGGCATCTACTATGGGATTGGCCTCGTTGACAGCCCGGTTCACGCGCGCCACGATAGCCTGAATAACGTCCTCCAGCTTCTCCTTGCTTTCGAACTTCATTTCCGTTAAGCTAATTCGGCCATCCTGTTCGATAAAAATTTGATCATACCGGTTAATCATGATCTCCGATACGGTCGGGTCATCGACCAGCGGCTGCAAAATATCCAATCCGCGAAAGGAATGAAATAACCGCATAATAAGCTGATGCTTCTGGCCGGCCGTAAAATATTGATCAAAGGAATAGGAAAACACTTCCTGTTCAATCAGGTCCATCAGCTGTTCATCAGATAGCGAGACCGATAAATCCAGCTTTTCTTTAACTCTTTGCTTCATTTCTATAACGATCTCGTCAGCCCACATCTGCCTTCCCTCCCAATGCCGTTGATCGGAACCAATCCAGTGAGGTCAGGCTTTCGCTGAACGTCCCCCGTATATGAACGATGTCTAATCGGGCGTAGGACTTCCATTCGGGTATGTACGGCAAATAACCGGAAATCGGAAGAGGCAGCTTCCTCTCGCTGCTGCTCAATGCCCCGTTGAATTTATTAACAATCAGACTGCATTTATGCGACCACGCCGGCTCCTCCTGCCTATCCATCCACTGCTGCATTCTTACTGAGCATTTATCCCATTGAATGCAGTCATCCTGAATGAGCCACAAGATATGATCGCTGATCTTCAACGCAGCCTCGACACGCGGGAACAAGGTTGAGTCCAAATCAAGCAGCACACAATCGTACGCGCCAGAGGCAAGGACTGCCCTGACCATCATCTCCGTATCTTTTACTGACATTTCAGCCAGCTCGAGCGGCTCGCAGTTGCCGGGAAAATAGTCGAAGCCCCAGATGCTATGCTTTTTCTTATATCGCTCCACTTTGGCAATTTGCAGCTTGCTGTCCGACTTGCCGTAGTAAAGCATCCGGGAAAAGGAAGAATCCTCCTCTCCCCCTGTATCGGATTCAACCCAAATGGACGATGGCAGCTGTTCCAAGCTGAGATAAAACACCCTTCTTCCCGCCAACGATAATTCTCTTGCAAGATGCAGGGCGGTTAATGTTTTCCCGCTCCCGCCTACAGCGGAATAGATGGAGACCACTTGCGTCTCCTTGTCCCCCTTCAGCATTTGACTCGAGGTGAACTCGTTATAATGAGAAATCACATGAGCCAGCAGCTGATTTAAGGGCTGAAACTTGCACAGGACCGGGTACTCCACGATATCCCCGGCAGCAGGAAAGTCACTCAGGATGAGCATGCAGCCGCTCTGTCTTTGAAAAACCCTCTCAGGCAGAGGCATGAAGCTCTCATGGACAAGCAGAATATACTGCTCGCTTGCCTGTTCGATATAGGCAAAGCCTTGTTCTTTATTCGTGAAAGCAGAGACAGTAAACGTCGAAGCAAAATCCGAGGTACGGATGTATGCTGTGATGCGCTCTATAAAATAGGAATCTGTATCCAATACGACCAGCTTCATTTTGGACATTTCTGTTGTGCCCCTCCCCCTCTGTTGATCAAGTCCCTTGTCCGCTGAGAATTACATCGCCCCCTTGAGCTGTAATATTCCGCTTACCACCAAAACTGCCGAAATGATGGCAACGACAATGGCTGCTTTGACTTTATTCGTTATTTCCATATCGCCTCCTAAAAACGAACGCACAAAAAAAGCACCAACTGAACAAGAAAAAACTCTTGAACAGCGGTGCTTCCGCTTGCGGTAATGTATTTGTATATATAATAACATAAAATATGGTTTTTTCAACTATTTTAGTCATTTTTATTTCATGAATGGACTTATGGTCTTATTTGGTTAAATTAACGGCTCATGGATATACTAACCTCATAATACGATGAAGGAGCTCAAGTGATGATCAGCAATCGTGAACTGAAGGGGCAAATCGAGCAAATTACGGAACAGCAGCAATCCTTAACCGACGAACTTCAGCAAATTAAAGAATTGCTCCAAAGCCAATCGGACGATTCCAGCGGCCAAGGCGGCCAACAATCAAGCGGAGGCCAATCGCAGCAGCAGCAAAACAGCGGCAGTTCCAATTCGGGCTCCAATTCCATAAGCGACATCGCCAAAGACTTCGCCAAGCTGAAGGATTTGACCAGTCAATTAGAAACCAAGATGCAAGAGTACATCTCGAATAATACCAAAAGCCAGCCCCTTAGCGATGAAGATGCTATTAACCTCGTTCTCAGCATGATGAACGGGATGATAGATTGGAGTATGGATCTGATGTCCCGGCAAGCCGGTTCTAACAGTCAATCTGGACAATTGCAATGAGGCACCGTAGACCATCGTTATTATAACGGCAGCAGATCTTGTTTTTCAGCCTTGGATCTGCACTCTTTACAAACCCCAACAGCGGATCCGTGAACACCGGCATAAAAGGTTAATCGGTCCGTTTTCTTTTTGCAATAGGAGCATTTCTGCAGATGGGCAGATGAGCGTTTATCCCGTCTTTTGAACTCCGTCATTCGAATAACCTTCGTTTTCGGCTTTGCTTTTGCAGCGGTTTGCTTACGCGAGACAATGAACAAGACTCCGAGTACAATCATGAGACCAATGACGATGACAGCAATCCAACCGCCGCTCATATAAGGTCACCTCTTTCCTCTTTCTACCGTCTCTAGTCTACTCTCTTAGTGCATCCCTCAGCCTGCTGGACATACTGCCTTCCTTCAGGACCGATGCGGTCCTCCATCTTTTTACCTGCTCCTTCAATCGAAGGTTCTCTTGGGTTAGCAGCTGCAGCTTTTGTTGGTATTCCTGCTCCCGTTCCAGCGCATCGATACAGCGTAATAAATCTATATTTTCATATCCCGCATCCTTGAACAAGCGATACATGGCTGCACGCAGCTCATCATATTGATGTTGATGCTCTTCACTCATAATGGTCCTCCTTACACAATCTCGAAATTCAAGCCGCATTTGGCTAAGAAAATTTCTCCGTCATACTGCTGCGATACTTCATCTACAAGCTGGTCTGTATTTCCAAAATGCGGAAGATGAGTCAGTATGACTTTACCCGGCCGGGCCATTTTGGCTAAGTAGCCTACTTCCGTTGTATTCATATGACCATACTGCCTGGCATTTTGAAATTCCGCATAGAATGAAGTTTCGGCTATAAGCACATCGGCCCCCTGACAGAAGCTGATCAAGGATTCGTCAAAGCAGCTATCCGCAGTGTAGACAATCGTTTTGCCGCCGGCTTTTATTTTAATACCTAAACAATAAACCTCGTGAAATGTTTTGAAAAAGGAGCACTCCATTCCATGAAGATGCAGCACGTCATGCTCCGATACTGACCGGATTTCGGAACCTTTCATAGATCGGTAGGGCTCATTCGTGCTCAAACCATCACTTGCAATGTAAATGGGTAAGGGTTCCTCCCTGCGACGTAGATCCGAATCAATCAGACAAGCATACTGCAAACATCCTAAATCTGCAATATGATCATGATGCCGATGGCTAATGATGGCAGCGGATAAATCCTGCAGGCGTGTATGCTTTTGGACAACAGACAGGACTCCGCTGCCGCAATCGAGCAGAAGCTGATGTCCCTGATGCTCCACTAAATACCCTGCACTTGCCTCTCCGGCAGCAGGATACGCTCCCCATGGCCCCAATACAGTCAAACGCATAGCCAATCCCCCCACAATTTCACTTTTGATAGCAAGCTATGGAAAAAGCACTCACTGACAAGACCAAGTCTTGGGAAGTGGTGCTTCATGCGGTAAGTCATAAAGTAAGAATCAATCATGGCTTAAATAGATATTGCCGTGTAACGGCGGGCTCCGGCAAATTCTTGAGCATAGGACGGTGTATGAATAGAAATGATTTCAATGCTTAGTTCCGTTCTCGGGGAATGAATCATCTTGCCGTCATCGATATACATAGCCACATGGTGAACCTTTCCTTTTCCTTTATCATTAGCATAGAACAACAAATCACCAGGCTCTATATCAGCCAAAGCCACTGCCGTTCCTTGTCTAGCTTGATCCTTGGCATCCCTCGGAATGTCAATCCCGTGAAACTGATGTATGGCATAAGTAAACCCGGAACAATCGAAGCCGAAGCCTGACGTTCCAGACCAAAGATACGGGAGATCCAGGAAGCCTTTAGCGGTGTTCACCAGTTCTCCCCCTGTGACTTGCAGGGTTAATTGATCAGCCGGCATAGATGGCTCCATGATCTTGACATCCGCCTTTTCGACCCACCGAATTTCTCCTTCTCTAACTGCTGCACCAACCCTGGAGCCCTCTGCCGTAAGAACCGGCAGCTTCGTGTTAAAGCTGATTTCCTCTGTAGGCCAGTCACTTACAGCATCTTCATAGAGCCATGCGGTCGGCTTGGATACAACAGCCACGGGGCAAGCATCATAGGCAATAGTCCGTTCTGCAATTTGTACCTTGGGAACCCACCCGGGATATCCATTCTCATTTTTAGGTGTAACTTGATCCGGTACCGTCACCTGCACCCAATCCCCCTGCTCCCCAAGCACTGCCACCTCCGTACCTAAAAGCGCTTGGGTTTCAAGCTTCCCCACGAGCCACAGCTTATCGGGAATGCTCATCGTTCGGAGCCAGGACTTTATTGGGGCCGGGTTTTGTAGCGCAGGGTGATCCATGGCTCTAGCCTGGTTCGGTTGACTCCACAGGGTGGCAACAGGCACGTCAACGACCTGCCGGGGCGTACTTAATGAACTACCTTCACATAAGGGCGGCGCCTTTGAATCTGTCTCAAGCTCCGGATCGTCCGGTATGGCGTAGGCATTCCCTTCCCAGTGAGTCGTTATCAACGCAGCAGCCTGCGCATTGACTTGATTCTCCATCTGCATCATGGATGAACCGCGTTGGGTCACACGCTGCGGATTGTACGTGTCCCGCGGCAGAAAAAGCAATCCCAAAGCAGCAATGACGAGAAACAAGCCGACTGGAACAAGGAGCCTTCTCACTGCTAATTCCCCCCTATACATCCAGCTATTCTATTTTGGCTTAGCGGCAGCAAATTCCCATAACTTCTTAGGTTTATGGTAACGATTCATAGTAGCTTCCTGTATAAATTCCAGCTGCCAATTGCTCAGCAAACGAATCAGATCATCCCGGTTAAAAAAACGCTTGAATTGGCCACTCTGCTCGTAAAAGCGAGGTTCTATTTCGTTGCCTTCGCCTGCGCCGAAATGTACATCCTGAATAGAATTGACTCTGCAGAGCAAGTGACCGCCCGGGACAAGTACTCGCTGAAGCTCGTTAAAAATGGCTTCTGTCTTTTCCCAAGAAAAATAGTGAAGACTCAAATCAGCAACTATAACTTGAGCGCTATTCTTCTCGAAGGGCAGAAGCTCTGCCAAATTCACTTTACGGACCTCTGCAGAAGGAATATGCATTTTGACGCGGCTCAATGCCACATCGGAGAAATCGCAGGCAATAACCCGATAGCCAAGCTCGGTTAAACATAACGTATCGCCGCCGGCTCCACAGCCTAAGTCGAGTATTGGAATCTCACGGGAAGCCTCTAACAATCCCTTATGCTTCAGGAGCCAATCATCATAGTCCGGCTTGCTGTCTTGCGGTTCTGCAAAAATATGATCCCAATACGGTTGCCCCGCCTGCATTAGAGCTACCCTCCCCTTTCTCCGAAAAACTAAGCTTTAATAAAGAATACCGTCAATTCTTCCCTATTATGGAATAGCTGCTTCCCTTTTTGAAGAGCCAGCTCGGGAGAAAGATCCTCCACCAGCTCGCGAACGGTTTGGAATGGCTTCTTATGCATCAACTTAACCGTAATGATAGCCGTGCCGCCTGTTTGAAGAGCATACAGCAGCCCCTTGACCAATTTGGCCATTTGACGCGGACTCCAGCTCATGTCGCATACGAGAAGATCAAACGATTGCGGCTGGAAGGTCACGTCGGCTGCATTTTTCTGAAGAAAAGTAAGCTTGGGATTGCGCAGTAAGCTCGGGTCGAGCTTCGCAGGGTCGACAGCCGTCACCTTCATCCCTCGTTCCAGCAGCAATGAGGTCCATCCTCCGGGTGCCGCTCCGATATCCAGCGCTGACCGGTACTGCCCAAAATCAAGGCCGAATGCTCTTTCTGCCTCCAGCAGCTTGAACTTGGCTCTGGACACTTGACCTTCTTCCTTGCGGAAGCGGATTGCTCCTCCGGACCAATCGCTCAAGTTATGCTCGGGCTTGGAAACACCCAAGTAGGCTTTGTCCGCAGTCAAAAAGACCGAAACGATCACATCCGCGTCTTTAACAACCGGAATAGTGGAATATTCCTTCTCCAAAACCTCGTCAATAGCCCGCTTATAATCCCCGAGGGATACATCCGAGCTCACCTGCTCTGTTTTTCGCACTTGTACGGCCGTTTTTAAGCCTTCCTCCAGCTTAAGGGATTCAGCTATAGGATGAAGCAGCGCCTCCATCGAGCCGTCCCATTCCAGCACGGCATCAACCGGCTGCATATGTCTCAAAAACATAGGCTCATGATGGATCAGTTTCTCGATGACGGACGCTTTGTCTTCCTGAATCGTAAATGTAAAGACCTCAGCAGGTATAATATGACGAAACTGGACTTGCGTTTCAAATAATCGTCTGATTTCTTCTTGCGCGTGCTGGCCGAAGCCATGATTTGACGTTCCTATAAACATACTGCTTGAATGGGTTTGTTCTGTCATTATAGCACCTTAATCCAAGGACGTCCTTGAAACCATTCCATCGCTACGGGAACCTGGAAGGTCTTTAGAAGATTCTCCTCGTTAAGAACCTCCTCCTTCGGACCCGACGCGATTATTTTGCCTTGATCAATCAAAGCTACATGAGAAAACATAGGCATAATTTCTTCGATATGATGCGTCACGTATACTACTGTAATTTGCTGCTTGCCGAGACGGTTAATGGTCTCCAGCAGCCGCTCCCGTTCGTACAAGTCGAGTCCGGAGCAAGGCTCGTCCATAATAAGAATCTTAGGACTGGTCATTAAGGCGCGGGCCAGCATTATCTTCTTCCGCTCGCCTTGGGAGAGAGTGCCCAGGGGCTGATCCGCAAGATGCCTCAAGCCTACCTCCTCCAGCATTTCCAACGCTTTCCCGCGTACTTCCGCAGGAATCTCTTCATAAAAACGCAAAAACCCGTATTCACCGGTAGCGATAACTTCCCAGACCGGATCGCCGGGATTCAGCTTTTCGTACAATGATTGGCTGATATAGCCGATTTGCTTGCGCACCTCACGAACGTCGCATTGGCCGTAAATATGATCTAACACGCGAACCTGCCCGCTGCTCGGGAACTGATATCCGTTGATCAGCTCCAGGATGGTCGTCTTGCCTGATCCGTTTTTCCCAAGAATGACCCAGTGCTGTCCTTGTTCAATCTGAATACCGACTTCAGATAATATCGCCCGCTCTTCACGGATAAAATGAATGTTTTCCAAAGAAATGATTTGCATAACAATCACAACCTATTCTTGTCTAGTTTTAGCGATGTGGAGCAGCATTTCGTACGGTACGGGACCGCTAGCCAATTTTACGTTTTCCGGCTTGTTCTGGTATAACAGCTCGTACATCTGTTTTCTGCCCACGATGCTGGAGCTGTGAAGATAGATCTCCCGGGGATAACGATTCGCCGAGATCATATACAGAACCACATCCATTCCTGTCGGCTGATCCCACCCCAAATCAAAATCCAGCGAAAGCACGTTAATGTCACACTCATCCAGAAGAAGTCTGCACTCCTCTGAGTTACGAGCCAGTACAAATCCTTCGGGACAAGCCCTCAGATCATCCATAAATACATTAATGATAATTGATCATCTCCTTAGAAAGGAAAGCACAGATCCCTTGACGAGAACAACAACTATGTATTGACAAATAGAATATGTAGTAAGGGAAGCCACCCTCTTGCGAAACCGTGCTAGTTTGAGGCCAGCTGGCGTACCAGACGAATCTCCCCGGCATGGGTATGCCCTCGAAGAACAGGCGTTTCCAATATAGCCGGAAGGTCAAACCCGTCTATCGTTTGCAGAAACTCACGAAACCGCTGCTCTCCAATGTACCCTTTGCCGATCATAGCGTGCCTGTCCCTGAACTGCCCGCCTTCATACACGGAATCATTTAGATGAACAGCCAGCAAATGATCAAAATATCCCAAACGGACGGCCTGGTCCTTCAGCTGACTCCATCCCTCATGGCCTATAGGCCATAATCCGCTTGCAAAGGCGTGGCACGTATCAAAACAAAAGCCGATATGCTCCTTAAAGGCGCTCAATGTGCGAATTTGCACAAGCTCCTCCAGTGTCGTTCCCATCAAGGATCCGTCGCCTGCCTGATTCTCGATTAGCAGCTTAGCTCGTCCTTCCCAGTCGAAAAGCACATCATGTAGACATTGTATAATATTTTTGTAGCCTTGTAACGGGTCCGTTCCCTTATATTTGCCAAAATGGACAACGACACCAACGGATCCGCACGCTTCGGCTATTTGCAAATCGTTGCGCAGCGACTGCACCGTAGCCGTATGCAGCCCTGGATCATCTACAGCCAGATTCGTCGGATAAGGGGAATGCGCGATGGAATAAATCCCGTTCTCCCGGCAAAAACGCGCACAGGCTTCCGCATCCTTAGCGTTCCATTGCTTCACCGTCAGGCTTCGCGGATTTTTCGGAAAATATTGATAAGCTGTCGCCTCCAGCTTTAAGGCCGTTTTGGCCGCTTCCAAAAAACCGTGTCTTATGCTGATATGGCATCCTATGTTCATTCCGTACCCCCTAATGCTGACAATGCAGGCAGCAAAACGATTTTTTCGAGGAAACATCCTGACGCACCAAAGGCCTGCCGCATCGAGCACAAGGCTCTCCTTCCCGGTCATACACTTTACACTGCCTATCATGCCCGCCGGTCAACCGGTCCTCCGCAAACAACGGCATTTCCATATAACCGCCGTTGCGAGTCGCTTCAGCAAGGACTCCCCTCATGGAGTGGTATAATCGGTCCATCTCGTTATCCAAGAGCTGCTGGCTCCGTCTGGAGGGGAGAAGTCCCGCTTCAAAGCAAATTTCGTCCGAATAACAATTGCCGATACCCGCTATAACTCCTTGGTCTACCAGTACGGATTTTAAAGTCCCTCTCTGCTTCCGCATCAGCTGAGCGAATCGTTCCTGCGTAAATTCGGCGTTCAGAGGCTCCGGTCCGAGCTTCTGGAGCAGCCGGTCTACCTCATCCAATGAATGGTAATGCAAATACCCTAATCGCAGACCAATGAAGTACAAATGCATAGCACCGAAGCTTAACGTTACTTGCACGGTCCGATCCGGCTTTTCCTCCTCCGTACCGTAAAACATCATCCCTCCAAGCATTAGATGAAGAACAAGCACATTAGAAGTGCTTAGGTGGAACAGCAAATGCTTCGCTCTGCGCTCGATTTCTCTGATCGAAGCTCCGATCAGTGCGCGTTGAAATACGGGAACGGGAACATTGATAGATTTCTCTCGTTCCACTTGAACATCCGTAATGATCCTGCCAATTAATCTTTGATTTAACAGCAGCCTGTAATTTTCCATTTCCGGCAGCTCGGGCATCGTATAACCTCCATGTTCTTAATGGAACCGTCAGTGCAGTTGCATTCAAATATTTCCATTAAGAGGACGATTTATGCTCTTGCTGCCGCTCTTTCTTAGGTTTATTGCCGATTTCCAGCTTTGTTTTTTAGATCAAGCTGTCCATAGTCCATTCCTGATTCCCGACGGCGGCCTTTCGGCGCCTTTTGGCGGAGGCAGCGTTGGATATAGCTCCAGTTCCGTCCGAACCTTTCATCCTTACCGCTTTGCTGCGAAGTCTTGCAATTCGTTTTTCCAGGTCGGCTATTTCGGACTGCTGCTTGCGTTCTTCGGCGGATAGCCCCTTGCTTCCCCGCCGCGGGCTAGTGACTGTACGCTGCGGCCTTCTTAACGAATCACGCTGCCAAGCTTTATCCAGCGCTTGTTCCGCATACATAAGAGCCCGCGGCAGGTGCTTTTCCCTATGCTCATAGTGCATAGATAACTCAATGTACGGCTCCAGGGATGCCAGGCTGCGATGCCCTTTACGTTCAATATACGCCGCCCACAGCCGGCAAGCGGCTTCGTAGCGGTGCTGCTGCTTAAACACCTGGGCGAGCGGCAGCAAATAATCATCCTGCGTCTCTTCCGTATCCGCTTGGAACAGCCGTTCACTTAAGTGGTCGAAGATCTGCTCCGCACGCCATTCCAGCCCCAGCTTATGAAGCCACAAACCTAACCTGTATTGTTCCTCAAGCCCCATAAGGGTCCAATCGATCTTGCCCTGTATAACCCGGGAGAAATGCACCGAGAGCCCGGCTAACGATAAAATATCGAGCTCATTGTGAATGAAAACCCCTTTTACAATAGAAACATCGTTCTCTGATAAATACTGAAAATATAACGCTGGAGCTAGAGAACCGGGAACATCCTCATGGCGTATTACTTGCAGCCGCTCCTCCTCTACCTTCCCTAGCCGGCAGGACGGAAGCGTATGCTTCCAAAGACTTCGCGACGGGTAGAGAAAATCCAAATGGCCCGCAATATCCGGCTCTGAAGGCATCCTGTTCATAATATATCTGTTCTTAATAAGCGGCCAATCGAAGGATTTGCCGTTGTATGAAACCAGATAAGGGTAGGCCACGAGCTTCTCCTGCAGATGATGAAGCATGGCCAATTCTTCTGCGGGATTCCGAATGAACATTTGCTCCACGACAAATTGATCGCCCTCATAGAATCCGATACCGATCATGAAGGGAATGTTCCCCGCCCCAATTCCAAGTCCCGTAGTCTCCGTATCCAGATACAACAGCTTGTTATACGGCAGGCTGCTCTCCTGAGCATCGAGATCGCCCTTTAACAGGATGGTCATTAACGAATCCGATTGCCCGACCAAATCCCCCAAGGCGTAACACCCGTGCTTGAAGGAGCTCTCATACACGCGGCGGCGCAGTACGAACGATCCCCATTCGTTATGAGCCATCCGTGCTTCCACGATATTCCACTCACTACTCGCGGTCGAATCCGCTGCCTCATCTGGAACGGCTGCCTGCTTCACTGTACCCGCTTCCTGCTTCTTATGCCTTAGAAGACGTTCGCGCAAGCTGCTCATTGCTGCACCTCCCGTTGTTCAAGCAGTTTCAACAACAGCTTTTCTCCTGTTAATCCCGCCGCCATATGTACAAGGCCGTTAGATATCATACACCCTCGATGCTTCATATTTGCTCCAATAGCCGAATGCTCATATGTTTTGCGTTCATCCCTTCTACTTCCGTACCGATGCAGGAAGGGCAGCCGTCGGTACAAGGGCATTTTCGAATCAAGTTTCTTGCGGCACTTTTGATCTCGTCTATCCGCTTATAAACGTCCTCGGCCAATCCGATTCCGCCCGGATAATGGTCATAAATGAAAATCGTAGGCAGCTGCGTATGCGCGGCCCGAATCTGTGAAATGACGTGAATGTCGCTTCGGTCGCACATGACATGGATGGGAACGATATGTCTTAACACATTCGATATCCCCAAAAGCAGCTGCTCCAGCGTTTTCGTTCCTATGCTCTCATCCACTTTGTTCAATTCTATCCAAGTAGCACTGGTATGCAGTTCTTCTTCGGGCAAGTTAATGGGGCCATACCCGATATTTTCGAACGTGGTTAATTTGATTTTCTTAAAAATCGTCGGCATGGCGTTCACGACAACATCCCCGAAGTTAACCGCCGCAGCTCCCCTACTTTCCGTTCTATCGATCTCTAATACCTTGAGCTGCACTGCCAGGTTTGCATCCGTGTAATACTCCACATCAACTTCCCTCACATAAGCCTTTTTATGGTCCCAGTCCAGCTTTTCGACCTGATACTGTACACCTTCATGCAAATAAATAGCCTCATCATGCAAAAGAGTCATGGCGCTAAAGCGATCCATTTCCCCGATGATTTTCACGTTCGCCGTGTCAGATTGATCCACTATTACGACGTTTTCCTGCGCAGCCGAACGCAGACTTACCTCACTTGCGGGAAACGACTGATTCGCCCAGTAAAACGTATCTCCCGAATAATGCAGCACTCTTTCATCAACCAGATATTCCAAAAGCTCTTCGATTTCTAAAGGCCCGAATTCTTCGCCTTTCTTAAATGGAAGCTCATACGCCGCACATCTCAGATGATCTACCAAAATAATGAGATTTTCCGGGTTAATCCTCGCAGATTCCGGGGACCGGTCGAAAAAATATTCCGGATTTTGCACAATGTACTGATCAATTGGCGTGTTACTCGCTACCATGATGACGAGCGACTCCCCATGCCGTCTTCCGGCACGGCCTGCTTGCTGCCATGTACTTGCGACGCTTCCGGGATATCCCGTCATAATGCAAACCTGCAGCTGCCCAATGTCTACACCCAGCTCTAACGCGTTGGTGCTTACCACGCCGAGGATTTCCCCGTTCCTTAATCCCTTCTCGATTTCCCTCCGCTGCTTCGGCAAATAACCGCCCCGGTATCCTCTTATGGATTTTGCGCTGATCTCGTTTTTTACCAGCTCCTGCAGATGGCTTAATATAATTTCCACCCGCACCCGGCTTCGGGCGAAAACAATCGTCTGTATTTTATTCGCTAAAAACTCCCTGGCCAAATGGTTGACCTCTACCGTTGCACTTTTTCGAAGGTTAAGTGCTTTATTGGTGACAGGCGGGTTATAAAATACAAAGTGTCTTTTTCCCTTGGGCGCACCGTTATCGTCAATAAGCCGCATAGGGTTCCCCGTCAGCTGCTCTGCTAATTCCTTCGGGTTCGCGATGGTCGCGGACGTGCAAATAAATAAGGGATTGCTGCCGTAAAATTTGCAGATTCGTTTGAGCCTTCGAATCACATTCGCTACATGGCTGCCGAAGACACCCCGGTATGTATGCAGTTCATCTATGACAATGTATTTCAGGTTGCTGAACAAGCTTACCCATTTGGTATGGTGCGGAAGAATTGCCGCATGCAGCATGTCCGGGTTCGTAATGACGATATGACCGACTTGCTTCACAATTTGCCGGACAGCCGGGGAAGTGTCGCCGTCGTAGGTAAAGCTTTTTATGTCGATTCCCATTTCATCAATAATCTCGTTCAATTCACTTTTCTGATCTTGCGCCAGAGCCTTCGTCGGGAACAAATACAGGGCACGGCTGCCATCGTCTTCGGCAATTGCCTGTAATACCGGAAGGTTGTAGCATAAGGTCTTTCCCGAAGCGGTCGGGGTTACAGCTACGATATTTTCGCCCTTACGAATCGTTTCATAGGCTGTGAATTGGTGAGTATATAATTGGCCAATGCCTCTCTTACTCAGCGCCGCTTTTAATCTCGGGTCTACGCTTTCGGGAATAGGTCTCGTCTTTGCTTCTTGCGGTTCAAATGTATGCCAGTTCACTATATTTTCACTTGCTTTGAATACTTGAGTTAAGTCTGACAGCGACTTCTTTCGAATCATGCTTTCATCACACCTCATCAGAACGACTGTTCCCCTTATTATAACGCCCGTAGGCAAAATAAAAAAGCCCCTAGTTCGGGGCCTTATAATATCAGGGTCAATGTTTCGGATAGGCTCTTATTTTTGCTGCTTCATCAAATCAGCGATTTTTTTGTCGGCCGCTTCCTGCGTTTCTCTAAGCACTGTGTTGATATCCTTTTTCTCAAGAGCAATGGGTTGACGCATATCACGAATTAACGTTTGAACTTCTTTGTCGTATTTATTCGGTGTCGGCGTAAGAGCCGGCGGATATTTAAATATGGCCGCCGTATTTTTCGTTTTTAGCGACGGGTTCTCCGTGCCAAAGGCTTTGATGATTTCCGGGTCATTCAGAACGGTTATCCGCGAATACTTGCTAACCAGCATCTGTATCTCCGAAGAAGTAAGCAGGTCGATGACCTGCATCGCTTGCTCCTTATGCTTGCTGCCTTTCGTAATAACGAGCATATCCGTCAGCGCATGACGTCCCTTGCCTACTTGATCATCGAAGGTGGGATTCGTCACCATATCCCAATTCGGAGCCTGACCGTCTTCCTCGGCTTGAAGAAGGTCACTGATGATTTTCGAAGCCCACTCCGGCATCATGGCCAACCTTTTCTCTTTGATAAACGTACCGGTCGCATAGGCATACGATTTCCCGTCGACAACGCCGGGCAGCTCATAATTCGCGCGGAACACTTCAAGAATCTTATGGTACAGAGGGATATCGATTAGTGCCTTATTCGTTTTAGGGTCAACAAACGGCTGTGAGTACTGGCTGATCATATGATCGGGAAAACGCGGGTCGAAGCCGATATATTGAACCCCTTCCTCCTTTCTCGTTAACTTGCGGGACAGCTCCAGCACATCGCTCCAGAGCATGCCGTCCTTCGGATAAGGAACACCGAACTTATCAAAAATATCTTTGTTGTAAAATAATACTCCCGTATTCCGGCTGAAAGGAATTCCCTGCAGCTCCTTCCCGTTGGGGTCCAGGTTCCGGATAGCCTGAACCGTTTCCGGGACAAACTTGCCGAGGTCCAGCTTGGATTTTTTGACCAAATCCGTTAAATCTGCCGGCAGATCCAAGGCAACGAGCGGCATATGCCAGTCATTATCGGACAAAATAAGGTCCGGTGTCTCACCGGCAAGAATTAGCTTTTCCAGATCCCCTTCCAGCTTCTCCAGCGTAATGTGCGGATACTTCTTTTGGAGCGGCTCTACAAAGAACTTGTTGTACTCAGGCGGCGATAACCGGGTTACATTGACATAGAACTTTAGTGTAACGGGCTCTGTCGACACTTTAAATTCGGCTTCCTCCGGCTTCGATTCCGCCGCAGGCTTGCTGTCCGATGTACAGCCGGTTAATGCCATCATAGCGATAAGACTTAACAAAGTGACTTTTTTCAGCGATTTGATCATACAATTCTCCCCCTTGAGCATAGATGTTTACGCTTACATTCTTTATCAAAGCCTTATACCAAAGATGATACCAGTTGCTAAACTCACGGTTCGACAGTCGCTTTCCAGTCCTCCCGGCAGTATCAAAAGATAAAAAAACCTTATCATAGTAAACAACGCCACCAACCATGATGGGCATGTTTACGGATAAGGTTTTCTCCGAGACTCAATCCTTCGCCGTACTTATTCAACTTATTTTTTAATAACTATAGTTCCTCGCTAATTAATTGTCAAGGCTTTTCTCCCGTTGATTTCTTGGACGATTCTTTTTCCCGCAAATGCTTCAAGGACTGAATCCTGGTTCTGTGTTCCAATAAAATAACCCTCACAGTAAGTACCGTCAGGGTTCATGATTTCGACAGATCATCGTTATACCGTACTAATTTGATGTTATTTGAAGCCGTAACTCCCGGAAAGCAGTCGAAGTATGGTGTAAGTAAAGTTTAAATTTTCTGAATATTATGTCGTTTCCTGCGCTTTCCCGGGAAAAGTTTTAGAGTAGATCCGACGAATCGTCGTAGTCATACCTCAAACCGTCATGCTCCATCGTTTGCTTGCCTGGCATGCTCATGGCGGCTTCCGCCTTGTTTTGCAGCTTGCTTAACACTTCCCGGTAGTGATTGACCTTCGAGCCTTTTGGTTCCGAGCTGATCGCCCGTTGCAACGCTTGTTCGATAATGGCTATATCGTGACTTGTAAAATCCATAGCGTCCACCCTCTCGACTATCATTTTTCACTTCCTCTATTGTTCCCCAATAAGAGGATCTTCATTCCATTTTTAGCAGAAGAATTCGAATCAATGCTCTTCAAGCTCTATACCATTTTGCCGCGAGCCGCCTCTCTATCATGACCCGGGAAATGCAGATCTCACACTATCAATTACCAACATGCTTAGCCGCGAAAAAAGGCCTTCTCAGGCCTTCTCACACGTATGGCGGATCCCATACCCTTTTCCTCCAGCCCAGGGTGTGGTTCACCACATTAAGGTTGCGGTCCAGCTGCACGTCGACTCCGAACGGAAGCTTGTGATTGTACCAGAACCGGACATCCCGCCATTCGACGAGATAGCCGTCGTTTTCCTCTTTGCAGCGGACAAGAACCCTTTGAGCAAAATATAGAAACGCTTGAACCCCGTCAGCCGCAAGTGTTGCTTGCACGATAGAGTCCGAGGGTTTTTTCTCATAAATGTCATGAATGTCAAGAACCCCCCGCTCCAATACTCCCGTAAAAAAATGCTCCTTCGTTTCCGTAACGATTTGCCACCGGCTCCATCTCCAGGTAGGAAAAACCTGACAAGCCCCTCTTTCCCCCAGAATCTGTTCGGCTTGCCGGACGGCCCTGCCATGCTGATAAGCCCGCATCAAGATATACATGAAAGTGATGATATATATCCCGAGAAATATCCATCCCGTCTCGCCTGTCGTTCCAGTGACGGACCATATAATCATTCCCGCGCTATGGATCACAAAGAGAAAGGGCTCAAACAAGGATAGAACATCCAAATGTTTCCATTTATTCGACAACGGCCGGAAGCACTGGACCCCATATACATTGAACCAATCTAAAAGAACGTGAAATACTACAGCTGCCATCGCCCAACTAAATAGTAAAGGAACATAAGTCCAGACATGAAAATAGCTTGCTATAGGTACAGACAAAAGCAGAGGCCAAATAAACAGAGCGGGCAGGGAATGCGTAATGCCGCGATGCGTTCGAATGTAGGCCGTATAGCTTTTAAGCCTTGCAATCGAATCGAAATCCGGGGCATGCGACCCTATTAGCGTGACCGTCATAATAGCATGAGCAAGAACAGGCTGTTGTACAACGACAGGATCCAGGAGCGCCAGCCCTCCTAACGTTGCCCCGAACAATAGATGACTCGCTGTGTCCATGCGCACCTCCTACAGGAATGCCTGAAGCTCAACCTTCTTTCTTTGATTATTGCCTATCGGCGAAGCATGATGGCTCTTGGCTCAAGGTACTTGCCGGCCTCAAGCAGAATAGGATGTGTGGCTATTCTTCTCATCAGAAGTATCCATAGATAGGGTGTTGTGCTCCGCTGCATGACGACTTCCCTCTTCCCACCGTTCCTCGGCGTTGAACCAGTAAAACCAATGCTCCGGAGCCTCGCGGATGACCCGTTCCATATAGCGATTCAGTACCTTCGTCGCCTCCGCTCTTTGCGTCCGCTGATAACTGGCATACAGATGGAGCGGCTGTTCAAAGGTCAGCTTATGAACAAATCGGCGGATTCGTCTACCATGAAACGGAATGATAGGCACCTGATAATCGATCCCGAGCGACGCGGCCCCTTCGGGGGTTCTTGTGCTTTTGCCAAAAAAGCGCGATAGCGGGAAGGTCGGCCGGTAAAAATCGCCCAATAGGAACACGACCCCATTAGCAGCCAAATGATGGCGAAGCTTGCGAATCAGCTCTAACGGCGGGGTAGCGTCATAATCGAGTCCGGCACACCCCATATCGCGGAAACGATGGTACATCGGCTGAAGCTCCTCGCTGCCGCTCGTGACGATAGTAAGACAAGGGTACTTTTGGCATAGATACCAATAGTAATAAAAGAAGTTGCCTACATGAGGCGTATACACAATAGCTCCACGGCCTAATAATAAGGCTTCTTCCAGATGCTCTTCCCCTTCCGCCTGAAATCGTTGACCCGCCATTTTTTCCAATCGGTACGACTCTATCCAAAGCTCAAACATCGTGATGACAAGATTATGAAAATAAGACCTGCAGTACCCCCGCAATCTCTTTCCGGAACGTTCGTTCAGCAAATCTTGCATATTGCTTTGCACCCGGACTGCAAGACCCTTACGGGATAGCGCATACCATACGTCTCCAAGACATTTGCACAAAAGCAGCAGTATAGTGTTCGGGAACAAAGAGCATCCCCAAGCTACTTTTGCCCACAATCGGCGATGTTTCGTTATGATTCCGATCCACTCGTACAATGATCTCCCTCCAAATCGTTCCCTGAATGAAGGTGTTGTGGGCGCTTACTCCCCCGATGTATTTCCGTCCAGCGAGAAATGCTTCCGGTACTTGCGAGTCACGCGGTCTTTTTCCAACACTATGAAAAAATCGACTGTGTCAAACAGCTCATCATACGCCGGATCCCCGCCGATTTCCGCACCCAGCCACTGATATCCCTTCATCAAAGGCGGCAGCCTGCGAAACAATTCCTTGTCGGTCAGTTCATATTCCGAGCATTCCAGGCCCTGAATCCGGTGTGTTGGCAAGGGCCGGATGCCGAATCGGTCTGTGATCACTTGTTTATTTCTTAGCATGCTGTAGATCAAGTTAAGCTCCTCCAAGGAATGCAGGTGAACGCTGGCACACCCGATTAAATACTGAATATCACGGTCTGCAATATATCGTGCTATGCCCTCCCACAGCATTTGGATCGCTTTGCCGCCGCGGTAAGCCGGATCAATGCAGCTGCGCCCAAGCTCCAATGAGCGGGCCTTATGCTCCTGAAATAAGGACAAATCGAATTCTGTTTCCGAGTAAAAGCCATTGGCGGTCAGTGCGCGTTCTCCCGGAAGCAGCCGGTACGTCCCGACAACCTGATCCAAATCCATATCTTTAACAATCAAATGATCGCAATACGTGTCGTATTCATCCTGTTCCAAGCCGGTGTCGTTCAACAACCGCATGTTCTTTTCCTCTTCAACAAAAACTTGATACCTTAAACGCGAAGCCTGCTCCAATTCATCAGAATGGGTAGCCAGTTTGACGGACAAGTTTGAAGACTGAGGGCTGATTTGAGCAGCCGTTTGTACCATGGACAACACGCCTTTCTCAGGAAAGTGGAATGGACTACGTAGTAAGCGTAACAAACGATTATTAAACGGGCGTTTGCGTGTTGTTAATGTTTTGTAAGGATGACGCCTTTCTCCAAATCGAGTAGGTGAGGGCGCCTAGCCCTCGACCTCTCACACCACCGTACATGCGGGTCCGCATACGGCGGTTCCTAAAGGTTAACGAATTTCAAGATAGCGAGAAGTTAGACTCATTAGCCCTTGGTTGTTCCAGTAGGAGCGATTAAGGGCGTTATTTATGCTGCGGGACATTTCCCAGCATCCTCGTCGGGAATTTGCCATCATCCTGGCCGCCCATTCAGGAACCCCTAGAGCACGTAGGTTTCGGAGCCGGGATTTCGGCAACTTCCATTGCTTCCACAGACACATTCGAAGTCTCCGACGTATCCATTCGTCCAACCGTTCGCAATGTGTCTTTACGGATGCCAGGCGAAAATAGCCAATCCACCCCATTAGGTAGCGATTAAGCTCCTTTATGCGGCGCTCCATGGAGATTCCTCTCGTTCTCGAGGTGATCTCACGTACGCGTTCTTTGAGTTGTTCCAGTTTCTTGGGTGCAATGCGAATGGTTGTTTCTCGGTTTCTTATGAAGCTAAAGCCAAGAAACTTCCGTTTCCAAGGGCGGTCTACCGCACTTTTGTCCCTATTCACTTTCAGTCTAAGCTTCCCCTCTACGAAACGAATCACAGACTCCATTACCCGTTCTCCCGCCTCCTTGAGGAGTTCCCTCTACTGTCTCCTGTTTCATTCCGTCTACCATGACACCGGCATTTAGGTATG
>NZ_BAABJG010000053.1:384-547 GCF_039543185.1 Paenibacillus vulneris | reverse complement strand
TTGCGGTACGGGCACCTTCTCCCTGGCTAGAGGCTTTTCTTGGCAGCTTGAACTCATGACCTTCGCTACTGTAATTTTCACTCCCCATCACAGACCAGCCTTACGATGTGCGGATTTGCCTACACATCAGCCTCTCTGCTTGGACGGGCATCCATCAGCCCGC
>NZ_BAABJG010000053.1:0-334 GCF_039543185.1 Paenibacillus vulneris | reverse complement strand
CCGACTTACCCTGAGTGGACGAGCCTTCCTCAGGAACCCTTAGGCTTTCGGCGGACAAGATTCTCACTTGTCTTTTCGTTACTCATACCGGCATTCTCACTTGTATGCTGTCCAGCACTCCTTACGGTACACCTTCAACCTGCATACAACGCTCCCCTACCCTGCGTCACCTTCATTCCAGCCTCGAAGCTGCGCGTTTAGCCCTGGGTGCATTTAGCCAGATTCCTTGAATCTACTTAAAAGTAGAATCTGGCGAATGTCCCGTGTCTAAACGGAAACCTCAAAGATGCAATGAAGGCGACGCGAGCCATAGCTTCGGTGGCGTGTTTAGCCC
>NZ_BAABJG010000052.1:180585-180763 GCF_039543185.1 Paenibacillus vulneris | reverse complement strand
GGCTGCTGGCACGTAGTTAGCCGGGGCTTTCTTCTCAGGTACCGTCACCCTTAGAGCAGTTACTCTCCAAGACGTTCTTCCCTGGCAACAGAGCTTTACGATCCGAAAACCTTCATCACTCACGCGGCGTTGCTCCGTCAGACTTGCGTCCATTGCGGAAGATTCCCTACTGCTGCCT
>NZ_BAABJG010000052.1:180306-180514 GCF_039543185.1 Paenibacillus vulneris | reverse complement strand
TCGCCTTGGTAGGCCGTTACCCTACCAACTAGCTAATGCGCCGCAGGCCCATCTGTAAGCCACAGATTGCTCCGTGTTTCATGATTCCCTCATGCGAGAGAACCAGTTATCCGGTCTTAGCTATCGTTTCCGATAGTTATCCCGATCTTACAGGCAGGTTGCCTACGTGTTACTCACCCGTCCGCCGCTATCCCCGAAGGGACCGCTC
>NZ_BAABJG010000052.1:0-180225 GCF_039543185.1 Paenibacillus vulneris | reverse complement strand
CTATAATAGAGCTTGTCTTAAGCTCAAAATTCAATGCTAGCGAGAATTTTCATTCTCTGTTCAAACATTCACTCGTTGTTCAGTTTTCAAAGGACAATCTTTCATCTACGCCCTGCACTTCGTTAGGCGGATATTTAATTTAACATACATCTAATCACTTTGCAAGAACAATTATTTCCATGCTTGTTGTCACCTGCCTGCAAGCATTGAACTGTTCTTCCATTCTTGCCCTAGTATTGATAAGGACAATGGGAGAGATAATATATCATGGATACTTTTTCAAAAGCAAGAACAGTTTTTTCCACACTTGGATAACCCCAAGCGCAGACTCGCTCTCTCACTCTCATCTTTCCCCAGGTCATACGTGCTGACCGTCGGGAGAAGTAATATATCATAGTTACTATTTCGAAAGCAAGTATAATTTTTTCCATGCCAGAATAAAACCACATGCTCATAGCCGCGTTAACCAAATCAATGTCTATCCGCCTAGTGCACCCCTGTGTCCCAACGAGTTCCGCCTGTGCGTCGCCAGCCCGGTCGGCTTGACGGGTGCTTGCCGTCCAGCCGGTCCGGTGCAGTTTATAGGCTGACTTCTACCAGAGAAGTATAAGTCGCAACTATTGTACACGCAAATCATGCGATACGAGCCCCACCGCCGTTTTGGCCTTAGCGTTTAAGAAGAAGCACTTGTCCTGCTTTCAATTATTTAATGTTTTGTTTTTCATTTCTGCACTTAAAAATAGCATCCCCGGTTGATTATGCAACCGGGGATGCCTTTGAGCTGAATGAACCATACTAAGATACAGTCGTTACCTTTTAACTTAAGCACGGCCTCCATCAAATAGTAGTCTCATTCTTTTTAGTGGTCCGTAACAATGTGTTTCCCTATGACTTCTTCTAGTTTGATTATTGATGGTGAGGAACTGTAACAGTTGCGGAAGCAATAGATGAATTGCCTGCATAATCGGTGACCTTGTAGGTGATCGTGTATACGCGGCCATTACCGCTGCCCGATCTCTCGGCCCGAAGGTCGAATGTGGTATCTTCTGTACCGAGCTCGGCATTTTGAATATCATCTGGTGAGCTGCCGTCTCCTCTTCTGTCATCCGTTTCGCTGCTTGTGATAGAAGTAAGCACACTGGAGGCAATTCCGGACAGTGGATCGTTTGAAGCGATCGTGGCGTTCACTGTAATCATCTTGTGATTTGCCGGCCAAAGGGTCGTTTTGTCCAGCTTCACATCGATAGCCGGAGGTGTTTTGTCGATTCTCAGGTTAACCGATCGGACCTGCTCCTCATTTCCCGCATAATCCAAGCTGCGAAATTCCAGGTCGAAAATCCCTTCAGAGAAAGAGAGCGGTTCCCGATACGTTGTCCATTCCCCACCATTGACCCGCACTTTCGTGTCGGCCAAGCCGGATTGCCCATCCGAAGCCGATAGCGTTACGGTCACATCGGAACGGTACCAGCCATTCACTCCGTCAGGATTCTGCGGATTGAGCGTCGCTACCGTCACAGGAGGAGTGACATCCTCCGGCGGGTACATGACAATGAATCTTCCATCGTCAGCCGTTACACTGTCTGCATCGGCTTCCAATTGCTTCGTACCCGGGTTTAAGGTGACGAATTTGTTATTCGCCATTGCCTTAATCGTAAACAGACCGTTCGTCTGCTCATCGATTTCGAACAGCTGCTCGTTCCCCACGCTGGAACGGTCAGGCTGCAGCGGACTTGCTCCGCCATTGCCGGCAGACACATAGCGGCCATTCGCCATCGATTTCAGCGTATACTTCTTGTTCCCCAGATACGCAAACTCAAATGTCTCCTCCGGCCCAATATTCAATGAGCCGTCAGCCTTATACCGGTCCCGATCGGCTGTCAGCGGATTTGCACCTGACTGTCCGGCTGAGATGTATTTATTGATGGTGTTCCTGGGGATTAAAGCGATTTTGGGCAGCAGCGTAGATGTTCTTAGTTCCTTCGCATGCAGGAGACCTCCGTAGGACGGGTGGTCGATATGGAAGCTTTCAAGCTTGACCCTATCGATAACTTGCTTCGTATATTGGATCTCGGAATCCGGGACCCCGATCCGATTCTTATAGAAGCTATAGATTTGCTCATACATAGGGCGGAATTCCCCGCGGTTTGCCGACGAAACATTCCGTTCATACCGGATTTCGCCATTGACATCCGGCAGCGTCGTCCAGGAAACGGAATAGCCCAGGTTGTACCTTGCAGTGTATTCAATACCTTTAAGCAGCTTAAAGGTATTGTTCGGATAAGCATATAGGTCGGCTCCGTTTGCATTCGCTGTTCGTTGGTTATACCCGACCTCCGCGGCCAATGATAGAAGTCCTAATCCCAATTGGGCATGAGCCTGATCCCGGCCGCTCTCCTGGGTTTGGCCGTCCTCCGTCTGGATGTAATGTTCGATGGAGCCGTTGCCTGGACCGGTTTTCATGAAATGAACAGCATTGTTGTAAGCGGTATCATCATTGTTCCATATGCCATAGCACATATTAAAAAGTATGGCGGCTGCGTCCCAGTTTCCGTTAGCCCACGCTCCGGTCCGGGTGATGAAGGCGTAGTTTTTCGTCTGCGAATAAAAAACATTGGTCATCATGGAGGAAAACTTCTCGATATCGGGTTGTCCCCAGCCTGCATTGGAATAACGGATAAGCTCGGCTGCATTCAATAATTTGTAGCCGATTAAGCTGGCTCCCAGGATCGCATCGTTGCCTTGAAGCCCAGTCAATTGATGGGACCAGCGGTTTAATATGTCTATTGCTTTATTTGCATAAGCCGGGTCTCCCGTAATATGCCACCCCAACGCATTAAAGTAAGCTGCCGTCGCGCTGTCGGCTAATGCGCCTTTGCCCGTATCCTTCATGAGAGGGTCGTTCAAATATACCGTACTGTACACGGTAGCCGTGTATTTGGGAGAAGCCAGCTTATTGACCCTAAGCTTATCCCATTCCGGCGCCCACGGACTTTCTCCCGCGGCTGTCTTTGTCTTCATCAGGTCCAAGTCCGCTTGGGTATGTAGCATACCGGGGTGTATAAACGTGGTTGATGCAGACGCCTTACCCGGCTCAAACAGTATCAGCGCTGCGACAGATGTCACCATGCTTATTAGCAGGGCCAAAGCAATATACACGATTCCTCTGACTTGTAGCATTAGAGCTGCCTCCTTTTATCGTTTGGTACCCAAATCATAAGGGGAATGTCCCCTGAGTGAAACGATAAAAAGTAACGATTGCATCGTTTTTTAAACACCTTGCGTCATTAGATCAGGAATATCAGCAAAAAACATATCGTTTAACACGATAACCGGACAGGCAATCCTATAACAGCGAGACCACATGGATAACCAATTTCCTGTTCGGCAACCATTAACGGCGGCTATGCGTTTGTAGTCAACAGAAAGAGGCGTCTTCAGCTATGCTGCAGATCGCCTCTTTTCATAATGGCCATGTTAAATTCTAATGTTGATAATAAACCATAAGAAAACCTCCTTGCTGAAAAGGCGGTTCATTGAGCTATCGTGTCCTTTAGTTTATAGTCGCAATCTTAAAATCATTAAGTCTTCATCGAAATACTGTTCACCAAACTTTAATGCATGTGGTTCTACACCATAAACTTCAAACCCCAGCGAGACATATAAGCGTTTTGCTGATTTGTTATCAGACACAACCGTCAAATGAATCTGTTCCAACCCTTCACATTCTTTTGTTGCTCTTTCAATCAAGGCTATAAGAAGGGCT
Source organism: Paenibacillus vulneris (assembly GCF_039543185.1). Classification (NCBI taxonomy): domain Bacteria; kingdom Bacillati; phylum Bacillota; class Bacilli; order Caryophanales; family Paenibacillaceae; genus Paenibacillus; species Paenibacillus vulneris. The sequence continues at coordinate 176,462 of NZ_BAABJG010000052.1, read as the reverse complement.
TTACCTAACCCCCGTCCTCGAAATTTAGGCTCTACGTACATGCCGTAAATATTTCCTTTATGTGCCGTCTTAAGCCTGTTTTCACGTGAAAAATTGACAATGCCAACTAATGTGTTATTGTCGTCAAAATATCCCAATGCAAATTGATCTTTTGTATGGTATATCCTTTCAATAAAGTGCCCCAGAGGTTTAGTTTCTTCTTGCTCATACGTTGATCCAAATGCATCAGGATCATTTTTCAATGCACGCAACCTTACTTCCTTGTACTCTTGGGCATCAGAGTCATTCAACAGACGAATGTTCATTAGTCACTTCCGTTCATTTATCTAATTGTTCTAAATAAAACTTGCGGATTGAAGTAAAACTTTTAACCTCTCCAGTACGTATTTTTACAACGTAGTTTCCAAATCGCACGACAGAATGGTTTTTACAATGCGGGCAAACAAGCCCATCTTTATGCTCTTGAATTTCATCAATCACTCAAACTGGAACCGCAACTCCATGGGTAAATCATCTCTGAACAGTGATATTAAGAATATCTACCATTATGTTTTCGGTTCCAGCTTCGACTTGTACTCCTGAGGCAGCTTCCCGTAATGCTTCTTGAACATGTCGCTGAATTGACGGGCATTGTTATAGCCGACCTGATCGGCAATCTCATAAATCATCAAATCCGTATTCAACAGCAGCTTGACAGCCTGCTTCATTCGAACCTCCGTTACATACTGCTTGAAATTCATCTGGGTATGCTTTTTGAAAAAGCTGCTGAAATAATAAGGGTTCATGTACACTTTGGACGCCACCCCTTCCAGGGTGAGGTTCTCCATATAATGGCTCTCGATAAATTCCTTTGCGATCAAGAGCTGCTGTGCCTCTTTACCGAGCCCCCCTCTTGTAAGCCGCTCCAGCAATCCTAACACGATTTCACGGATATATTCGGCTAATTCTCCAAAACGATTAAAGCCTTGCATAACGGCAAGATGCCCCTGCAGCTCGGCTCCTGTTGCTTCCAGTGTGATGCCGACATCCTCCAAGCCTTCCCCGCATTCGATAATCGTGGTGTAACAGGCCATCACCGCCTTCTCCCTGCTGCCGCCGGAATATTGGACAACAAGCTCCAGCAGATTCTCCAGCTTCCCGCTCAAACGCTCGGAATCTTTGGCTAATAGCGCCTGGAGCAAATCGTGTCTGGCTTCACCTAGCTCCCGTTCGGAAACCCCGCTCTCTTGCTCCTCCGCCTTCCTTGAGATAGCACATACACTTTCTGCAAAATAGGCCTGCTCAAGAGCCTCGGCCGCTGCCCGATAGGATACTTTGATCTCCTGGAGCTTTGAAACCCGCCAGCCAATCCCAATGGATAAGTTCATCTTCAAGTAAGTAACCGCATTGGAAATGATTTCTTCGGCCAGTGCCTCCATCGAAGCATCCTCTTTATGGTTTACGACGGCACAGAGCAGATCGCCTTTGCGTAAAAGAATGCCCATCGAATTGCGCCTTACCAGCTCCTCCGCCATATTTCCAATCGCGAATAACAGAAGCCGCTTCTCGTGTTCCCCCCATCTGCTGACTCCCACAGGCTGTACCGTTTCCAGCAGCATGACGGTATAATGATCGAAGACATAGCCCGCATCCAGAATCCGCAGCTTCTCCTCGGCTTCCTCCTGGCGGATATCGCCGTCCAGCAGGCGGTCAAACACTTCTTCCAGCTGCGTTTTTTTATCCTTGTGCTCATAGTGGGCCAGCTTGCTCTTAAACTGCTGCTCTTCCGATTCTTCCCTTACCTCCGCTATGGCCCGCTGGACGGCTTCGAGAAGAGTCCCCTTTTCGACCGGTTTGACCAGGTAATCCACGGCCCCCAGAGCCAGAGCGTCCTTGGCATACGAAAATTCCTGATAAGCGCTGATAAAAATAACCTTAGTCCGCAATCCCGCTTGATTGATCTCTTTAATGACGTCGATCCCGGAACCGCCTGGCATACTAATATCGGTGATTACAAGCGAAGGGTGCTCCTTTTCGATCAGCTCCATTAATCCCTGACCGGTCCAAGCCTCTCCAGCGATCCGAATGCCGAGTTCCTCCCACGGAAGCAGCTTTTTCAAGCCTTTAATAATCATCGGTTCATCGTCGGCAAGGACCACTGTGATCATGCATCTTTCACCTCTTTCTGATAGGGAAGTAGTAACCGGACGGAAGTGCCTATATGCAGCGTGCTGTTGATTTCGATGCCGTATTCAGGCCCGTATAATCTTGTCATTCGGTCGTGTACGTTCTTGACTCCGATTCCACCGCTGCCTCCTTGCTCGGATGGCACGGCACCCGCCAGCTTCCCACTCAGCTGTGCGAGCTTTGTCTCGTCCATACCGATCCCGTCATCATCGACGGTAACGACCAGCCGGTGCTCCTCTTTCTCAGCCGTAATCCGGATGGTACCTTTACCAGACTTAGGAATGATCCCGTGATATATTGCATTTTCTACCAAGGGTTGAATAGATAGCTTTGGCAGCATGCAGCCAAGAAGCTCCCGGTCAATCCTAAGATCCATCGCCAGCCGATGCTCCCCATACCGCAGCGCCATTAAGCGGTAATACTGCTCGATATTCATTTTCTCTTCCAGGAGGGTGACGGTTTCATGTCCGTAATCGAGTACATATTTCAATTGATGGGACAAGGAAAGGATCATATCCGCTACTTCCTCATCATCATTGCTCACCGCACTCATCCGGATCACCTCTAAGGTATTGTATAAATAATGAGGGCGAATCTGATTCTTGAGCGCAGTCAGCTCGGCCTGCTTCTGTTTAATCTGAGCCACGTACACCTCATCGATATAGCTCTCCAAACGATAGACCATCTTGTTAAACCCGTTTGCCAGCATGCCGATCTCATCTGTGCTCCGAACGGGTACCTGCTGATTGAAGTTGCCGGATTCCACGCGAGACATGTGTCTGATAATGCTTCGGATGGGGGTGGACAGGTTGTTCGAGAACCATACTGCCACGATGATGAGAGACACGATGCACATGCCAATGACGACGGCGATGGTGCTCTTGATTTGGTTGATCTTGCTGAACAATTCGTTTTTGTTCACTTCCCCATATACGATCCACCCCGAGTTCGGCATCCCTTGCTGCACATAATGATACTCCTCCGATTGGGAGAGCTGGAGAGGATGGCCGATCTGCTCCCGCTTGTTACTATATAGAATGAGGCCTGCCGGGTTCGTTACGTACATACCGTCCTCAGGGTTGATATTCAGCTGTTGGAAAATCTCATCGAACGCACTTAGCGAAATATCCATATACAGGCTGCCGACGATAGTTTCATTCAGCAGCGGGCTGCCTAACACGTCAATCAAATTGCGGGAGAACGTGAGCACCTGTTCATTGGAATTCGGATAGTAGTCTTGGGCATGAGTAGGGAATACCGTCAGCTGCTTCGGGTTTTCCGAAACCACCTTTTGCCATTGCGGAGGCGGGAATATAGACCGGAAGTCAATCCTGCTCCCTTCCCGGCTGAGATCCTGGTAGCTGCCGGAGGAAAATACGAATGCGGCGCTTCGGATATGAACATCGGTTGCCACTACGGTCTTAAGAAAATCATCTACAGTAGCGGAAACCCGGAGATTCCCTTCCGCCGACGCACTCGCTATCGCCTCTCCCAGCTGGCCGTAATGGCCCTGCTGTCCATAAGAATACATCAATTTGGAAATATTATTGTATTTCGTATAGAGATCATCGACGTTCTTGCCCGCATACATCACCATTTGCTCGAAATTATTGATGGTGTATTTTTCCATGTAATTTCCGAATGTGTTTAAGGCAAAAAAGCTTAATATAAGGAGCGGAATCAAGCCAACAATGATAAACGAAAAAGCGAATTTAACGAAAATACTTTGGCGCAGCCGAAAGAGCCGAAACATGTCTTCAGGGGCTCCTTTCCTTGGTATGGACAGGGTTTTACTTGTATCATAGCAGTTTTTGCCTTTTGTCCCAACCGGAACCTGCAGGAAAAAGCTGTTGGCCCGCCTCTCGGTTTGAAGCGATTATTCCGTAAAAGAAAGTTCCTGCACAAACTCGTTAACCTTGATATGTCCTTGCTCCGGGTTCAAAATCAGCTCTCCATTAATTTGAAGTCCTTGGAAGCGAATCCCGGTTACGGGACGGTCGGCATCATATCCGAAGATTTGGCTGGCCATCCGATTTGCCCCGTTATAGGTGATGTTCTCGAATCGGATATTCTCTATCCGGTTTCCCGGTACCGGGTTGTAATCCTTGTTCCATACCACGCGGAGATCGATCAACCGGCCCAGCTCGAAATCCTCTACCCGGATATCCCGGTAGGTTACATTCCTAACGGAATTTCGATCGCCGGCATTGATGGCCATAGCTCCCATATAGCCTGGCTGCGGCTCATGATGCTCCAAAATATCGATATTCACGAATAAAATATCCTCAATAAGATCCCCATTGCGGTGATGGTCGCCATGCGTTCCGATCATTAATGGATGCGCTACGTCCGCCCATAATATGGCGTTACGAACGGTAATGTGGCGGGAATCCCCATAGAAGTCCCAGCGCGAGCCGTAGATCGCAATGCAATCGTCGGACGTACGGAGGAACACGTCTTCAATCTCAATATGCGAGCACGACATCATATCGATTCCGTCCGACCACCCCCGGGTGCTGAAGGTCTTGAAATTGGTTATGCTCACATGCCGCGACTGGCCCAGATAGATACTGTAATGAGGCGGATCCACAGTTATGATTCCTTCAACGGTAACACGCTCCGAGAAGACGATGCGGACCCCGCGGAAAGCGGAAAACCGATGAAAATCGGATAAGACGAGCATTCCTCTCCCCCGGATAGCAACATCCTGAACATGCTCGCAGACCAGGGAACCAACTACAATCGCCCCTCCGGCTAAGTACACGGTCGTTCCCGATGGTATTCGAAGCACTGTCTCTTCCAAGTAGTGGATTCCCGGTGCAAAATAAATCGTATCCGGCGTTATGCCATCCGCCGTCTTGGGAGTCCGCGCCATACGATATATATCCTCCGTTCGATGAATGGCCGGCTTGAGAAACAGTACGTTATTCGCCTCCGGACTAGGAGCATCGTGCTCCATAGGATTGGCAAATAAATGAAGATTGGAGAAACGATCCCCGTTAATCTCAATCGATAGCTTTTGAGGGCGTTCCAGTGTAAACAGGACAGCCCTTTCGTCATGGCTGTAATTTATCTTAGCGGAAAGCGGCCGGATCGCAGCGTTTCGAATCATCTGATGCTTGCTTTCCACCCGGATCTCCACGGTACCCTCCATATCAAAATAGACCGTCGATCCGCGACGAACATGGTGCATATCCACTTTGATCTCATAAACGAATACTTCCTGCCATTCCCCATCCAGAGTACGTACACTTACCCTAAAATCATCATTTGAGGCCGCTCCCTGCGGGGCGTCATACACCAATACCCGGTTCATATTATCGGACAACCTTTCGATAGAAATTGTACAATAAGATAACCCCACAAAGTGGGGCCTTGGCTTCGAAGCTGATTCAGGTACTTTGCGGGGAGCCCCGAAATTATAAAGTCTATTATGGTAAAAAATGCCGCCCCTGTAGGAATCAGAAGCGGCTTTAAGGGCATCACCCTTTGGTTGCGCCAGCAGCAATGCCTTTCACGAAATACTTTTGAAGCGCGATAAAGGCAATCAGTACAGGGACGATAGACATGGTCGTGCCGGCGAACACCATATCCCACTGCGAAGCCAGCTCGCCTACAAATTTGAATATTTCCACGATCATCGTTCTCTTGGCCGATTGGAGCACCAGACTTGGCATCAGGAAGTCGTTCCAGATACCAAGACCCTGCAGCACGACCATGCTGGCCGTACAAGGTCCCAAAAGCGGGAACACGATCTGCCAAAATATACGTACTTTGGAGCAGCCGTCAATCGCCGCCGCTTCCTCGATTTCAACCGGAATGCCCCGGATGAAGCTGGTGAACAGCAGCACGCCCATGCCGACCGAGCCGGATATATAAATGAGAATGGGAGCGGTTAATGTTCCGTATAGCCCCAAGGTTTTCATTTCTTTGAACAGGGGAATCATGTAGACCTGAAACGGAACCATCATTCCTGCCAAATAGTAAACATATACGGCACGGGTCCACTTTTTCCCCGTTCTCTCGATCGCATAGGCGGCCATCGGGATGAGCAGAATCATGAATGCGACGGAGGTCACTGTCAGGATCAGGCTGTTTAACATCGCGGATGGGAATCGGGTCTTCGTCAGCAAATATTGGAAGCTGTCCAAATACAAGCTGCTTGGCATCGCTATGGCGTCCCGCAATATCTCCCCGTTGGTTTTGAACGCAGATATCAGGCTGAAATACACCGGGAAAAAGAACAGAACCGCTAGCACTGCCGTGATGGCAAACAAGATCAGATCGACATACCTTTTTGACTTGAACATCTACATCTGCACCTCCCGTTTCCTCAGCAGCTTGATCTGGATCAAGGAGACAATGAGAATCAGAATGAACAACACAAGGGAAAGTGCCGTTCCATAGCCTTGGCGAAGCTCCCCGAAGCCTACTTTATACACAATGTAGGTTAACGTTTCCGTGGCGAAGCCCGGGCCTCCATCGGTCATGACCGCAATTTGGTCAAAGATTTTGAGAGCACCGATCATCGAGAGCATTACGCTGACGGTCATTGCCCCCGCTAAGAGCGGGAATGTAATATGCCGGAATTGCTGCCATCGGCCCGCTCCGTCAATGGCCGCCGCTTCATGAAGCTCCGCTGGAATCCCTTGCAGACCTGCTAAATAAATGATCATATAGTACCCGGAGCCCTTCCAGACGGTAGTGATGACTATCGCGATCATTGCAAAGTCAGGATTGCCCAGCCAGTCGATCTTAAGCGCACCGAGTCCTATCTTGTCAAGCAACTGCGAAACGACTCCAAAGTTATAGTTGAAAATAATAGCCCAAACAAAGCCCATGACAATACCGCTGAGCAAAACGGGAAAATAAAAAATGCTGCGAAATAAATTTTTGAACCAGCGAACCTGGTCCACCAGCATGGCCAGCAGAAGCGCTGCCGCATTCTCAAGAACAACTAGAGATACGGACAAGATCAGCGTATTTTTCAAAGCGTTGTAGAACCGGTCGCTGCTGAACATTTCTTTGAAGTTGTCCAGCCCGATGTAATGGATCTCGCTGCTTACGCCGTCCCAGTTCGTAAAGCTTAGATTAAAGCTGTTTAACGTTGGATAAATGACAAATAGCGTATAAAGCAAGAAAGAAGGAAGAATAAACCAAAAGGAATAGGTCAACCACTTTTTCTTTTTGGGTACTGAATGTATACCGGTCATCGCCCGTATAGGCTCCGAATTCGCCATGCTCTCACTCTCCTAGATGACCGCTTTTTTAGCGAAATTGTGCCTCTGCCGCAGCAGAGGCATGTTTTACCATAATAGAATTTATAAAACTCCGAGGTCATCGAATGTGAAAATTCTATTTGGCGATAAAACCTACCTTTAAACGCGGTCGCACGTCTCTGAAAGGCCTCGATAGAGGTTTTCTCATCTCTTCAAGCTGCCGTTTATTTGCCGGCCGCATTTGCTTTCACGTTAGCGTCCCATTCGGCATCGGCCTTTTTCATATAATCTGCACTGAAATCGCCCTTGGTCAGCCAATCCTGGATCAGCTTGTAATACCAATTCCGCCATTGCGGAGGCATTTGATTCTCGCCCCAAAACGAGTTGATCTGAAGCGTCTTAATCGTGTTCGGATCGCTCATGACCTCGAGCACACGCTTCATTTGCGGAGCCGAATCGTAAGTGATAGGTTCCTTGGTCGTCGGCAATCCATTGACCGCTTTCAGGAATTTGGAATATTGCTCCTTGGAGAAGAAGAACTTGATAAATTCCGAAATCGCCGCTTTTTTATCGGCATCCTGATTGGCCTTGGTCGAAATAGACCAGCCCTGCAGGCTGTTAAGGCCATTGACCACGATACGGCCTTTCCGGTCAGGTACCGGATACCAGCCAAAATCGAATTTCGGATCGGCTTGTGCAATCTGTGCAAACATCCACGGGCCAGAGAACAGCTGCGCCGCTTTTCCCGTAACAAGCATCGACGCGGTTTGATTGTCGGCCGTGCTCAGGTAGCCTTTATCCACATACCCTTTGGTAAACAATTCATTAAAATCCTTCATCGCCTGCATCGGGCCCGCATCGGTGAAGCTGACCTGCCCTTTGGTCCGCTTGGAGTTCCAGTTCGGGTCATCCGCCAACACATCATCCATCAGGAATTTGTTCACCCAGAATCCCCAGTGGAAAATATCTTTGCCGCCGAAGGTCAGCGGTGTGATCCCTTTGGTTTTCAGCTTCTCTTGGATAGCCAGGAACTCGTCATAGGTTTTCGGTTCGGCAGCGATTCCTGCGTCTGCATAAGCTTTTTTGCTGTAGATGATCCCTTGCGGCGCCGTTCCGACAATCGGAGCGGTCCAGATTTTACCGTTCAGCTTCGGTGCGTCTGCGAACAATCCAACCCATTCCGCAGGGAGCTCAGCGATCTTGCCGGCTTCGGAGAAGAGCTGGGTATCTCTCATTTCGACCAAGTCCGGGAATTCGCCTACTGCATCCTTCGTCTTCAACCAATCCAGATAGGAGGCCATGCCGCCTTCAGACAGGTCGTTGATCTTGATGTTCGGATTGGCCTTCGTGAACGCCGCAATGGAATCCGCCATCGCTTGCTTCGTTGCCGGGTCGCCGGTAGCATACCCTATCGTGAACGTGACGGTTTTTTTGGACGCTGAAGCACCTGCTCCGGAACTTGAAGCCCCTGTGTCCGTGCCGGAATTCGAGGGACCGCCGCAGGCGGTTAATGCAACCGATAAGGCAATTGCACTTGCGAATGCCGCTGTCATTTTTCTAGTCTTAACCATTTCTAGTTACCCTCCCCTTTATTGAACCCTTCTAGCCTCAGAAACCGGTGGATGGCTGCTTTCCCGTTTCTGATTTCGTGATTTAAGACTATCACACGCCGAAAATGGTTAGTATGCTGTTTTTTAACTTCGAAGTGATGAAATTTAAGATGTTTAACGCCTTGTTCTCGAAAAACGGTATTGTAGCGGAGTGGCTCCGACGACTCTCTTGAAAAGCTGGATAAAATACGAATGGTTGTCAAAGCCAACCTCATATCCGATTTGCTCTACCGGGCGATTCGTCGTCTCCAGTAGGCGGCATGCCTGCTTAATACGCCGGGCCGTCAAATAATCCTTGATCCCGCTGCCCGTTTCCTGCCGGAACACTCTGGAAATATAATTCGGCGACAGATGGAGCTCCTCGGCCAAAAGCTCGAGACTGACCTCCTCGTGATAATGCTCTTCAATCCAGCGCATGATCGTTTCCGAGTAGCGGCCTGCTCCGCCGTTCTTAAGCATCGGCTGCTTGCCGTCATTTGGCACATCGGACAGCGGAAGCAGGTTTATTATTTGCAAAAATAGCAATGTAATTTCTTCCAGCTCCTCTCCTCTGCCGCAGCGATATGCCTGGTCATATTGCTCGAAAATCCGTTCCATTTCCTGCGCCTTGTCTTTTAGATCAAACCCAAGTGATGGAGCCGCGCCTTTCCATAAGTCTGTAAACCTTGTCTGACGCCTTGGAAAAGAACTTAGCTGCTTCTCTATCAATAAGGGGTCTGCATAAAAAATAGACCGCAAATAAGGATGACTCACAGAGACATCCGCGTAAACCTGATGAAGCTGATAGGGCGGAAAAAAGAAAAACATCCCGCGCTTTATATCGTAGGCTTGCTGATTGACCACAATGGTTCCCTGCCCCTCATGCACCAGCACGAATTCGCATATTTGATGCCAATGATAATATCCTTTATAGCCATGCTCAATGCGGATCCGGTAATCCCAGAATAAGGATGATTGATCCAAATAAACGGGTTCAAACAGCTTGTTCATGCTTCCTCCCCAGTTGGATAAAAATCTAACATTTTCTCGTAGTTTATCATAACTTTGGACATAATCGGAGCGGTATAATGGGGGAAATATTGTTATTTTAACATCTTCATGAGAGAGGGATTATTATGGAACAAATCGCAAACGGAATTTGGCGACTTCGTTTCGGCCAGCCGGAAGCACACACTCCCGTGCAGCTTCGTGAAACGAAAATGCAAACAGAGCAGCTCAGCAAGCTGGAATGCCCGGGTATTCCGCCCATGGCGGCACAAGAAATCAGCATTAAACAGACGGCAAGAGGTATTCATATCGAGCTGCCGCTTTCGGCTGAAGAGCATATTTACGGTTTCGGCCTGCAGCTGCACCGCCTCGATCATACCGGCAGGAAGAAGGTCATCCGGGTGAACAGCGATCCAGTGGCAGATACCGGCGACAGCCATGCACCGGTTCCTTTTTATGTATCCACCGCTGGCTACGGCGTCTATGTGGATACGGCACGGTATGCGACGTTCTATTGTGGAACGAATCTTCGCAAAGGCGATTCCGAGCACAAGAAGCATGTGGCAAAAACGGTTGGCACTTCGGAGATTGAATTGTACGGTTATCAGGTGTCGGAGGGAAATCGGACGGTTGTCGTGGATGTCCCGGCTGCCAGGGGAATGGATGTGTATGTATTTGAAGGCCCTGAATTAGCGACGGCCGTTCAGCGCTACAATCTGTTCTCCGGCGGGGGCTGTCTGCCTCCGGCTTGGGGGCTCGGCATGTGGTACCGCGCGTACAGTGCAGCCAAGAAGGAGGATGTGATGAGGCTGGCTCGTACCTTCCGGGAAGATCGCATGCCCGTGGATGTGTTTGGCTTCGAGCCCGGATGGCAAACCAAAGCCTACTCCTGCTCGTTTGTTTGGGATGAAGGACGCTTCCCCGAATATGAGAACATGCTGGATGAATTGTATGACCTGAATTACCGGGTCAATCTGTGGGAGCATCTCTTCGTGCACCCTACATCCCCTATATATTCAGCATTAAAGCCCCATTCCGGGGATTATGAGGTGTGGGAAGGGCTGGTTCCTGATTTATCGATTCCGGAGGCGAGGGAAATTTTTGCAGAGCATCATGAGAAAGAGTTTGTGAACAAAGGGATTGCTGGCTTCAAGCTGGATGAGTGCGACAGCTCGGACTTCGTTCATTCCAACTGGTCGTTCCCGGATACTTCTTTGTTTCCTTCAGGTATGGACGGAGAGCAAATGCACAATATGCTGGGAACGCTCTATCAGGCGACCCTTCTGGCTCCTTTCGAACAAGCGGGCAGACGGACGTTATCCCAGGTTCGCGCCTCCGGCGCATTGGCATCGCCATATCCTTTTGTCCTTTACAGCGACTTGTATAATCATAAAGTGTTCATCCGCGGCGTCGCCAATTGCGGGTTCTCGGGACTGCTATGGTCACCGGAGGTGCGCCAAGCCGAATCGCCGGAGGACTTGATTCGGAGAATCCAGACCGCCGTCTTCTCACCGATGGCGCTTCTGAATTGCTGGAGAATCCCTAATCCGCCCTGGATGCAAGTGGATCGGGACAAGAACATCCAAGGCGAGTTCTTGGACAATTATGAGCAAATCCGGGATATTTGCCGCACGCTCTTTGAAACCCGCATGGCTCTGATCCCTTATCTGTATACCGCATATGCCAGATACAGCATGGAAGGCAGGCCTCCGTTCCGCGCTCTCGTGATGGATTATCCGGATGATTCGAATACGTACGGGATCGATGATGCCTATATGATGGGTGAATCGATGCTGGTGGCACCGCTTATCGCGGGAACTTCGGAGCGAAGTGTCTATCTTCCTCAAGGAACCTGGCACTGCTTCTGGACGAATGAAACCTATGAAGGCGGACAATCCTATACCATGGCTCCGGGGCTTGAACGGATTCCGGTATTCGTTAAGGATGGCACACTCCTTCCTCTCGCTGAACCTGTGCCTTATGTGGGTGACGACACCGTGTTCGACGTTAGCTTCCAAGCGTATGGGGCAAGTGCAGCTAGCTGTACTTTATATGAGGACGACGGGAGCTCGTTTGCTTACCGTGATGGACAGTACAATTGGGTTACAGTTACATTAAACCCTGATGGCAGCCTACACTCTGAGAGGACCGGCGAATTTGAGGGCAGGCGGTATAACGTGTAACCATCGATGGCTGGCTGGGTGCACCATGTAAAGCGCCTGAATCAGCTTCGAAGCCGTGGCATCGATAACCACGCAGCTTCCGCTTTCCGAAAAAAACAACTGCAGGGAGCCTACGGCTCCCTGCAGTTTGTTGAAAAACCTATATCATACAGAAAAATGTGAAGGGTGAGATAGGTGGGGTGTCCCCTGGAAGAGCGATAGCGTTCGCCTTTGTTCTCGGGAAATCACCGCTATAGCAAATATGATCAACATTTCCCGAGAACAACAGCGACTGGAAGGGGACACCCCACCGGGGTACCAGAGTTATTTTTCAGATTTTCAGGTTTATTAACAATCTCGGGAGCCTACGGCTCCCTGTAAATCAATGCATAGAACTCATCGCCGCGCGGCTGACGACGACACGCCGGATAAAGAACGCTACAGCCAGACCGATGATTGTGACAACCATCGCAAAAAAGAACACATTCTGCGAGCCGAAGGTCATCGCGTTTGCCATCTCGATCGGCTCACTAGGCGCAGGGGATTCATGCAAATACTTTTCCGTGCCGTTGGTCAGGATGCTAATAGCTACGGCTGTACCGATTGCGCCAGCAACCTGCTGCAGTGTATTCATGACGGCGGTGCCGTGCGGATACAGCTCCGGAGGCAGCTGATTCAGACCGTTGGTCTGAGCAGGCATCCAGACCATAGAGATGCCGACCATTAGACCGATATGCAGGGCAACGATCAATGCGACCGAAGAAGCCAGCGTAATGCCGGAGAAGAACCACAGCATAGCTGCTACAATAATGAGGCCGGGAATGACCAGCCACTTCGGACCATACTTGTCAAACAAGCGTCCCATACGGGGCGAGAGGATACCATTCAGCGCGCTGCCGGGCAGCAGCATTAGTCCGGCAGTAAATGCGGACAGCTTCATGCCGCTTTGCAGATACATCGGCAGAATGATCATGCTGGACAGGATAATCATCATACAGGACAAGACCATCAACAGCCCTACTATGAACATAGGGTACTTGAATACACGCAAGTTCATAATCGGCTCGCGCATAAATATTTGACGCAGCACGAATAACAAGAGCGCAATCATCCCAATAACGATGGATGCGACCACAATCGGGCTGCTCCACCCTTCTTCCCCTTCACCGGCCTTACTGAAGCCGAATACGACCCCACCGAAGCCGATCGTGGATAATAGTATGGACAATAGATCGATGTGAGGCTTCGTAGGTTCGGTTACATTTTCCAAATATTTGAGGCCCACCAACAGGCCTACTACCAAAAACGGCAGAGATAGCCAGAAAATGTAGTGCCACGATAAATATTCGATCAGGAGACCCGCCACTGTGGGACCGGTCGCCGGCGCAAACATAATGACGAGACCGACAAAGCCCATTGCAGCCCCGCGCTTCTCTGGCGGATAAACGACGAGGATCGTGTTGAACATGAGCGGAATTAACAAGCCCATACCAATGGCTTGCAAGACTCGGGCGACCATTAACAATTCGAAATTATATGCCAGCGCCGCGATGAGTGTACCCATAATTGAACTCACAAGGGAGACGATAAACAGTTGCCTTGTTGTAAACCACTGCAGCAGCAGCCCCGTCATCGGCATTAATATGCCGAGCGTCAACAGAAAGCCTGTTGTTAGCCATTGCGCTGTCGCGGCCGTTATGTGAAACACGTTCATTAAATTACTTATCGCGATGTTGAGCGCCGTTTCACTGAACATGCCGACGAAACCGCAGATAAGCAACGACGCCATGATGGCTCGCGTATTATATTGCTTCATTGTAGTCTCCACTTCCTTCTCCTATAAAATCTCTATTTTTATAAGCGATACGGTAATCGCTCGCTAACTGTTACAATAATGGTAACAGTTCTATATGTCAATACCAGAAACGTATTTTATTTGTAAATATAAAATGACTGGTAATATTTTCATTTCCTGCTGCGCGGCTACAGCTTGATGGCCCGTTACTTATATCGCTGTATTAGTATTAATACATACAAAATATATACCAGTATATAAACCAAATCGGTTCCTGACAATGGAAAGTTTTCTTCTAAGTTATTTCTTATTGAATTCCGACAGTGCCCACAGTATCCCTTATTTTTTTTCGTAGTTATCCCTTAGAAAATAAAGCGGTCCAGTGGAAGAGTATCAACTAATTTAATTTCCGCAATCTCATAATTGTTAATTCATAAAGTTCGTTAACTCTTACAAAGAATATCATTCCATAACTGCCGTTCATCAAGTATACTGCGAACGGAGTTCCCTCTTACCACAAGGCAGCTCCCGGCACAAAGATGGGCTTGTTTGACCGCATTGCAAAACGCATTCTGTCGTTCGTTATGGGAAGTACGCCGAAAAACACGTGCTGGGAAGGTTAAACGTCAACGTTACCGTTGTAAATCCTGACGCCAAACCTTTAATGACCTTACAAACAAACTGCTTCAACGAACGAGAAGACCTCATATGAGGGTTCGTTGTTGGTCAAATCGTGCCTGTTTACTGTCACACGACACGAACACAAAGCTTCGGCTTACTGCTTATAGGCAGGTTTGGGATTAGCAATCCATAAGAAACAATCCAAGTTGAATTATGCTAAAATGAAGTTAATATATGAGTAGTTATCCCTCATGAACAAAGGAGTAGTAAAAATGAGAAAACTCGTTCTATTTTTGCACGCATCGCTTGACGGTTTTGTAGAAGGGCCGAATGGTGAAATGGACATTGGCTGGATTTCCTACGATGCTGATTTGGAGAAACACGCGAAAAATATTCTGAGTACTGCCGACACTGTCATTTGGGGACGTAAGACTTATCAGATGATGCATAATTACTGGCCATCTGTGCCTTCGAACCCATCAGCTTCGCAGCATGAACGAGATCATGCCGAGTGGATCGAAAAGACAGCCAAAATCGTTTTTTCCACGACGCTGGAGAAAGTCGAATGGAATAATTCCAGACTCGTGAAAGAAGATATCGAGGAAGAGATCAATAACCTCAAACAGCAGCCAGGCAAGGATATGGTCATCCTAGGCAGTCCTAGGTTCGCGCACCACCTTATGCAGCTTGATTTAATTGATGAGTATAAAATTACGGTGTCTCCCGTCCTGATCGGTAAGGGATTGCCGCTATTCCAAGGTCTCAAGGAGAAGATCAATCTTAAGCTAATCGAGAACAAGACCTTTGATTCTGGAGCCATAGGTCTCGTTTACCAGACCGTAAGATGACCTTGTCACTTAAGGTGATTACACTGACGTGGGATGATAACTCAATTTACCGCCTTTTCACAAGGCGGTTTTCTTATGGTCACAAATCAACATTAGAATTTAACATAGCCTTTTACTTATTGTGCGAAAGCTTTCGCGTGAATCTTAATGACGTAATGTTAATCCCAATTATAGAACGCATGTTCTTATTTGTCAAATATCAACAACATGGGTCAAACATAGCCTAATACAAAAAAAGAGAGCGCAGCCCGCAATGGCGAGCCACTCTCTCTCCTCTCCCTTAAATCTCGATTAATTCGTTGTAGTCTCGTTAGAATCAACCTTGCCGCTCTGAGCATCCTTGGCAGGAATGTCAAACGGTTTAGTATGCTTGGACTCGACAAACTGCTTCAAGGAATCTGTCAAGCCATCCTTAATTTTGCTGATCAGATCGTTTTCGCTAATGCCTTTGGCTGCTGCTATCTCGGCTATGGATTTGCCGGCATCAAGCTCCGTGCGGAGTTCATCTTGGGTAAGGCCGAGAATATTCGTCAGCAATTCGGAATTGCCCATCAGACCCATATGCATATCACCGCGTCCGCCAGGGCCATTCGGGCCTTTGCCGCCTTGACCTTGCGGTCTGGTGTTCTCAATTTGCTGCTTCAAACGGTCGGACAGGCCGGTTACGATCTTATCCGCTTGCTCCTGGGTGAGGGTTCCAGCTGTAACTTGTGCGGCAATTGCCGTTTTCTCGGATTTTACGAGCTTGTCCAGGAATGTATCCTCAGATGTACCGGCTGCAGCTGCAATCTCCGCTAATGTTTTGCCTGCTTTCACCGACTCTTGAATCGAGCTCTCATCAGCGCCGAGAACCGCCGCGGCTTCCTTCACGATATTGTTGCCGCGGAACCCATGTCCCGGTCCCTTCTGCTGTGTAGTTGCGGTGATATCTGTCGAGCCGCCTGTCGTTTCAGCAAAAGCCTGATTCTGGGAGACGCCGAGATAGCCTAAGCCGCCGAGTAAGAAGGAAGCTGCGATTGTACCTGTGATTACTTTTTTGCTAATGTTTTTCATGGTTATTCCACCTCTACGTTAGTTTTGTTTTAAGAATGTTGTATGTTCTTGCTGCTTACAAGACCAAGTATAGGCTTCTTTCCTGAATCTCCCCTGAGCTTCCACTTAACAAGCACTGAGAATTCCCTTTATATTTGCTGAAAAAAACGCCTACATGCCAAAAACACTTGAAGGCCGCCGACAGGCTTCGGCAGCTTTCAAGTGCTTCTAACTATAAGCTAATCTATGATACCCTCCAGTACGGTTACACCCTCTGGTGCTTCAATCTCTGAGTGTATCGTACCATCCGCTTTTTTACTATGCTTCAACCTGACGATGCCATGAGGTGTCGGAAAGGTACCCTCCGCCCACTCCAGATCTCCCAGCTGCGGAATAACGCGAATCGTACGGCATCCCGGCTCTGCTACACGAACGCCCAGCACATATTCGCTCAGCCATGCCGTCGGACCGGAAGCCCAGCCATGGCATAGACTATGCCGGTAGCCCTGATAGCAGTAGCCTCCATACGTACCGTGCACGTCGATCTTGCCATCCGGCGTCAACTCATCGATTCGTGCCGCATTGTCCAGCCAGCTGATGTCGAAATCTTCCCAGAACGTAGTTGCTCCAAGCGACAGCATGCCGCCCCAGTAAGCCTTAATACTTTCCAGGCTGCCCTGGATATCTCCTGCTTCCCCGCGTGCCTTAAGAATATAATAGCCGTAGAAAGTCGAATAGCCCTTGGGCGAATCCGGTGCGATGACCTCTTCGTTGGCCTTTAGCGGATCGAGCAGTCCGACAAGCGCCAACAAGGAAGCCGCCTGCTTGCTATTATTATGATCCGGCGTTACCTCCCGAAGCTTGGCCTCGGTCCGGCGGCAAAACTCGGATGTTTCTTCATCAGCCATAAATTTGCAAAGCTTCGCCCCTGCTTCCATACACCATATAAACAAGGCATGGGCTCCCGCTCTGACTCCTTCGGGATTTGTAGAGGACGGCCAGTCCAGGAATGGATTTGGGATGTCTACAGTACCGTCATCTCGAACGCAAGCCCCAAGCTGACGAAGCAGTCCTGTCATGTAAAGCTTTTGCTTCAGCAGATAATCCAGGTCGCCGTTATGCATGAACCAGTCATGGTGGACCAGAATCCACCAGATGGAATAAGTGGGAAACGTTGTCATCCAACCCGGAAGCGGACTCTCATCCCGAATGAAATCCAGACTCCGCGGAACCACATCATGATATCCAAACACGGTCTGAAGGGTTGAGGTCTCCGGGTGCATATCGCCTGTCCATACAAGCCGGTCCCTCTTGATCCCATCCCACAAATAATCCTGCATATTGAGATGCACAGTGTATGCCCCAGTGTCCCAAATCCGGTTCAGCAGTTCGTCGCTGCAGCGGAAGCTGCCCTTATACTCCACGTCATGCATCACTGCCACAGCACGAACGCTAAGCAGCTGCACGAAATGACCTTCGTCCGAAAAATCGATCCGGACGAAGCGGAATCCGGTATTCCCGACCTCTTCCGCCCCCATATAGCTGACCTCGAACACACCGTCTCTCACGGCATGGTTATTCGTAGCATTCGTGCTTCCGCCGAGTTCGCTCATCGCTTCCATGGCCGATTCTCCGAACCGGACACGCAGCCTCGCCGTTCTCCGGTCTTTGTTGCTGCCTCCTGCTATGCAGATTTGCACTCCTCCATGCAGCTCTGTTCCGAAATCCAGCAAAAATCCAGGCGCTGTACCGGCATGATGCATAATGCAAGCCTTATCCATAGGTGAGCTCAACACGGATTGACCGTCTCGACCGGCTAGAAGCAGCTCCGGACGCTCAAGAATCGACTCCTCCGATTTCCAGACGATCCGAACCGGATCTATGTAATACCGGGTTCGAGGCTCCTTGTTCAGCTTTACATTTTTCCAAGAAGGTATCATAGCTGCGCTTCCTTTCTTCCTTAGGGTTATGCAGGAACGAAACGATATCGAAACTTTACCGCCAATCATCAGTTTGGCTGTTAGTAACTTTGCTGTCCATCTTTACATTACTCGGACCCTTAGCATTAATCAATCATTTCCTGGGAAGAATGGCTGCTGATAAGCTCTCACCTATCGGACTTGAATATGAACAGACCTACCGGAATAGAAAAATCAGCCTCCCGTCCAGTGAAGAGGCTGATTGTTTTCCGCTTTTTCGCGAGCCAGCTTATGCCGCCTGGTTATTTCTTATTGGCTTCAAATGCCTTACGCTTCTCATCCATAACCTCTTGGCCGCCGATTTTCATATAATCGTTCACCTCGGCATCATAAACCTTATCGAAGTCGGCTGGCTTTGCCGTAATGACTTTAACGAAGATTTCATCGTTCTTCGCTTTAAGGGTCGCGGCATACTTGATTTCCGATTGAATCGGCGTGTTCACGTTAGGCTTGATGACTCCGTCTGTACTGCCCAGCTTGATGCTTGAAATGGTAAAATCCTTATATTTGGGGTCGGACGCATTCGCGGCAATATTCAGATTCTCATCCGTAGTACTTACAAACTTGCCGTTGAGAATAATGTTGTAATCCGGATAGTTATACAGCGTCTGCTTGGCTTCCTCGTTGTCCAGCGTCTGTGGAATACCGTCCTTCATTTCGTAGGTTTTTCCTTCGGTTCCGTTCTGGAGCGCGATGATATTTTTCGGCTGCGCCATCCAGTCCAAATATTTCACGACAGCTTCTGCATTTTTACTCGTACTAGGCACGAACATATACATGCCGTTCGGCGAATATAAGGCTTTCGGATGCTTGCCTTTTGGCGTGGTGAACGGATCAATCGGAATAAGCTTCGCCTTAGGATCCGCCTTGGAAATTTCTGCCAAATATCCCTGATAGACCGGTTCGTTCGTATTTGCCGTACCGGCGCCGGCTACACCGCTGATCAGATCCTTCTGAAATTTCTGAAAATCCTTGTTCATCGTGAGCGGGAAATCCCGGTCGATGAGCCCTTCGTTGTACAGCTTATTCAGAAAGCGATGGCCTTCCTTGTTGCCTGGAAGAAGCCATTCCGGCATTGCAAACAGGTCCGAGTCGGATATTTTGTCCCACTCCCAGAACGAATATTGAATAGGCTTCATATGAAAGGGATCAATATTGGAGTACGGGATGACTTTATCGCCGGATTTACCGGGCTTTTTCTCTTTAAACGCTTTCAAGGTATTGTAGAACTCTTCCGTTGTCTTAGGTACTGGCAGGCCCACTTCTTCCAGCCAGTCCTGCCGTATTAGCGTCGTACTCTGCGGGAGCAGCATCCGGCGTGCCGGAATAGCGTACTGCTTGCCTTCAAACACCCCATAGCTCAATACGTCGCTGCCTAACACCTTTTTCAGGTTTTGGCCATATTTTTCGACAAGCGGCCCAAGATCGGTCAATCCCCCATCCTTCACATATTTCTGAACGGTAGGAGTATCATAGGTGTATACGAGATCAGGGGCTTGACCGGCCGCCATGAGAACATTCAGCTTCTCAACTTCTTGGGTACGGGGCACCGTTTCGAATTGGACCTTAATGTTGTTCGGGTCACCGAAATTCTCCTGAATATACTTCGTCATAAAATTGTTCGTAATAGGCGGCGCGCCCGCTGGCGTATTATTCCGATCGAACAGCTCGATGCGCAGTGTTATTGGCGCTTGCTTTTTCTCCGTACTGCTACCGGAATTGTTATCTCCGCAGCCTGCCAAAAGGGTCGTTGTGGAAACGACGGCGACCAGGCTTTTTGACCATCTGCTTGTCATTACTTTCATTTGACCTACTCCTTTTTGGTAAAATATCTTTCATAAGTCTTGAGAACACGTTATCCCTTGACGGCGCCGATCATCATGCCGGAAACAAAGTAACGCTGCAGCCAGGGGTATACCAACAGAATCGGGAGAGTAGCGAACATAATGGACGCCGCTTTGAGGCTTTCAGGTACGGGAGGTGTCGTGCTAAGTCCCTCTGCCATATCGCTGATCTGGCTGTTCATGACCATCTCGTACAATCGCAGCTGCAGCGGATAAAGGTTGGAATTCGTGATGTAAAGGAGTGCGTCCATAAATCCGTTCCAGCGGCCCACTGCATAGAAGAGACTTAAAGTCGCCAGTACAGGCAGAGACAAAGGAAGGATGACGCTAAGCAAAATACGGAATTGGCTCGCACCGTCCATTCGCGCGGATTCCTCAAGCTCCGCCGGTATCGAAGAAAAAAATGTTTTAATGATGAGTAAGTAAAAGGCATTAATGGCGCCCGGCAGAATCAACGCCCAGATGGAATCCAGCAGATTCAGATTTTTGATAAGGAGATACTCCGGAATCATTCCGCCGCTGAAGAACATCGTTACAACGATCACAAATAAGAAGAAGTTGCGCCCTTTCAGATGTTTTTTGGTCAGCGGATAGGCGGCCATAATGGTCATGACCATGGAGATTACCGTAAATAGCGCCACCAGAAGAATCGTGAATAAAAGGGAACGAATCATTTGCGCATTGCCAAACACGGATTTGTAAGCCGTCAGATTGATCTCCATCGGGATAATCGTGATCTTACCGGCCAAGATGGCGCTGTTCCCGCTTAGGGAAAGGGCCAGGATGTGAAGCATGGGGATCAGACAGAGCACACTGGCAATTCCAATCAATCCAATGATGATCCCGTCCAACAGCTTAGCGCCGCTATCTGCAGTTTTTGTTGCCATACCTTGGCTGTTCATGAAACGTTCCTCCTCACCAGATGCCTTGGTCATTGACCTTGCGGGATACATAATCGGCAGTCAATAGGAAGATCAGGCCGACGACCGCCTGGAATAATCCGATTGCCGTAGCGATGGTATAGCGAGCCGATTGGATACCGATCTTATACACGTAAGTACTAATAACCTCGGAGACATCTGTCACGAGCGGATTGCTGAGCACGAACGGCCGGTCAAAGCCTATGCTTGCCATGTGGCCGATATTGATAATGAGCAGGATGATGATGGTAGGCTTGATCCCGGGCAGCGTAATGTGCCAAATTTTCTGAATGCGGCTGGCTCCGTCAACATCTGCAGCCTCGTACAACTCCTTATTGATGCCCGTCAGGGCGGCCAGGTAGATGATGGTCCCCCATCCCGCGCTTTGCCAGATGCCGATTCCAAGATAGGTAAAGACCCAATACACCGGCTCCGTCAGGAAGGGGATCGCTTCCAGGTTCAAGGATTTCAATACACTGTTCACGATACCGGTATTTGTAGCGAGCAGCTGAACCGCCATGCCGCCAATGATGACCCATGAAATAAAATGCGGCAGGTAAAGGACCATCTGCGCCCCCTTCTTGAACCATTGAATACGCAGCTCGTTGAGAAGAATGGCTAACAGGATAGGAATCGGAAAGCTGACGAGCAGATCAAGCAGATTCAGTGTGAACGTATTCCGCAATGCGAGATAGAACCCTTGCATCTTGAATACTTCCCGGAAGGTTTCAAGGCCCACCCAAGAGCTCCCCAGAATTCCCTTGAAGATGTTATAGTCCTTAAACGCAATGATAACGCCGAGCATAGGGACATACTTAAATATTAGAAAATACAGCATTGGGAGCACGAGCAGGATGTAAAGCTGCCAGTCGCGGACAAGGGCTTTTATCTGCCAACGTGATGCTTCCCGGATCCTCGGCTTTGTTGTTATCGCCATAAGTCTCCCCTCTATTCAAATAATTTGCCAAACACCCCATGCATGGTTGGGCTGGTCTCACAGGTCATACTGTATCATCCGGACGGTCATGTTGAACATATACAATAATTTGAGGCTTAGCTTCCGTTTTGTGGAAAGGGTTTTAGGCTGCTTTACCTTTTTTTGAGACTTAACTTCTTTTTGAGGATAAAAAGAAAAGCTCCTGTTCGGAGCTTGGGACTGTTGAAAAACCCTGTTAAGCTTGAACTATTGCCAATATACTCCCAGTGGGGTATACCCCTCCAGCCGCTGTTGAAACCCGTGAAGGGTTATTAGATTTAGCGGTATCTTCACGGGTTTCAAAGGCGGACGTAAACTCCTCCGAGGCATACCCCACCTCCTTATGTGGCATAGTTCACGCAAAACCAGGTCTCAACAACCTGAAGCTCCTGTACGGAGCTTTACAGGCGGAGGACTAGATCCTCTATCGATGCGTTCGATAGATCGCCCGGTACTCGCCAGGCGGAAACCCGAACACTTTCTTGAAGGCACGATGAAAGGAAAGTACATGGGAATACCCGACTTTTTCCGCAATGGACTGAATCGGATCATCCGTTTCAACCAGCATGCCGCGCGCATGCTCGAGTCGAACCTTTAATACATAATCAATAAACTTCTCGCCGATCTCCTTCTTGAAAAGCAGACTAGCGTTACTGACAGGCATATCGAATTCCTCGCTGACTCCCACTAAGGACAGCTCCGAATCGGTATAGTTTGCATCGATATATGCTTTCATGCGCATAGCAATTGATTTGCTGCTGGAAGTCTCAAGCATCTTCCCTATGTCCATCGCCAGATCGCTCATGACGACTTCCAGGTCCCGATGCAGCTCTCCCAATGTTTCCGTTTTTTCTGCAAGAGCTTCAAAACGGTCGCTATAGGACTCATGCCAGGCTGCTGTCAATTCAACCGGCATGGAGGTCAGTTCTTTCTCAATATACTGGGCCAGACTAGTCGTGAAAGAGGCTAATTCCGCTCTGCCCAGCCTTCTGCTTTGCAGTTCTCCCATGATTTGGGACAGCTTATTTCGCCATTGATTGTCACCCTTCCGGAGCAGATGAACCATTTCCGGCATGGTGCTGAATAGAGCATAGGAGTCGTTATCCGGTTTAGATTCGGCCAGCCGGTTGTCGATAACGGAGTTGGTCCCAAATACGGCCTTGTAGGATACGTTGATGCACGCATGGCGGTATGACTGTGCGATGGCCTCCATTCCGTTCGACACGGTGCCGATACCAACGGATACGGTTAATTGCAGATTTGCATGAATCCAGCCGCGGTATTCCTCACACATACGATAAATCGTCTCTGGATAAGGGCTGTGAGGCTCCTTCAGAAACAATATAAATGAGGCCTGCTGCGGTTCCGTCCAAACGCAGCACTGCTGTACACCGCGGTCATTAGCTAACTCGATAAAGGCGCTCTCCAGGATGTATTTCAGAAGATGCTGGTCACCCGGCTTATAGGATTCCGTAAAAACGCTGTACCGGTCAATTTCGACGGCGACGACACAGATCCTATCGTAATCCGCCGGCAGTCCTAGTGAAACGGCGTCTTCCTTCCATTTTAAATCGCTTAGCTTCCGATGGCCGACGGTCAATTCTTGCAGCAGGATCCGCTTGCGATGCAGTGCCTCGGCCTCTTGCAGAGTATTGTAATCGATCGCTTTGGCAAGCAGACTGTCGATAGCCGATTCGATGATCTTGAATTCGTTGAGATGCGTTTTGACACCCCGTGTGCCGCTTTTTCTGACCGTTATTGCATTGATCTTGTCGACCAGATTTTGAATTGGCCTGTAGTGGATGTGAGTGATGAAAGTAAACCAGATAAGCGCCAGTACAATGATGACAAGGATCGTGATGATCCACACGTTGGATAATAAGGATAGCGCAGAATAGCCTGATGCATTGATGGTGTCGGTGTAATAGGTCCATCCCGTATAATCCGAGGCCACCCGCAGACGGGATGATATTGAATGCTCCGCCGCCGGCGTCTGGAACTGTTGACCGTCGGTATCCAGAATATGAATCGTTCCCCGATACTCCTGGCTGTACTTATTCAGAAATTCCATGAGCGAGCTGACGTAAATATTAATGACTATGGTTCCTTTTTGGAGGGTGGAGTAGGAGTAAGTTTTCACGATCGAAACGACCTTCTGTTTGTTGTTATCGATTGTCGATAAGGTATAGTCCCGCGGCTCGGTCCAGCCTGATCTGGTTGATTGCCGTGAAGCATCTACCAAAAACGACCGGTCGGCAAAAGTGTCTAAATCGTAAATGTTGGAATCGGAAAGAATGCGTTTATTTGCCTCATCATACAGATAAATGGAGCTGGGGAACGGAAAAGTAGACTTCAAAGCGATCAGATTCTGCTGGATGACATAATAATCATAGATGGCCATTTGCTGCTCGAAAAAAAATTGTTCTATCTTTCGGTCGGTAATTAAAGCGCTTACCGCATTTCGCTCAATAAGCTTCAAATCAGCCTCCAAATTCTGCATCATCTGTTCGACGATCGCCTTGTTCGTCTCGATGTACCGGTTCTCCGAGGCATGATTCAAGGTGGTAAAGAAGATAAAAATGACGGAAGAGATGACTAAGAAAAAAATCGGCGTATAGGATAACATCATACGGTAGTACCAGCTCATCCTCATTTCAGACAGCCTCCTATGATCTCTCGGTATTTATCATTTTCCCCCTGTTGAATGCGATTTCAGATAAAAGATCTGGAAGCAGCCCTATGCTCTCCGTCAGGAGGGCCGTAGGGGCTGCTTTTATTAAGAAGGGCAAACTCTATGACCAGGTTATATTGTGTTCGGCTAACAGCTGCTTTAAGGCTTTGGCTGCAACAACGAATAACTCCGGCTTATCAAAGCCCTGCCATTTCCCTTCCGCTTTCAAATGCGGCTCCAAAGACAAAAATCCTGAATATCCACGCTCATTCAGCTTATGGATAAGCTGACGCAGCTGTCCGTCGCCCTCTCCGGCAGGTACTACCTTACCGTTCTCCATCAATGCGTCCTTAATATGGATATAGGCAATATATTCGCTCAGCAGCGGATAAGCTTGCGTTATAGGTTCCACCTTGCATTGTACGAAGTTTGCCGGGTCAAAAGCGGCACGCAAGTGTGCGGAAGCATTGGCTTGCAATATATCCAAGCACCGCTCACCCGTGTCACCGTATATATGGCTTTCATTCTCGTGCAGCAGGATTACCCCTTCGCTCTCCGCCAAACGGGTCAGCCGTTCCATGCGCCCTAATACTTTTGCTCGATAGTCAGCCGGGTTTCCGTCCGGAATATAAAAGGAAAAAATACGGACATACCTTGCAGCAAAGAACTTGGCAAGCTGAATGGCGTGTTTGGCCTCTTCCAAATGAGGTTCAAAAGCATCGGTTATTTTTATTTTGCCTATCGGTGAACCGATCGAGGAAACACGAAATCCCCGCTGATCCAGCCGTTCTTTCACCTTCACCGTTTCCTCGTTCGAAAGCTTCAACACGTTTTTTCCCCATACGCTGCGAAGCTCAAGATGATAAATACCTTCCGATTCAAGCACGTCCAGCTGTTCCTCTAAATCAGATGATATCTCATCCGCGAATCCGGTTAACGTAATCACAGAAAACCTCTCCTTTAATAGGCGTAATGATCTGTCCACATTATAAAGTTGGGCTATGACAAATTCTATAGAATAACTAAATATTATTTGTAATTATTAAAGAATTAGGCTGAAATGCTTCAAATCCTTTTGCGATATCCAATGGGTCGCACATGTTTTTTAGTCAAAAGGGGAAAAAAGCAAAAAAAATCACCCCTCCACCACTGCTCAGCAGCGATGAAAGGGTGAGCTATTCATTCCCTTTCTACCCTCCGGTGTAAAAGAAAGCAAGCTCCCGCAGGCTCGGCTCTCCATCACACTCGAGTATTTCCACTATCACACGGGAAGCCTTAACCGCGGGAAGGCGAATTATGGCCTTATGCCCGATGTTCTGGCCTTCGTAGAGACTGACGACCCGATGAGATTTGGCGGTCACGACCGATATCTTGAAGCGGTGGATGCATTCGCCCCCGGTCAGATCCTCCTGGATCACAATATGGTCCAGCAAATGAGCCTCTGTGGGCTCGTAGACCCAAGTCTGACCGTCCTTTGAGCATTGGGCAATCGTGGCCAGCGGGTTCCCGAAGCGCCTGCGGACTTCCGCCCCGAACTCGAGAAGCCGCTCCGTATCCTTAGCGGGCAGCTTCCCTTCCCGATCGGGCCCAATGTTCAGCAGTAAGTTAGTTCCGCGGCCAACCGAATAATAATACAGCCCCATGAGCTCATCCAAGCTCTTCATGGTAGGTTCATCGCTGTCGCTGTAGAACCAACTGGCACGCATCTGAACGTCACACTCTGCCGGAAGCCAGAGGGTATCGGGCAGCTCCTCTTTATCCTCCGTCAAAATCGAAACGGACGTTGAACTGACCGCGTTCCAGCAAGGAACAGGTGCTATGCCGTCTTCGTTACCGACCCATCGGAAATCGGGATCCCCCATATTGAATATCAAAATATTAGGCTGCAGCCGGCGTATTTCGCCAATGATCCGCGGCCAATCATACGTATGATTTTCGGAGCCGCAGCCGTCGAACCAGAGAATATCGATATCACCATAGTTCGTCAGAAGCTCTGTGATTTGATTGACAAAGTAATCGTCATACGCTTGCGCATCCTGCGTATAGAAGTCGGCCGAGCCGTCGTAAGGGGAATAATAAAGCCCCGGCTTCACATCATATTTGCGGCACGCATCAACGAACTCCCGGATCACATCCCCCTTGCCTCCTCTCCAAGGAGAAGCAGCAACCGTGAAGGAGCTGTAAGAAGTCGGCCAATTGGAGAAGCCGTCGTGATGCTTGGCCGTTAATACCGCATACTGCATACCCGCTTCCTTTGCCGTACGAATCCACTGATCGCAATCCAGATCGACAGGATGGAAAGCGGCTGGGTCCATTGGCCTGGAATCAAAATCGACATAGCCTTCATAGAAGGTACGTAAGCCGAAATGAATGAATAAGCCGAATTCCCAATCCTGGTAGGCAAGCTGTCTGGCGGTAGGTACTGGTTTTGTAGTCATAGCCAACATCCCCTCATCTCTACATCATCTTTTGCTTCTCACCCTAAATCAGGCGTATCCACCAGTTCAATCGTTGTCTTCTCCGTATGGTGCAGCTCAAGAACAACAATCTCATTACGGCCTGCGCGCAGCAGCGGAGCCGGCACATATAACGTACGCGTCGGTCCCTGATTCCAGTAACGGCCCAGATTAAAGCCGTTGATCCACACGACGCCCTTGGTCCAGCCCTCCATACGAATGAACGTATCTCCCCGTTCCTCAACCTCAAGCTCTCCTCTGTAAAAAACAGGCCGGTCCTTCCTTTCGGCAGCTTCTTCTGCAGTCTTCTCAAACGGTATAGAAGCCAAGCTCTCAAGGGGAAGCGGATATATCGTCCAATCGAACAGAAATTGGTTGTTCAGCCGAACACCATGAGTGATTCCTTTATAATCCTTCAGCTTGGGTCCGTAGTTCACCCGGCCCATATTCTCAACGATAATGTCCAATCTGGCTCCCGGCTTGGAAACCGTCAGCTCGATCGGCTGGGGATTCCAGCGTTCAACGGTGCCCTGGTACACGCCATCCAGGAACACCTGCGCCCGGTCGTGAACCTCATCCAGATGCAGCAGCTCACCGGTACGCGGTCCCGAGATTTGCGTCGAGTATACGATGAATCCGTAGCTTTGGCCGAGCAGCTCCATCGGCTCGGGACAGGTTCGCTGGACAGGCTCAGACAGCAGCGGCAAATGGGCCAGAACATCGGCTTGTTCATTTAACGCTATGCGGCCATAGCTTTTTTTAATGGTCGGTTGAGGCATGGGAGGAAAGCTCTCCAAAGGAACCCCCTGATATTTGGAAATGACCCGGCGCACAGCATGGAACTTCTCCGTCTCATCTCCGCATTCGGACAAAGGCGAATCGTAATCGTAGCTGGTAACCGTAGCTTCATACTTCTCTTGGAAGTTCGCCCCGTTGTAGAAGCCGAAATTAGTTCCACCGTGGAACATATAGAAATTGACGGAAGCGCCTGCCTGAAGCATACGTTCGAAAACATCCGCCACGTCGTCTGCCTCTCTCGTATGATGCGGCTTCAACCAATGATCGAACCAGCCGTTCCAGTATTCCATACACATCAAAGGCTCATCAGGCCGGTATTCACGGAATTTCTCAAATGCCTCCTCAGGCTTCGAACCAAAATTGACGGTAGCTAATACATCAGGCAGCGTCCCGCCTTGCAGCATTCCATCCGTCGGGCCATCGGAGGTAAACAGCAGCACGTCCACTCCGCGCCGGATAAGCCCGTCCCGCAAATAAGCCAGATATGCCTTATCATTGCCGTAGCTGCCGTATTCGTTCTCGATCTGCACCGCCAGAATCGGTCCGCCGTTCGTACTTAACAGCGGGACGAGGCGGGGGATCAGCTCATCATAATAACGATCGACCTTCTCCAAATACGTTCGATCCATACATCTAAGCCTGATGTCTGAATAGCGCAGGAGCCAAGCCGGCAGACCGCCGAATTCCCATTCCGCACAAATATACGGGCTAGGCCTCACAATGACGTGCAGCCCTAAATCACCGGCGAGGCGAATAAAGCCCTCGACATCGGCAAGTCCTTCAAAGCAAAAGGTATTTTCCTTCGGCTCATGCAGGTTCCAGGGGAGGTAGGTTTCCACCGTATTGAATCCGCACGCTTTAAGCTTGAGCAGACGGTCCTCCCAATACTCCGGCACGACGCGAAAATAATGGATGGCTCCGGATAAGATTTGAAACGGTTCCCCATCCAAAAGAAACTGACGATTTTTTGCTTGCAAAATAGGCATTACGTGTCCCCCTCCTCAAGAGAATGAAACTGGCTGATGGGATCGCCTTTACGGCTGCTCCCCTTTTCTGAACTGCCCGGGAGTAATCCCTTCGTATCGTTTAAACACTCGAATAAACGTATTGCTATTTGAGAATCCGACCTTTTGCGTAATGTCCGTAATCGTCTCCTCGGATTCCTGCAGAAGCTTCTTGCTCCATTGTACACGCTGCTTATTCACATAGTCGATGAACGTTTCTCCTGTTTGTTCCTTGAAAAATCTCGATAAATAGGGCCCGTTCACATTAAAATGATGAGAAGTCGACGTCAGACTCAAGTCGATATCGGACAAATTGTCCTCAATATAGGTAAGCACTTGCTCCTTCAGATTCGTATTATGGCTCTTTTTCTTGGAATCGACGTAATCGCACACGGTCTTCAAAAACTGATATATTTCATCCTCAATCTCCGTAAACGATTCGCACTGGGTCAACTGTTTAATGAGCTCATGCTTCTCCGCAGCCAGCTCGTTCGTCCCGTGATCCATATGCTCAATGGCTTTCAGAATCGTCCCGATCAATTCAAACATGAGAAGCTTGCCGAGCTGCAGGGACAGCGTACCATCCGATACGTTCGTAGCTATCAATTCGCCGACGGTTTCCATAGCCTCTTCATATTGTCCCGTACGAATATGATTAATCAGCTGCCGCTCCATATCCAGTGGATAATACAGCTCATTCTTGGGCCGCTTGATCCGGTCAAACGGAATGATTTGGCTTGGCCCGATGACGAATTTATATTCCAATGCTTCGAGGGCTTCATCGAATCCATGCGGGATTCCACTCAGAGAGGAATGAATTCCGCTGATCCCAATCGTCACCTGGATATAAAAATTATCCTGAATGACCTTCTGCGCCTCATGGGCGATTTCGATCAATTCCTGCTTAGCGCGTGCCTCATCATCGCCATAAATATTGACAAGGAAAGCCATCATGCCATCCACTTCCGTCGAATGTACGGCGTGCCTGCGTTTAATGAGCTCCTCCGTAATGTTCGTTACGATGAAATAAACATACTGCAGCTTCGATTCCGCGTCGCGCAAATCATTATCCTTGAACAAGGCTGAATAATCGCCGATATGCATGAACAGTACGGCAAACCGATTCGTCTCAAAACGCAGATCGAACGATTCCAGCGATTGGATCAGCGCTGAGCCGCTTTCCACCCTGCCTTTCAGAAGCCGTGCGAGAAAATGGCTTTTTAACGCATTTTGCTGCTTCTGGATCGTTTGGTTGGCCAAATCCTGCATAGCCGCATTCTCTGTCATGAAGGACTGCAGCAGCGAGAACTCATCTCCGATGCCTTCCAGATTGGATCTCACCTTCGGAGATACGCTGTCCACCATGCGGCGGATCGGCATATAATGCCGCCTTGTGATCCAGATGGATAACGGTCCGCCTACGAATAAGCAGAGCAGCAAGGCGACATAGATCCAGCTGCGCAGCTGACTTACCTTGGCGGAATATACTTTGGCCGGAATGATGGACACATACTTCCAATCCGTTTCTACAGAGGCTATATAGGATACCGTCACTTCTTCCTTGCCCAGCTGCTGGTTAAAGGAGCCCTCCGAAGACTGGATTTGGCTAAAATCGAGTTGACTAGCGGTATCCGGGTCTCCAGTAAACAGAATCGGATGATTCTCCTTATCGAGAATGGTTACGGTGCCGGCTTGGGCAATTTGAATATTCGAGATCTCATTTTTGAGACGCTCTTCATTCAGCAGAACGACCAGAGTAGCCGGCGGGTTATCGCCAATCTGAAGAGGTAAGGATTGCAAATAAACCAGACTGCCGGGGGCTAAAGAGAGAAAGCTTCCGAAGTACGGCTGCTCCATACGTTCTCTCCATTGCTGCAGCGTGATGCCTTCGTTCCCGTGATGCAGCTGAAAGAGCAGCGGCTCCTCGTTCATCGTCGACGTTGTAACGCCAAAATGCTGCTTTTTCAAATAGACATACATTTCACTGATGTTCCCGTTGGAGGCTGAATAAGAATTAAGCGAAGGAATTAAGGCTAACGTATCCAGCCTGGTTTGCACATCACTGTAATCCGCTTTATCCACATAACTGACAACCTTAGGGTCCAGCGACAGCTGCATGCCCATCTGCTTAATATCTTTAAACTGGTTGTCAAGAGATTGCTTGATCTGATTGAGCAGTGCCCTGTTCGAGCGAATTACCTCTGTACTCAACAAATGCTGGGACTGAAAAAGGACAAGCATCGTAATGATGATAGGAATACATAGAATGGTTAAGTTGGAGATTAGCCAAAATAAATATATGCTGCGTTTCACTAGAAGAAGCCCCCCATACTTGTTAAATCTCATTTGTTTTCCTATCAGCGGATTTTGCTCTACCCTTTAATAGCCCCAACCATAACGCCTTTTACAAAATATTTTTGCAAAAAAGGATATACGATCAAGATGGGCAGCGTCGCTACCATGATCGTCGCGTACTTGATACTCTCCCCGATCGCCATCGTATCGTTCGCATTCCCCGTACCGGTAGTCATTGAATCCGTGCTGTTCTGTACAAGAATTTCTCTTAGAATGAGCTGCAGCGGAAACAATTCCCGGTTCTGAAGAAACAGCATCGCCTGAAACCAGGAATTCCAATGAGACACGCCATAGTATAACACCATTACGGCCATAACGGGCATAGAAAGAGGGACAACAATTTGAAATAAGATGCGGTATTCCCCTGCGCCGTCCATTTTGGCCGACTCCAGCAGACCCTCCGGGATCGCTTCAAAGGAGGTTCGCATAATAATAAGGTTCCACGTGCTGATCGCTACCGGAACGATAAGCGCAAGCAGGCTGTTACCCATATCAAGGGTATTATTAATTAATAGATAAGTAGGAATTAATCCGCCGCTAAAGTACATGGTAAATACGATGGCCATCATGATGTATTTCCGCAGCATAAACTTTCTGGAAAGAGCGTACGCTCCAAGGGTTGTGAACAACAAATTGATAGCCGTTCCTGCAACCAGAACAATAAGGGTATTTCTATAGCCTGAAAAAATATTCGGGTTCTTCAGCACCATTTGGAACGCTTCCAGATTAAAGCCTACCGGCTTCAGCAGCAATCCGGTATGACGGATAAGCAAATTGGAATCGCTGATGGAAGCCATCAGAACATAGTAAAACGGATATAGCGTGCAAACCATAATAATCGTCATGATCAGTATATTGATGACATCGAACGTACGCTCAGATGCTCTTGTTTTCATATGCAGGAAACCCTCCCCAACCTGTAACTACCATAACTGGTTCCCCGTCAATCTGCGGGAGAAGCTGTTAGCGCCAATCAGCAGCACAAAGTTCAGCACCGACTGGAACAAGCCTACGGCCGTTGTATAACTGTAATCATTGCCTTGAGCCAGGCCTTCACGGTAAACAAAGGACGAGATGACATCTGCGGTTTCATAAGTATTAGGGTTGTACAGCAGGACGATCTTCTCAAATCCGACCTCCATAAGACCGCCGACTCTAAGAATTAGCAATATCATAATCGTAGGAACAATACCCGGCAGCGTCACGCTCCATATTTGCCGGATTCTGCCCGCCCCATCCACACGAGCGGCTTCGTACAGCTCAGGGTTGATGCCGCTTAATGCAGCCAAATAAATAATGGACGACCAGCCAAGCTCCTGCCAAACCCCTGTGCTGACGAAAATCGTACGGAAGTTACTTGGATCGTTCAATAGCGTGGAGCTTTCCCCTCCAAAGAAGGTAATCACGGAATTTACGATGCCGTCACGATTCGTAAAATCAATAATGAGGCCGGCAATGACGACAATGGAGACGAAATGCGGCAAATAAGAAACCGTTTGCACGATCGATTTAAACCATTTTTGACGAAGCTCGTTCAGCAACAAAGCTAAAAGGATCGGCGCCGGGAAACCAAATATCAAGCTGTAAAAGCTGATCAAAAACGTATTCTTCAACACGCGGACGAAATAATAGCTTTTGAAAAATGCGGTGAAATGATCCAATCCGACCCATTCGCTGCCCCAAATCCCTCTCGCCGGGCTAAAATCCTTGAAAGCAATGACAGCGCCGTACATCGGCAAATATTTAAAAATAAAGAAATACAGGACAACCGGAAGTACCATCAGGTAGATGGCGCGATTCTTCCTTATATCATCCGTTAGCAACCTAATGGACTTCGCCATATTTTCCATTCCTCTCTTGCGTATGAAAGAGGGGAAACAGACAGGCTCCCCCTCGATTCATCTGTCTATTAACGCTTGTTGTAGCGATCCAACGCCGCTTGGTTAATTTCAATTGCGCGATCAATATTCATTTTCTTGATTTGCTCAATGGTTTTATCATAATCTTCAACCTTTACGGAGCCCATGATGATTTTGGTTACTTGCTCCTTCAACAGCGTCTCCACATCGTTCTTAATCTTAGACATTTCCTTGGCTTCCTCAGGTGTAGGCACGATCGGAGGAAGTGCATATTTATACGTATTATTTGAGTACTTCGAGTAGATTTTCACAGCTTCCTTTTGCTCAGGCAACAGGTAGTATTGATCGTTATAGCGGTCATCGTCCAAACCGGTAAAGCTGTAGTTCGCGATAAAATATTTACCCATCGCAGTAGCAATCGGCAATTTATCCGGATTGTTCAAAATCAGGTCCGTATACTTCGGCTGACCGTTCTCCATTTTGTACGTTTGACCTTCAATACCGAAGTTTTTCAGCATAGCCCCTTCATCGCTGTACAGATAATCCATAGCCTTCACAATGTCGGCAGCGTGCTTGCTCTTGCTTGAAATGACCGTGCCTACATTGTCATATTCCCATGACGCTTGCGTGAATTTAGGCTCCTCGCCTTTCTTCATCACCGGAAATTGCGCGGCCGCAAGCTTGGCTTTCGGATTTTCTTTCACTAATGCGGGCGTATACACTCCCATGCTTCCGCCGATATAACCAAAGAATGCCCCCGCTTTACCGGAAGTCACCTTCGCATCCATCGTTTTGGAGTCGTTAGACGCAAAGTCCGGATCAATCAGGCCTTCTTTGTACCAGCGCTGCATTAACGCCAAATATTCCTTATATTCCGGTGCAAGCGGCCCGTATTTGACCTTGCCGTTATCCACATAAAAGTTCATGCCCGGAAGCCCGAAAGCGCCTGCAAAATCGTAATTGGAGATCACATAGTTCTTCTGCGAGGTGAAAGGGATCGCGCCTTTTTTCTCTTTGAACGCTTTCAGTACCTGTTCCCACTCGTCCATCGTCTCCGGCATCTTCAAGCCCAGCTCATCGAGCCAGTCTTGGCGGAGCATCAATCCCGAGAAGGTTTTATATTGTCCATGCTGCCCTACTCTCAAATGAGGCAAAACATAGATATCGCCGTTGTCTGCCTTGACCTGCTTGGCAATTTGCGGATTGTCATTCAAAATTTTCTTCAAATTCGGCGCATATTTATCGATCAGATCGTTCAGCTTCATGATGGTTCCGTCTTGAAACATCTTGGTTGTGCCGCCGGTTATGTTGCTCCAGTTCCACAGCATCGAGTCCGGCAAATTGTTGGAGGCTACCATGACGCCATATTGCTGCTGCTGATCTTGCGTGCTCGTTCCTGATGGATGCTGGAATTCAAAGGTCACATTCGTCTTTTTGGCCCATTCCTGCATCATGGGCAGCTCGCTCATACTCTTGACTGCAGCTGCAGCATTAGGATTGAGAGGCGTCCACATGGTTACTTTTACTGGAGCTCCGGAAGCTCCGTTATCAGCCGATGCTCCGCTTCCTTTCGCGTTATCCTGCCCCGTGCTGCCGCAGGCTGCCGTCAGCGACAATGCAAGAATCGAAGCCGCTACCGGCAATGCTTTCGAACGTATCTTACTTTTCATAAAACACTCCCCTTTATCGTATTAGGTTCGGCACCGGCACCATATCGTGGAGTAGCCTTAAGCCTATGAATGCAAGAATACATTCGATTCATCATGAAGTATATCTTCAATAATTCTACTATATCGATTTCTTATGAAATTGCTATCGCTTCTATTTGCCTTGATCTACAATTTATGACAAAGCCTTGTTCCATAAGGCTTTTCGGGGCTTTCGACAGTTTTTTTTCAAATAAAAAAAGCCGCGAATCTCTCTTTCTCGAGAGCTCGAGGCTTTTCGCATGATACTTCTTTTACTAAAAAAGTTGCTCGCATTACTAATAAGGTTCGATCGTTTGTATCGTCCCGTCCTCGTTATAATGCAGCTCAGCATATTTCACGCAGCGCTTATGATCGACTCCATCAGAAAGGGAGCAGTCATGATAAAACAGATACCATTTGTCCTCGAACTGGACGATGGAATGGTGGGTAGTCCAGCCGATGACCGGGGTTAGGATAGTCCCTTTAAAGGTGTACGGCCCTTCCGGATTCCGGCTGATCGCATAGACCAGCTTGTGGGTCGTGCCCGTAGAGTAAGACAAGTAGTACCAACCCTTATATTTATGCACCCAAGGTCCTTCGAAATAACGACGTTCCTCGTCACCTGCCAATAAGGGGTTGCCGGCTTCGTCTACTATCGAAATCTCCACAGGCTTGCTTTGAAAGGACAGCATGTCTTCGCTTAGCAGCGCAACGTAAGGACCAAGCGCCGGCTCGCCGGGAGCGGGCCCTTCAGCATTCGGATTGAATACGCCCGTATGCCATTTCTCCAGCTGCCCTCCCCATAGCCCGCCAAAATACATATAGGCTTGACTATCATCATCGACGAGAACGGCGGGGTCAATGCTGAAGCTGCCCTCGATATATTGCGGCTGCGGGAGAAAAGGACCCGCCGGTGACGTGCTCGTTGCAACGCCGATTCTAAAGACCCCTTCATGATCCCGTGCAGGGAAGAACAGGTAGTAGGTGTTATTTTTGTACGCAGCGTCCGGGGCCCAAAGCTGTTTGGAAGCCCATGGGATATCTTTCAGGTGAAGGACCTGGCCGTGATCGACAACAGGCGATTCAAAGTTATCCAGAGACAAGACATGATAATCTTCCATCGCATATTGGTCGCCATTATCATTCGTAGGCCCATCGTGATCAATATCGTGAGAAGGGTAAATGTAGAGCTTCCCTTCGAACACATGTGCAGATGGATCGGCAGTGTACATATGCGTAACCAGCGGTTGTTTGGGTATTGGCAGATTTTGCATTTCGATTGCTCCTTTCATCCTTTGACCGAACCGGCTGCAATCCCTTCTACTATGCGATTGCTAAGAAGCACGAACGCCAGTAATATCGGCAGAATACTGATCATGAGAGTAGCCCCGATGGCTCCCCAATCCGTCGTATATTGGCCGATGAAGTTTTGTATGCCGACCGTTAATGTTTTATACTTATCCGAGCTGATGAACGTGTTGACGAAAATAAACTCATTCCAGTTATAAATCATATTGATAATAACCGCTGTCGATAGGACTGATACAGTCATCGGCAGGATAATACTGAAGAAGATACGGTTCACGGAGCATCCGTCCATGACTGCCGCTTCTTCCACCTCGCGGGGCAGCGTATAATAAAATCCAAGCATAATCATAATCGTAATCGGCAGGTTAAAGGCGATATACGTCAGGATGATCGACAGCGGATGATTGGTCAAATTGGTTTGCGTAAACAAGCTGAACAGCGGAATAAGCGTCGAATGCACGGGAATCATCAATCCGACCATGAAAATGCCGAGAACGAGCGACTGCAGCTTCCATTTCATCCGCGTCAACGCGAAGGTGACGAGGCTTGCCAGCAATACGGTAACCGCAACAGAAACGACGGTCATCCACACACTGTTGAAAAAGTAGGCACTAATATGCCCTTGTGTCCATACTTTCTCGTAATTTTCCCAGCGAAGCCGTTCCGGGAATGCGAAAGGAGCCAAATTGAATATTTCTTCATTATTTTTCAAGGAGAACAGCATCAGCCAAAGCAGCGGAACAATCTGAATCACGGCGACGGCGGTTAAAACTATGTACAGACCGACATATCCGATCTGTGCGAAAAGCTTGCTGTTCACGGCGGCCGTTTGCGTTTTACGCTCTATCGTTTGGATATTCACCGGGTTCTCCTTTCATCATGAATATTGGATGTTGTCCTTGGATGCTGTCAGCTTGCGTATCAGCCACGTCATCACCAGGCAAATCAACAGCAGGAAGAAGCCGATTGCACTGGCGTAACCGAAATCGTATTCTTTGAACGCCTTCTTGTACATGTAGGAGGCCATGACTTCACTGGCTCCGTTCGGGCCGCCGCCCGTCATGACATAGATGAGATCAAAATATTTGAGCGAGCCGACAACGGCAAGCACGACGGTCACTTTCAATACTTCGGAGATTAACGGAATACGGATCGACCAAGCCATCCGCCACGGGCTTGCGCCGTCAATCCGGGCCGATTCGATGAGTGAGGCAGGCACATTTTTTAGCGCGGCATAATAAATCAAAATATAAAACCCCGCATACTGCCACAATATCGGAATAAAGATCGCATACAGGGCAATCGAAGGATCCGAGAGCCATTCGGGTGTAGATTTAACTCCCAGTGAAGATAACAAATGGTTTAGTACGCCATTCGTCGGATGAAATATTTTCAGCCACAGCTGGGCGATTGCTACGGACGACAGCAGCATGGGAATCAAGTACACTTTGCGAAAGATGTTGGCACCGCGAATTTGCGAGGACAAGACCAGCGCAACCAGCAAATAGACCAGCAAGCTCAGCGTCGAAAACAGCGCAAGAAGAAAAGAATGCTTGGCGCTGTTCCAGAACAATTCATCGTGAAGCAGCGTGGTATAGTTATGCAAACCGATGATACTCATCTTGCCGACGCCGTCCCACTTCATTAATCCATAATAGCCCGTCAACACGATCGGCAAATAGATTAAGGCCAACACTAAAAGCAGCGAGGGAATGACATACAGCGCAATGATAGATTTGCTGGACATGACTTTATTCAATCTGGCACTCCCCTTTCCTGGCGATAGAGAGATAGGACATATCCAGATATGCTGAGACTTTCGAGAAACCTCCAAAGATCCAGATCTGTACGTGGTACACCGGTGGGGTATCCCCTTCCAGCCGCTGTTGTTATCGGGAAATTTATTTTTATAGTTTAACAGCGGTATATTCCCAATAACAAAGGCGGACGCTACCGCTCCTACAGGGGATGCCCCACCTCCACCCATCTGCCTTATTCTGAATAGTTGAGTTTCTCGAAAATCTAGACCTATCCAGAAATATGCTCTTTCTCTCTATGCTTTATTCTACTAGACTACTATTTGCCTTCCTTAGCCAGAGCCTCTTCATGCTTCTTGGCGAACTCTTCAGGCGTCGCCGCTTTACCGAATAACGCTTGAATCATGTTCAAGTGCACTTCGGCCGAGGAAGGCTTCATCTGAACGTCCGCAAACAAGGTGATGTTGCTCGCTTTATTCAGCTCGTTCAACAGATCAATATACATTTGAGGAAGCTTTACCTTGGAGGTGTCCACCTTGGTTGCCGGAATGACACCGGCTTCCGAGATCGCATGCTCTCCCCATTTTTGAACGAAGAAGCTTACGAATTTCTTGGATTCTTCCTTCACCTTGGAGTTATTGGCCACGAACAAGCCGACCCCCGGACCGCCAACCCAGCTGTCGAGGCTCCCCTTGCCGCCATCAACCGTCGGGAATTTGAAGAAGCCGATCTGGTCTTTGAACGATTGCGGAACATCCTTGTTCGTCGTATAGTTCGGAAGCTCCCATGTCCCCATCATGTACATAGCCGCCTTGCTGTTCATGAATTCCGCCTTGCCTTCATCGTTGGACAAGCCGTTGAAGCCCTTGTTGAATGCGTTCATATCTACAAGCTGTCTAATTTCGGAAGCGGCGCGGATCAGATTCGGATCTTCGAACGAACCTGTACGGTCAATCGCCTTTTTCAACGTTTCCGGTCCGCCCAGCCGATCGGCCAAATACATGTACCAGAGTGAACCCGTCCAGCGGTCTTTGTTACCCAGCGCGATCGGGGCTACGCCGTTTGAGCTAAGCGTGTTCACGATAGTTTTAAAATCGTCGTAGGTTTTGGGCGGCTGCAGATTATACTTGGCAAATATCGCTTTATTGTAGTAAACCGGCACAATGTTCAGCTCCACGGGAAGGCCGTAGGTTTTTCCGCTGAAGGCGTAAGCGTTCGTCGTTCCGCTGACAAACTTATCTTTCAGATCGCCCTGAAGCAAATCATCCAGAGGAGCAAACATGTCGCCTTTTACATAAGGGTCCATGTACCCCGCCGCCCACGTAAAGCCCACATCCGGCAGATTGTTGGCGGTGGACAGCACTTTCATTTTGTTTTTATACTGCTCATTCTCCAGAATCTCTTGTTCTACCGTAACGTTGGGATTTGCGGTCTGATACTCTTTAATGATATCGTTTACAATTTTGTTCTGTGTAGCCGAGCTCCCTGCCGGCCAAAGGTGCATCATTTTAATCGTAACTTTCTTAGCTGATTCGGTTGTGTTTGTGCCGCCGCCTTTCGCCGGTTCCTGCGAGTTCTGGCTTGTTCCTCCGTTCGAGCTGGAGCAGCCTGACAGTACCATACCTAGGCTTAGCATTGTGGTCAACGTCCAAGTAAGCGCTTTATTCGCCATGCTTCATTTCCCCCTCAACCATATATTGACTACGAGATTGATTGTAACGCTTTTATTTCCGTTGCAGGAGGTAACGGCCATCGGGAATTATTCCACTTTTTTTAGGTCTCTACGTTTTCAACCATGCTTCCGGCTTCGTTCGCTTGTTTACGGTACTGATTCGGACTGATCCCTTCGTAATCTTTAAACAGCTTGATAAAATACTTTGGCGTCTGATAGCCGATCTGTTCCGAAATATCCGTAATCGAAAGCCTGGTTTGCAGCAGCAGCTCCTTCGCCTTCTGCAGCCTGCTTCTCGTTATGTATTCGCTAAAGGTAAAGCCTGTTTGTTCCTTGAACAGCGCACTGAAATAGCTCGGATTCAGGTGAATCTGGTTTGCTACCTCGCGCATGCCGAGCGGCTCCTGCAAATGCTGCTCCACATAGCTGATCGCTTGCTGGACCGGCAGACTATATTGCTTGGCAGCGGTCTTGGCCTGCATGAGCCGCGTATCGACCAATTTCTCCAGTACTTCAACGCGTCCGCGCTCTTCTTCGATTCGCAGCGCCTGCTCCACGGCCTCAACCAGCTTGCTCTTCTGAATCGGCTTCAGCAAATAATTGACGACACCTAATTGAATCGCCGATTGGGCGTACTGAAAATCCGGATGTCCGGAAATGATGATAACTACGGGTTTATGACCGGTACGCTGCATGGTTTCCACCAGCTGCAGGCCGTTTACCTCCGGCATTCGGATGTCTGTGATCAGCAGATGGACCTGACGGCTGGATAGCACCTCAAGGGCTTCCGCCGCATTGCTGCCGCTCCATATTTGATGCTGCCCGGCCGACCATGTCTCCAAGGTTTTGCGAATGCCCTCTCTGGTTAACGGTTCATCATCCACAATAAGAATGGTTTTCCCGGATTGAATCATCGGCTGCCTCCTTATGAATCGGAATCTCAAAGCTAACACGGGTCCCTTGCCCGGGGTTGCTGATAATCGATAATCCTCTGCCGCCCTCGGCGGAAGCCGGGTAATAGAGCCGAATGCGCCGCTGCACATTCAAAATGCCCGTCCCGGTTCCCTTTCCTTTCGTTGGAGGAACACCTCCCGCCTTCAGGGTACTCATGATGGCATGAAGCTCTCGCTCGTTCATACCTGGGCCGTCGTCACTTACCATAATCCGCACCTCCGATGCCTGTACAGGTGACGGCTCCACCCGGATGGTGATGAGGCCTGATCCTGTTTTCCCTTCCAGTCCGTACAAAATCGCGTTCTCCACCAGCGGCTGAATCAGCAGCTTGGGAACATGAACGTGATGATAAACGTCGGGAGCGCTAATGTCCCAAACCAGGCGGCTGCCAAACCTAACACTCATAATACGCAGGTAGCGTTTGATATGCTCAAGCTCCTCACCGATGGTAACCCATTCGTCTTTATTCGGGCTGTCTATGACATAGCGGAACAAATCCGACATTGCCACGACGAGGTCGGCGAGCTCTTCCTCCTCCTTCTCCTGCAAGGACCAGTACAGCGCTTCCAAAGTATTATACAGAAAATGGGGATTGATTTGAGCCTGCAGCGCTTTCAATTCGGTGCGGCTTTGGAGAGCTTCTTTTTCATACACCAGCTTAATGAGACGGTTGATGTTATCCACCATCTGGTTGTAGGTCATATTCAAATCATTCAGCTCAGTCGTATAGGATTTCGTAAGGTTAGGCGTCAGAACGCCTTGCCGGGTATTGCGCATCGCCCTCATGAGCCGAAGGATAGGTCTGGTAATCATCATCGAGAGCACGAATGACAAAAGAATAAATAAAATCGAACCGATCGCCCCGGATACAAGAATGGCCCATCGCAGTACGGAAATTCCTTCAGTGATGTCGCTGACCGGGTACAAAATCATGAGCGTCCAGCCGGTCGTTTCGGAAGGCTGCTTGACGAGAATGTAGCGCTGCTGCCCGATCGTAACCTTCTGTGCATCGGTGACCATCAGTTCACTTACATCGGAGAGTGCCGCTCCGTCCGCCACAATCGGTTTTCCCGCGCTATCGGCAAGCAGCAGCAGCTCGCGATGCCCGCTATCCGGCAGTCCGGGCTGGAATTCAAAATAGCTTCGGTTGATGCGTACCAGCAAATACCCGCCGTTCGAAAACCAGCGGTCAACCAGATTGATCCTGCGAATTGCCAAGACCGATTCGGAATCTTTCGGGTCGTTCCCGACCCAGATCAGCTTTCCCTTTTCTCTGTCGGCCTGTTCGATCCAGCTTGAAGCGACCCGATGGGTAAGACTTTCCTCATCAAGAGGAAATACCCTCACATAATCCGGGGTATACAATTCAACGTTGGTCACGCCTCCGCTGTACCCCTGGATATGATTGGCGATTTTCATCAGAGCCTGGCGGTCGCTGAAGCTGGCTTTATCCCCGTTAACCATCGACAGAAAAAGCTGCTGCAAGTACGCGTCGTTAACCGCCTGCAAGGTTAGGGTGTCGATCTGCTTAATAACCGCTTCCAATCTGCCGTCGGCTTGGCTGGCGATTTGCTTCATCTGAGTCTCCGCTTTGGAATTGAGGAGCCCGGAAACCGAGTTGTACGTTATGATGCCGGCACAGATCAGAACGATGATCATGACGGAAACAAATCCAGCCAGCATCTGATTGCGCAGCGTATTCCAATGAGCCACCTTCTGCCACAAAGTAGGGTCCTCCCTTATCATAGTTGCGTCATGTCCTGACCAAATCATACTACAGCCCCTATTCATTTGGCTATTACTTCCATCCCGCCAACGGCAGAGCGCTTGCGTATTATTAAGATACGATCTGACGCCCCAAAATAAAATCAAGAATGACCGCCATTCCAGGCAGGCCATTCTTGATGTACATCATCGTCGTATTTCCCTATACAACACGAAATAACGGCTTTTCCCTAATAAAATGTACGGGAAGACCAGGGAATTGCTCCCGCAGCCGCTCCGATAGTTCCTTCATGCCGTACTCCTCGCTCTCCGCATGGCCTAAAGCGATGAATGCCCTGTTCCTTCCTTGATGAACAGCGTCCCGAACATACTCCGGTGTTTCCCATTCCGGCCCTTCTCCGGCGATAACCAGATCGAGATGGTAATCCTTCATTAATGGAAGTGCCAGGGCTCCCCCTCCCCGGTAGCCTGCCAATAACCCTATGCGGGTACAGGGCATCTCCGGTTCCCCTATTACACGCACGAATGGAATTTGCAGCTTTTCCTTCAAATACTGCGCTGTACGTTCAAGGGACATGCCAGGGATTTGCACAATCGTTGCGGCAGGCAGATGCTCTTCAACGTAAGGCGTCCAGTCCAGCGCGTTGA
The DNA here is from genome assembly GCF_039543185.1 of Paenibacillus vulneris. Classification (NCBI taxonomy): domain Bacteria; kingdom Bacillati; phylum Bacillota; class Bacilli; order Caryophanales; family Paenibacillaceae; genus Paenibacillus; species Paenibacillus vulneris. Next base: position 133,408 of record NZ_BAABJG010000052.1, on the reverse strand, counting down.
GCAAACCGGTCATAATCCCGTCTATTTCCCAACGATGAATATGATCATGGTAGCGATATATGGCGATGCCGGTGCGATCAAGCAAATTGTTTTTCTCCATAATAACCGGATCATCCCCTGCCATCCAATCCTCCTGGTGGCGGTAAAACGTACCTTCGTGTGAAATGATCAAGTTGGCTCCCAAAGCCGCGGCCTGCTCAATCACTGCCTGGGTAGCCACAAAAACAACGGCTATCCCCGTTACTACCGTCTGTGGCGATCCGTATCTTAATGTATCAACAGTAGATTCGTTTTGCGGACCCTTCTCCAACAACCGCTCAATAACTTGTCCTATGGTGATTGTCAACTGCATCATTCCTTTATCCTAGTGTTTACGCTGCTCAACGGCGGGACCTGCGTCTACCTGTTGATCCTGTCTTGGTGCCTTCGTTTTGATATTTATTCTAATGGAAAGAGCCTGTTTATTACATAGAACAATTCAACAAAAATTGTAATTTTTAAATATCTTTTTCCGCTTCAAACAGGAAATTGTATAGTCCAGAACAAAATAAACGGGGTTTTGAAAAATCATAAAAATAAGCGAAGAATTAAGTTTATTGATCTGTTAATGTAAACGTATTCAAAACAAAATGCGAACCAAGGAGGGATTACAGACAAGGCAGGATCGCCTCGTTCTATCGGGACAATCATGATTTCTAAAAAAAAATTTAAAGGGGGGTGAGTATAATGTAAGCGTTCTATTGCTGGGGATCCTGGTCTGGATTGCCAAAAGCTCGACTCAACATTCATAAGGGAGTTGATTTTATTGAAAAAGACTGGCAGATTACTAAAGCGCAGCTTGAATTTAATCGTTGCTTCTACCCTCATCACTACTTCATTATTTTTCCCCATCTACTCGGCAGACGCAGCAATCGGGCCAAGGCAAATGGAAAACCTGGGCCGGGGTGTAGTAGCTGTTCGAAATGGCTCCAATGTTTTTATCAGCTGGCGTTTACTGGCGCTGGATCCGTCAGGAATTGGTTTTAATATATACCGATCTGCAGGAGGCGGCACCGCAGTCAAGCTAAACAGCTCGGTTTTGACCGGAGGCACCAATTTTACGGACACGACTGCCGATCTTACCAAGTCTAATAGTTATTACGTGAAACCGGTAATCAGCGGTGCGGAACAAGCGGCAAGCGCTTCATTTACCCTTACGGCTAACCATGCAGATGAACCTGTCGTCACGGTTCCGCTGCGTAGCGGCTCAGCCATTAAAAACGTATGGGTCGGAGATTTTGATGGGGATCATGAATACGATTTTCTCGTGGACCGTACCGAAACAACTCCTCAGAGACTGGAAGCCTACAAACGCGATGGCACTTTTCTATGGTCGGTCAATCTCGGGCCCAACAGCAGCAATCAAAACAACATTTCACCCGGTTCTTCAACGATTAGTGTCGGAATGTGGGATGGCGTTACGGTTTATGATTTGAATGGAGACGGCAAAGCCGAAGTCGTACTCAAAATCGCGAATGGTGTTACTTTTGGCGATGGTACTGTTTGGAATAACAGCAGTGATACGAAACAATGGCTTGCTGTACTTGACGGTATGACGGGAGCGCTCAAAAATTACTCTCCCCTTCCGGACGATTATAGCTCTATTGGTCCTCTAGCCACTCAATTGGGCATTGGTTATCTCAATGAAACGACTCCAAGCATCGTTGTTTTTGCGAAAAACCGCAACTCAGACGGCTCCTTTAATTGTGTTGTTTCTGCTTATCGTTGGAGCGGCTCTAACCTTACAAGGGATTGGAAATGGTTACGCGGTTCACAAAACGCCCCGGACGGCCATCAAATGCGGATTGCGGACCTGGATGGCGACGGTAAAGACGAGATAGCGGAAATCGGCTTCGTCCTTAATGGCGATGGTACATTACGTTACTCTTTGGCGGGCAGCAATGTTGTACATGGCGACCGCTTCTATATCGGCAAGCTGGATCCTAACAGGTCGGGACTTCAAGGCTATGGTATTCAACAGGACAATCCGTTTGGGCTGCTTGAGTACTATTACGATGCTACGACGGGTTCGATGCTTTGGCAGCATACTACTACACCTCCTGCGGGGGATGTTGGCCGTGGAGATGTTGGGGATATTGACCCCCGGTATTCCGGTTACGAAACGTGGTCTTTCTCAGGAATTTATAACGGCCCGACTAACAATCAGATAACAACGACGGCAGCACCATACCCTGCCTTCCGTCTGTGGTGGGACGGAGATCTCTTGAGTGAAAGCTTTAATGACGGAAAAATTGAGAAATGGAACTATAGCTCAAGCTCTGTTTCCCGATTGGTAACTACCTGGAATTACCATACAGCCACTCGCAGTGAACGTGGTGCTCCTATGTTCTACGGTGATATTTTTGGTGACTGGCGTGAAGAAGTTATTTTAACAAGCAGTGATTTTTCAAAGCTCGTCATCTTTACTACTCCCCTTCCAACCAATACACGACTCTACACTCTTGCTCAAAACCCTTTATACCGGAACAGTATGACTATTAAAGGATACAAGCAGTCTCATTTAACGGATTATTACCTTGGAAATGGAATGTCTACACCGCCCCAACCCAATATTTATTTAACGCCGTAATGATGCCCTTGCATATAACCTATCTTGTCCAAAAATGCGGGATTTGCCGAGCGAATACGTAAGATATGCGGGGAATTTCCCCAGAGAGTTTGTTAGTCTATGATCAATAATTCGTTATCCCAAATATTGAAAGGAGGTGATATGTAATTACTTAAATGGTAGATAAAGTTAAAATATGGAGGTGTGCCAATCTAACATTCACAGTCAATAGCAGTTGTTTTTTGAGCCAGCAGGGATGAGTTTCGATTATTAAGGGGGAAATACAAAGTGAATCGTAAAAAAACTGGCAGTACGATGCTCACCTTCACTATCGCTGCTGCGCTGGCAACGGGGTGCAGCAACAGCGAAAAGACGGGTCAGGAATCTAACGTGAGCTTGTCTGAAGGGGATAGCAAACCTGTGGAATTGGTGATTCATTCCGATAGCGGCGATTCTGTGGAGAGCTTCGATGAACGGTTCGGCAATGCGATCCGCAGTAAATTCCCTAATTACACCATCACCTATATCAAGACTGGGAAGGGAACAAGCAAAAGCGAGCTGTTCGCCGCAAACCAACCGATCGATATGAATTTCGATTCCATCGGCTATTTCATGAATTCCATGGTGAAAAATGACCTGCAATACGATATGAGCGAGTTGATCAAAAAAGAAAATATCGATTTAAATCAGCTTGATCCGGTGGCTGTGAATGGGATGAAGCAGCTTTCCGGCGGCGGCCTATGGGGAATACCAGTCACGAACTTGAATGTGGTCTTGTTCTATAACAAGGATTTGTTTGATAAGTTCGGCGTACCTTATCCCAAAGACGGGTTAACCTGGGATGAGGCGGCTGAGCTCAGCAAGCAGCTGACAAGAAACGAGAACGGACAACAAATCGTGGGTCTATATGGGGAGACCGGGCATGTTCTCAGAACGAATCAATACTCCCTTGGGACCGTGGATCCCAAAACGCTCAAAGCCACCTTCAGCACCAACGAATTATGGAATAAGCTTCTTGAGGCAATCTATGTGAAGCCGGCTTCAAATGCAGGGTACAAAGAGTTCATGATGAACGTACGATCGGGGAATCTTCCTACCAAGGACAATTTCGTGAAGGATCGCAATCTGGCCATGTATGTCGGATTGACCAGTACTGTGTTTACAAGCGCCAGTGCCATGGAAGGGATGAATTGGGATATCGCGACTTTGCCGGTGTTCAAGGATATGCCTGGAACCGGAAGCCAGCCTTATCCGGTCTATTTCAGCGTCACAAAAACAAGTAAAAACAAAGAAGCGGCAATAAAAGTCATCAAATATTTGGTTTCCGAAGAGTTTCAATTGGCCATCTCCAAAAAAGGTGAGGTTCCTGTCCTGACAAGCGATACCGTAAAGAAAGCTTTTGCCCAGGGAAGTCCCTTTAAGGATAAAAACTGGTCTGCTGTATTCGCCCATAAACCGGCAGCTATTCCCTTGAAGTCACCATACGACGGCACTCCGGAAAACGAGGTCAAAGCATTGCTGCCAAAGGTTGTTCTAGGGGAAACCGATATGAATACGGCACTTCGTACGATCGATGAAAATTCGAACAAGAAAATCGAAGCCGAGCAAGCCAAATGATAACAAAGCGCGATGCCAGCTGCATGAGGACGGTCAGCGGGTTCTCTGAGTCATTTAATTCGTCCCATGAGAGGATAGATCCGAATAACAGCCAAGGAAGGGAGATTTTTTAGTGAAAAAAGTAGTTGGCCTATCTTTAATACTTTCTTTATGCACGACTATGTACAGCTCGGTATTAGCTGCAAACGGAAATGAAACCGGTGGTCCAAACGTAAATGGGGCGGAAACAGCCTCTGTCACAGCCAGCGTTTATACTACTTTGGAACAATCCCCGGGTCAGTCTGCCCCGACGAATGGTGATTTGTTAAGACGCATGGAAGATCTGGGCCGTGGAGTCGTTGCTGTCCGCAGTGGCTCCAATGTATTTATCAGTTGGCGGTTGCTCGCATTGGATCCTTCAGGGATTGGTTTTGATGTTTATCGTTCCACAGCAGGCGGTCAAGCCGTTAAGCTGAATGGTTCCGTTCTGACAAAGGGCACTAATTATACAGACACTACGGCTGATCTGACGAAGGATAATGTTTATTTTGTGAAGCCGGTGATTGGCGGTCAAGAACAAAAAGCCAGTGCTTCGTTTACCCTTCCAGCCAATCCTGTGGATGCACCTTACTTCACCGTTCCAATACGTGATGGCGGCAGCATCAATCATATATGGGTTGGAGATCTTGACGGTGATGGTGAATATGATTATCTCGTGGCTCGCGATGCCCAGAAGCCTCAGATCATTGAAGCGTACAAACGCGACGGAACCTTTCTGTGGGAAGTAAATCTTGGTCCTAACAGCATGAATCAGGACAATATTTCCCCTGGTTCAGCTACAGTTAGTGTTGGACATTGGGATGGGCTTACTGTTTATGATATGGATGGAGACGGGAAGGCAGAAGTCCTTCTCAAGATCGCCAATGGCGTGAAGTTTGGGGATGGCGAGGTATGGACCGATCAAAACGATACGAAACAATGGCTGGCAGTACTTAACGGCATGACAGGAAAACTTCAAAGCACCAGCGAGCTTCCAGATGATTATATTTCCATCGGTCCGTTGGCCGCTCAGCTTGGCATCGGATATCTTAACGGCACAACGCCGAGTGTTGTCGTTAATGCCAAAAATCGTAGAGCTGACGGCGGCTTTAATATGCTTATTGCTGCTTATCATTTGGAGGGTGACAATCTCGTAAGAGACTGGAAATGGCTGCGCGGTTCTGAGGACCTCGCTGACGGTCACCAAATCCGTATCGCGGACATAGATGGGGACGGGAAAGATGAGGTTGCCCAAATCGGCTTCGTATTGGACCATGACGGCACGCTGCTCTATTCTTTGACGGACAGTAACATCGTGCACGGGGATCGCTTCTACATCGGCAAGATGGATCCGAACCGGCCTGGGCTTCAGGGATACGGAATTCAGCAGCGTAACCCTTATGGTTTACTTGAGTACTATTACGATGCCACTACAGGTCAGATGATTTGGCAGCATAGTACTACACCTCCTGCATGGGATGTAGGTCGTGGCGACGTTGGGGATATTGACCCTCGTTATCCCGGTTATGAAGTCTTTTCATTTGAAGGAATATACCACGGCCCGAGCAACACACAGATCACCACAAAGGATAATAAAGGGAATCCGTGGCCAACAATGCGTATGTTCTGGGACGGGGATTTATTGAGTGAAAGCTATAATAACGGGAAAATCGAAAAATGGAATTATCAAACAACCTCCGTGTCTCGTTTGGTAACGACTACGAATTATGAAAATGCGGTTAGCAGCTGGCGCGGGGTTCCCAAGTTCCTCGGCGATATTATGGGCGACTGGCGTGAAGAGGCTATATTAACCAATAAGGATTACAATAAGCTCATCATTTTCACAACACCGATTCCAACAGATCACCGAATCTATACGCTCCCTCACAATCCGCTGTACCGTAATGGGATGACGATTAAAGGGTATGTCCAATCTCATTTAACCGATTATTACCTTGGAGATGGCATGGCTGCTCCTCCTACTCCGAATATTTATTACGCAGGCAAACTAATAGACGCAGACGTGGAAGCCCAGCCGAAAACATTAAATTTGAAAAGTAATGGAAAATACATCACAGCAACCATTAAACTCGCCTCGAAGGATGTCTCGCTTGTAAACGCTGCTTCCATAAGGATGAATATCAATGGCGTGACCATCTATGCCCAATCCGCTCCGATGGAAGCGGGAGATCTTGATCGGGACGCCAACGGGAAATTAACGGTCAAGTTTGACAGGCAGCAAGTCATCAACGCGTTAGCCGGGCTGAATGGCAGCATTCCGTTTAGTATCACCGGTTATCTGCGGGACGGAAGGACCTTCACCGGCAAGGATTCATTCAAAGTAATTCATTAAAAGCTGCTTGCTGGCCAAAACAAGGAGCAGTATGGAAAGGGTATGGGGCTCACCCCATACCCTTCTTCCGTCCATGACAGGCACTTACGCAGCATAAGGCAAAGCTACTTCCTCAGCCCATCCGGACCCTCGAGTTCAAACAACCTCTCATAACTGAAGGGATGTTAGATATGGTTTTGTCTTTTAAATTCGAAAATCTCATCGACAACTTGATGATACCCGCCAGACTTTCGAAAGGATTCCTTCATTATTGATAAATACTATAATGACTATGTCAAGGGGAAAATTCCGGATGCGAATACAGCTTTAAGGCACCTGGAGGCTCAAAAAATAAGCTGACGCCATAAATAGCGCCAGCTTCCTGTCTCCCTTGATTACCCGGATGCCGTCCGGTCTATTTGTCCCGAACCGAGCGTTCTTATTGCACATGCGGCTGCCAGCAGCGCGACTCCGGTCAGGAGGAATACGAACGGTATGCTGATCCATCCACCGATAAATCCTCCCAGCAGGGGGCCAACGACGATGCCGAACTGGTTGGCGGATTGGCTTAAGCTGACCGCCCGGCCGCGAAATTCATTGTCCGCATAACGGATAATGAGTGCATTCAAGGCCGGATAAACGGCCGCGAAAAATAACCCGTAACCGAAGCGCAATAGGCCGAAACCAAGCAAATGAGTGACTCCGAGCTGAAGCAGATTGCCGATCCCCCCGCCGAGCAGGCCGATCAGCAACGTTTTGTGATAACCAATCCGTCCGCCGATCCTTCCCCACCGGGGGCCCATAATGACCGTAGCGATCCCGACCGCAGAGAATACGACGCCCGAGCTGAGCGAAGCCTTGTCCGCACTTCCGCCGATCTGCACGACATAGATGGTAATCAGCGGTTCCAAAATCATGACGGATGTCGATACAAGGAAAATTAACCAGTAAATCCTCATCAACCGGGGGTTCTGCCCCGCTTGCTTCAAGTCGTCTATCATGGAAGGCCGCGGTCCTTCCTGCTTTTTGTGAATCTCTACAACCCCTGCAAGAACAAGGATGGCGGATAGGAATGTGATTATGGCGGAAGCTATGAAGCATTCCCGTAATCCGACCCAATGGATCAACAGTCCTCCCGCCAGCGGCCCTAGAATCCCTCCAGCTGCAGTCGCCGTCGATATAACGCCCAGAGCGTAACCGACATGCTTTTCCGGCGTGTTCGTGCCGACCAACGCGACCGACGCAGGGCTGAAGCCGGCCATTAACCCTTGGAATATGCGGACCGCGATGAACGTATACGGGTCGTAAACGAAATAGTTAGCAAGGTGAGCCGCACCAAGCCCAATCCCCGAACGAACCAGCATCAATTTCCTGCCATATTTATCAGCAAGAGATCCCCAGAAGGGCGCACATAAACCGCTAATGAGGAAGCTGATCGAAATCGACACTCCCGACCAGGCTTCGACGCCTTTACTGATCCCCAGCTCCGTCTGTAGAAAAAGCGGAAAAAAGGGCACCGACAACGTATAAGCTATATGGTTGAGAAATAAACCGAGCCATAATATGCTAAGATTTCGTCTCCAATGAAGCTCCATCCCGCCCTCCTTTTCGTTCGCTTGCTCATCAAGATATAACTATCCTACGACTTTGCGCTATAAGCGTACGAACTGCCTGAATATAAGATGGATTCGAGAATTTTATTCGCTTCATCCGCATCCGTGCCTTCTATGATCAATTGGATCTCCTCGGTTCTTGGGAATTGGGAGAAGAACAGTACCATACCCAGGACCCCCTTAGAATTCAATAAATAACCGTCAGATGCAAACGAGACTTGGCTCTTGAATTGATTTGCCGCACTGACGAATTTGAGGATCTGCCTCAACGAAAATCCGTTTGGAAATTGGTAGTTTCGTAAAATCTTCAAATGGAGTCCCTCCCTGTGGAAAATAAAAAGGAGATTCAAACCTATGAAATAGGCGAATCTCCAGTTGTCTGGTTGACTAATAATTCCTATTGGAATACTATGTAATAACCTGATTATAACTCACTGCGCTTTGTTAGTCAATGGCATCTCCTGCTATGTGTGTCTGTGGTGATGCTGCATAACTCACTTTTCATGTGCATTGCCGATTCAGTCCCATTTTTTAAGCCCATTTCCTTTAGGGGACTTGTAAGATGCAGATTTTGGTTTAAAGTTAACCAAAAAAATGCTAGTTCCGATAAACAATAATCCCAGTAACAAATAAAAGGTGAACGATTCATGCAAAAATGCCATTCCTGCTAAAACCGATACTATCGGCACAAGAAATGTATAAGAGGTGACTACACCGGCTTCACCTGAATTTACTAGGGAAAAGTACAGAATCCAGGAACCTGCTACCCCAAGTATGCTGCTGTATCCCATCCCTGCCCAATATATCGGGTTCCACTGAATAGCGCTCCACGGCTCCAATAGAAAACCCAGAATAATTAAAATGAGTCCACCTATCATACACTGTAATGCGGCGAGCCACATGACATTCATTAAAGCACTGACTTTTTTTACATAAACAGTACCCAGCGCCCAGCTAATGGAGGTGCCTATTCCCAATAGAACCCCTATGGCGGAAATAGGTCCTGTCTCTCCTCTCATGCTTATAACAGCAACTCCTGCAATGCCCAGTACGAGGCCGATAGCCTTATAAAGCGACATATTCTCGCCCAGCCAAATCCAAGCAAATAATGCGACCAGGATAGGCTGTAAATATACGAGCACCGAGAAAAGTCCGGAGGACATCAATTTCAAGCCGAATGTTTGCAGCCCGAAAAACAACACAACGTTAAGCAATGCGGAAATGATATAAATGCGCCAGTTTTGCTTCCATTGGATTTGGCTCATTTTACGAATCAGTAACAAAACAAGAAGAACCCCGCCTGCCAACGTTCGCATACCTGCAAATAGCATTGGCGGTGTATACTGGAGCACCATTTTATTAATAGGAAACGATAAGCCCCATAGGAAAACAAGAGCTATAATCAGAACAGTTTGCTGAATCAGGGATAGCTGCCTCACATCGATTATCCTTCCCTTACATAATATCCCGGTAAACAAATGCCGCAGCACTTTCGCTGCGGCTCTTGTCTTCACCTATATCGTTTTAACAAAACCAGTTCTCTTCCATTGTTCCGATATTGACTGGCAGCGGATCTGGACGTTCGCATTTCCCTTCCATTGCATAGTGTCTGCCTTCCCTGGAGGCAATATGAATGCCATGCATAGCTTCCAGCACCTGATAGGCAAGATCACCGTTGGCCCTATGGGAATATCCCAACCGAATCGCATAAGCCATATCCAATAATCCGATACCTCTCGAATTGTCCGTTAAAGCATGCGTCAATGGTATCTCCATCCATTCGGAATCCTTGCCTGCCAGCCTGATTTTCACCGGTCCGCCGAACGTATTGGGATCAGGGACGGACAAGGTTCCATGACTCCCATAAATTTCAATGCGTGGGACTTGGGAGCCTCCCTTAATATCAAAGCTTGTCACGAGCGTACCTATAGCCCCCGACGTAAAATCAATCACTCCCGCAATATGGGTTGGCGTCAGTACGGGAATCTTCTGCCCGTACCGGGCCTCCGACGTAATCGTCCGCTCCGGGTACGATATGGCCGCAGATCCGGTCAACCGCTGAATAGGTCCTAGCAGTGTAATAAACGCTGATAAATAATAGGGTCCCATGTCGAACATCGGGCCCCCGCCAACGTCGTACAAGAAATCGGGATTCGGATGCCATCTTTCCGGTCCCGAAGACATCATGAAAGCCGTCGCAGCCACAGGCTGGCCGATCCAGCCGTCATCAATCAGCTTGCGGCAGGTCTGAATACCTCCGCCTAATACGGTGTCCGGCGCAACCCCTACTTTCAACCCTTTGCGCTGTGCCAGCTCCAATATGCGCCGGCCGTCTTCGGTGCTAATGGCAAGCGGCTTTTCCGAATAAACGTGCTTGCCTGCCTCCAGAGCGGCGAGACTGATTTCGGCATGGGCAGCCGGAATCGTAAGATTGAGGACAAGCTCAATGTCCGGATCACCCAATAGCTCCTCCACAGAGCAAGCCTTTGGAATCCCATATTCCTCCGCCCGGGAACGGGCCCGCGACAAGTCAATGTCGGCGATGGCCGCAACCTCGAGCAGCTTGAACTTCAAGCAGTTTTCCAAGTAGATACCGCTAATGACCCCGCAGCCTACAATACCTATTTTTACCTTGTTCATCGACTCGGCCCTCCATCCAGCTATACGCTAATCTTGATTTACTCGGCAAACTCCAAAAAGTCTATGGTTGCTCCAGTTTCCGCCGATTTATAGATAGCCTCCAATATTTGAGTGACGACATAAGCTTGCTCCGCTTTGACCAGCGGTTCCGTATCATGAAGAATACATTCCAGCCATTGCTCCGCCTCCAGCACTCCGGGTGCTTCATCTTTGCCGGTGAAATAAGCGACGCTTGCCCCTGTTCTCGGCTTAATTTCTACTAATTTCCCATACTGGGCTCTATTAAATACAACCTCCGGCTTTCGATCCGGCCCGACCTTTATTTCTGCTCCGCCGTCTACGCCGAACAACGAGGTCTTCGCTTCCCTGGCATCCGTCGTATTGAGCGCCCAGGAGCACTCCAGGAAGATGGTAGCTCCATTCTCCATCTTAATAAAAGCAAATGCGGAATCCTCCACATCGAACGTTGAGGGGTCCCAAGGACCAAACAGATTCCCTTCCATGTTATCCTTCATTTTGTAATAGACCGAGCCTGTCACAGATTGCGGCTTATAGTTGTCCATGCACCATAGCGTCAAATCAAGTGCATGCGTGCCAATGTCGATTAACGCCCCTCCGCCTTGTAATTGCTTATCGGTAAATACCCCCCAGGTCGGAACGCCCTTTCTGCGCACGGCATGTGCCTTGGCCATATAGACCTCGCCAAGATCCCCCTTCGAGCAAGCACGATATAGAACCTGGGACTCCTCATTAAACCGGTTTTGATAGCCTATGGTCAATTTTTTTCCTGTCCTTTTCGAAGCATCCAGCATCTTTTTAGCTTCCTCGGAATTAATGGCCATCGGCTTCTCGCACATAACATGCTTGCCCGCTTCGAGAGCGTCTACCGTGATAAAGGAGTGATACAGATTCGGAGTGAGTACATGAACGACATCAATGGATTCGTCTTGAAGCAGTTCTTTATAATCCGTATAGACTCTAGCTCCCTCCATACCGAATGCCGCTGCCGCAGCAGCAGCTCTCTCCTCTACTACATCACAAAAGGCAACCATTTTCCCCAGATGAGGCAGCTTAGCCAAAGATGGCATATGCTTTTGATGTGCTATGGCTCCACAGCCGATAATTCCAATTTTCAGTGCTTCTTTCATACTTATATCTTCCTTTCTTGGTTATCGTTATCCGTTACTTCCAATCGAACAGGCAAGCGGATTTTCACTTTGGCTCCACCTTGAGGCAAGTTGCTGAAATGGATGTCCGTCCGGCCGGGGTACAGGAGAGCCATTCTTCGTTTCACATTCCAAATTCCCACATGCTCCCCTCTCACATTCATCAGATCCTCGTCCGATTGAAGCCGGGTAAGAATATCTTCCTGAAATCCGCCGCCGGTATCCAGAATAGAAATGAGCAAGGCTTCTCCTTCCTCGGCAGGCTCTGAACCAATTTCAACAACGATACGAACACAGTCGTCCATCGTAACGGCGTACTTGATTGAATTTTCCACAAACGTTTGAATAATCAAAGGCGGCACCTGGACGTCTTCCAAGCCTTCCGCAAGCATCAATTCGTATTCCATATGTCCCGGAAATCTTAATTTCTGAATATTGAGATAATTCTTCGTGTGCTTAATCTCATCCCTCAAAGCCACAAAGCTTAAATTGCTGCGGAACATGTACCGGAAGTATTCCACAAGGGACATCGTCATCTCCTTAATGAGCTCATACTCCCGAGATTGCGCCAGGTGATACACAATGTTTAATGAGTTCAGATAGAAATGGGGATTAATCTGCAATTGCAAATGCTTGAGAACCGCCCTTTGATTGCTCAACTGCTCTTCGTAAACATCAATTTTCAATTGCTGGATTTGTGAAACCATTTCGTTAAAGGTTTCGTTAATAACTTCAAATTCGTAGGAAGTCGTGTAAGGTACAATTCGGGTTTCCCAATTCCCTTCTTTAAACCGCCTCATTGCAAGGAGCAATCTTGAGATAGGACGGAGTATGAGTTTCCTAAGCAGCAGCAACAGGAGCAGCAGCAAAATGACGAATGCAATCGTAACGACCTGAACAATTCTTTGAAAAACAGGAAGCTTTTCCAAGATTCTTTGCTCTGGAATTAATACGTTCAAATAAAAATCGCCCTTCCCGGAACGTTCAGCCACCTCGAGAAAAATTTGCTTTTGGCCCGTAGGCTTGTAAATCTTATTGTCCACGGAAAGATCGATGCCGTTCTGCTTAATAAAATCAACATGATCCATGGGCTCATGACGGCTTGTCGATAATACGGATAGGCCATCATCCCCGAGATCAATCAGACTCAGCGGTACCATCAGCCTCTTGGCGTTCACCCATGCGCCTACATAGACATTCCCTATTTTGGCAACGTGGCTTAGAAAATAATCTTGATTCAGCTGTAGAACGCACCAGGCTTGCCTGCAATTTTGATCCATTTGATCGCTATTCAGCTTGCTGATGAGCAGTGAGCGCGCTTGATCCCTGTCTTCAAAGGTTAAGGAGGAATTGGCCCCGAGCAAAAAATCTTCATTGTTTGCGGAATAAACAAAAAACATATCCATCGTACGGTTGTTGTTTATCATGGTTGAAACATTGTTGAAAAGACGAATTTTTGCTTCCTGGTACTGTGTTGAATAGATGTTCGCCGGCTGATCCAGCAAGATTAAATCGGTTTCCTCGGCAACCATTTTGTACAAGTATTCATCGGCTTCCGCCAGGTTTCTATCGATCTGGTTCATATACAGGCTGACCAGGTTTTTATTCGATTGGGCTACCTGTTCCCTTACTACATCACCCGCATACGAGCTGTAATAGATCATTAAACTCATCAAAGGGATAAAGATAGCGACAAAAGCCATCCCGATACGAAAACGCAGCGATTTCAGCCGTTCTTTCATCATAATTTTCATCTTATCGGTCCCCCATGATGGTTACGTTATCGTTACGTAATTATATCATGGAAGAGAATAGGGGGATATGTCCCCCGGTCCTGCGGTTCCGTCTAAAGGGTAGCTTGTTGAAGCAGCTGCGTAAGGTTTCTATAGCTGGTGGCCACGCCCTCAATCTCATCCCCATCCGTCGCATCCTGCTCGACAAAAACATACCGGGAATGGCCAAGTGAGACGGCTTCCTGCAGGTAATCCCTAATATTCAGGCACCCTTGCCCTACCTGGGTAAAATGCTTCGGATCTTGGGTTCGATAAAGCTCATCAATCGTAATATGGCTGTTTTCCCCAAATACCTCAAACCAATTGACCGGCTGAACGGATGCCGGTAAATCCTTTTGATGAAGAAAGATGCAGCGGTCTCCCAATTTGCGCATCCACGCTAACGGATCAACACCTCCTCTAACCGCCCAATAGGTATCCAGCTCGAACTTGACTAGTTCCGGATCGGTATGCTTCAGCATGTAATCCAGGACCGTCTCGCCTTCAAATACTTGGAATTCCTGAAAATGGTTATGGTAATACAATTGCAAGCCTTTCTTTTTGCAGATTTCTCCGTATTTATTGAACTGCTTGCAAAAGTCCAAAACATCCTGCTTGCTGCTAAAAAAGGCGATAGAGCATCCGATAGCGGTACTTCCTATTTCCTGATTAACAGATAGGACTCCTTCCCAATCCGTCTCTTCATTCACCCTGGTATGACAGCTTACCGCCTTTAATCCAAGACGATCCAGCTGCTTCCTTACCTCGGAGGGGGGAAGATCTCCCCCAAGACTGAACCCGTCATCGGTTTTTTTAATCACCATTTCCAGATGGCTGTAGCCTATTTGCGCTAATTGCTCTATGGTGCCGATAAAATCTTGCTTCAATGCATTTTTCACCGAAAATAATTGTAATCCGATAGATAGTGTCATATAGATTCCTCCGCGTTCTCTATTATTTGGTTTTTGACCATGCATCCAGCTGCTTTTGCTTCTCGGCAATAATTTTGTCTATACCTGCTGCTTTGAGTTTTGTGTTGAATTGAGAAAGCTCTGTTTTCGGATCTAGCGTCCCCGTTTCCAGGCCGTTTTTGTACTGGTTGAATACATTCGTAACGGCGGCAATTTCCGTCTTTACTGGCGTAGCGTCAAAGGTAAAGCCAAGCGCCGGAGATTTCATAGCATCCTTATTGAATTTGTCCATTTGTTTGTAGATGTCTTCCGGGTCCCCCGTGAACACATAGGACTTGAATTGATCCCCGAATAACCACCCCTGGTTCACCCCGTATGGAACATTACCTGAGTTGATTCCTTGAGGAAAGTCGATGACGTTAACCGATTTTTTCACATAATCTCTTCCTTCAATTCCCCAAGAGAGCAAATTGATAATATCCTTGTCGGAGAACATCAGATTCAGAAACATCATCGCACGAGCGGGGTCTTTCGAGTTGTTAGCAATGGACCACATAAACCTTGTAATCTGATTCGTGTTGGAAACCGGTTCGGAAATTTTGTATTCCACCATTTCTTTCCCTGCAACACGAGTCGCTTGCATAGCATAACCGGGCTTTGAGGTCGTCATGAACGAGAAGGCGCGGTCCGCCTTGATCAGATCGGTTCCATTATCCTTGGTTGTTGCGGCATCCTTCTGAATGTAACCTTTTTCAAACCATCTTCTGACCGTATCGAGGATCCCTGCGTATTTTGGAGTCTCATACAGGTTGACGACCTTTAAATTTTTATCCTCATAATCCAGCACGCCCATATAATCTCCAAGCACATCAAAATATTTATTACTCATGACGGCTGCCGGAGTAACGGAGCTTGTGTACAGAACTAAAGGAGTGATATTCGGCTCATGTTCCTTGATCGTTTGGAACACACTGTCCAGATCGTTGTAGGAAGTCAGCTTGCTTAGATCAATTTTATATTTGTCGATCAGATCTTTTCTCATCGTAAGCGACCTGTCTCCGGCCAAATCCCGGTTGCTCGTCACTCCGTAAATCTTGCCGTTTACTTTGGCTGCATTAAGAAATGCGGGATCTAACGTCTTGGTAATGTCTTGGCCATGCTTGGCAAGCAAATCATCCAGAGCCAATAGACGGCCTTGAGTAATATGCGTGCTGTAAGTCCCCCCTACGCCGCTGACCATCAAATCCAGCTTCTCGTTAGAGGCGATCATCAGGTTGAGCTGCTGCGCATAAGAGCCATAGCTGATAGGAAGCAGCTTCACGGTTGCATTGATTTTTTTCTTGGTGATTTCGCTTATTGCCTTCTCGACTTCAGGAATGCCTTGAGTTTGTGATGTGGTCGTGAAGAAGGCCATCGTTATTTCATAGGGTGCCAATCCGGATGCTCCGCCGCCTTCCTTCGGGTTGTTAGCGGAGCTGTTATCCGCCTGCTTGCCACCCCCTGAACACCCTGCAAGCATAGACATGACTAAAAGCATGGATGCCGAAGCCAATCCTACCGATTTGATCTTTTTCTTCATAACCCAACCTCCCAAATGGAATATATTAACCGTGCTTTAGCCTTTAACCGCGCCAACCGTGAGTCCCTTAACGAAAAATTTCTGAAAGAACGGATACGTGATAAGAATAGGAACGACACCTATAACGGCCATCGCCATCCGTACGCCTTCTTTGGGGAGAGCAGCCAGCATCTCGCCTTGATTTCCGCCCAAATCGGCTGTGCTTAAAAATTGAATATCCAGCAAAATTTTATTAAGCATATATTGGAGACTGAACAGCTTACTATCGGTGATGAAGATCAAGCTGTTGAACCAATCGTTCCAGTAATGAATAATTTGAAATAGGCCTACAGTGGCCAGAATGGGGAGGGAAAGCGGCATAACAATCTGCCAGAAGATCCTGAACTCCCCTGCCCCATCCATGTAGGAGGATTCAATAATCGCCACCGGGATGGATGTCATAAAAAAGGTTCTTGCCAGCAAAACATAAAATCCGTTGAGCAGCAGGTAAGGGATAATCAAGGCAAAAATCGTATTTTTCAAATCGAATACTTGTGTGTACAAATAGTAGGTAGAGACAAGCCCTCCATTGAACAGCATAGTAAAGAAGACATAGAATGAGAATAGCTTCCTATATGGCAAATCTCTTCTCGATAAGGGGTAAGCCAGCATAGAGATGATGAGCACGCTGGTTAACGTCCCTATGACTGTTACCGAAATGGAGATCCCGTATGCCCGTAAGATCGTGCTAAGATCATGAAACAGGTAGTCATAAGCAGCGAAGCTGATTTTCTCAGGCAAGAAGGAGTAGCCTCTTCGAATAATTTCGTTTTCGTCTGTTATTGAGGAGGTAACCAATAGAACAAAGGGAAGCAGACTCATAGCACTGATGATGATAAAAACCAAGTGAATCATAAGCTGGTAAACGCTCTCTTTTTGCTTCATCCAAACTCCCCCCTCCTAGAACAATGCATTCTCGCTGTTGATTTTTCTCACAATATAGTTGGATAAGAGAACCAATATAAAGCCTACAACCGATTGATATACGCCCGCAGCGGAGGACATTCCGATATCGCCCAGCGTCAATAAGGCACGATACACATAAGTATCAATGGTATTCGTTACCGGGTTCAGCGCTCCGGCATCAAGCGGCACCTGGTAAAACAGGCCGAAATCCGAGTAAAAAATACGGCCGACGGCCAGCAAGGTCATGATGGTTATAACCGGGGTCACAAGCGGAATGGTAATTCCTTTAATCTGCTGCCATCTTGAGGCGCCATCTACTGTTGCTGCTTCGTAATATTCCTTATCTATACCTACAATAGCTGCAAGGAAGATTACGCACAAGTGGCCGGCCCCTTTCCAGATACTCACAAAAACTAATATGAGGGGCCAATACTTCGTCTCGCTGTACCAGTTCACTTCCTTCAATCCGAGCATCGGCAAGATCTGCTTGTTCATCATGCCCGAATCACCGCTCAATAAAGCAAACACCAGATAACCGATAATGACGGTCGAAATGAGATACGGCAATAAAACTACACTTTGATAAAACCGGGACAGGAATCGATTCCGCAGCTCATTTAACAAAATCGCCAAGGTCAATGCCGCAATGAGGTTACAAATAATGAAAGCGATATTATACAACAAGGTATTTCTTGTGATAATATAAGCATCCGTTGTTTTGAAAAGAAACTCGAAATTTTTAAATCCCACCCAATCGCTATGGAGAATCCCTTTGGCAAAATTAACATCCTTGAATGCAATGATAATTCCCAGCATTGGGAGGTAGTTATTAATGAGCAAATATAGTATACCCGGCGCCATCATAAGAAAGAGAACACTATATCTCCTAATCGTTCTCCACGTCCTTGCTGACGACCGATTCGTTGCTGCAAGTGCTATAGTTTCTGTTTTTTCCATCCGTATCTCACTCCCCTGGTGTTGCTCTATAGCGCTAACAAAACGGACATATTTCGGTAGCTGATCTCAACGCTTTCCAATTCGGTTTTGCAGGTGGCGTCCTGTTCTACGATCATGTACTTTGCAGCACCAATTTTTCTTGCCGTATCGATAATGTTCTTAATGTCCATAATGCCTTCGCCAATTTCCGCGAATTGTGACGGGTCCTGGGTTTTGTATAGATGCTCAACGGTAATACGTTCGTCTTTTCCGAAGACATCGAACCAGTTCACCGGGTTCACACCGGCCGGCAGATCCTTCTGATGGATCCTGTCACAGCGGGTACCATACTTATGCAGCCACTCCGCCGGGTCCGCTCCACCCCTTAGAGCCCAGTAAGAATCCAGCTCGAACTTGACCAGCTCCTCGTCCATATGCTCCAGCATCAAGTCCATTACCGTATGACCCTCAAAAACTTGAAATTCCTGGAAATGATTGTGATAATACAGCCCAATCCCCTGCTTCCTACACGTCTCTGCGTACCGGTTAAATCGGCCGCAATATTCGATAACGTTGGCCTTGTCAGTAAAATAAGCTGCCGGACATACAATCACCGGACAATCCAGCTCCTGGTTCACTTCAATGATTCGATCCCAGGCTGTATCCTGGTTCACACGAGCACTTGTGGAAATGGTTTTTAATCCCAGCCGGTCCAGCTGCCGTTTTAATTCCTTAACGGTTATGTCCCCTCCTAAATGAATCCCCTCGTCTGTAATTCGCACCGGGAACTCGACATGTTTATAACCGATGGCCGCAATTCTTTCCAATGTGCCCACGTAATCTTCTTTCAGTGCATTTTTTACCGAAAATATCTGCAATCCAATGTCCATCATCCATCATCCTTTTTTATCGTATAGTTGACCCGTTACCTTTTAACCGGACCTGGCATGACATCAGCCGGAATCGGACATTTGTATTCCCGGCCGCCCAGCTCCTTAAGGTGCTCTTCCTTGGCTTGTGCCAACAGCTCCGGTCTCAAAAGCAGCTCAGCCGCTGTTGCACCAACGACTTTGCCGGCATGCAGCATGCCTTTATGAGCTATCGAGGTCGCCCCTTGACTAACGACCTGCCATGTATGAAACGGCGTACCCAGAGCAACGCAGGCAACCATACATTGGGCTGTCGGTGCTTTCCAGCTTACATCCCCGACATCAGTCGATCCGGGAAAAAGGCCGCCACTCGAATCATACGGCTCCAATCGATCGGATAAATGCTGGTTCTCCAGCCCTGCAGGAACGCTATCGTTGAGATCAAGCCCGGTCAAGGTATCACGAATGCGCGAAGCAAATGTTTTCTCGGCTTCATCAAATTCTGGTACCCCCAGCTGAGCAAAGCTATCAAACATCAACTTCTCCAGCGTCCTGTTCATAATGAGCTCGGAAGAGCCCGAATCAAAGCGGATTTCCAGCTCCGTTCCAGTCATAAGCGCCGCCCCTCGAGCCAGATTGCATACCCTTTCATACATGTCGGCAAGCATTTCAGAGCGGGGAATACGCAACTTGTATAAAACCTCCGCTTCCGCTTGCACGACATTCGGCGAAGTTCCGCCTGTATTGGTTACGGCATAATGCAGCCGTGCCTCCGGAATCAGATGCTCCCGCAAATAGTTGGCCCCCACATTCATGAGTTCAACGGCATCCAACGCGCCTCTTCCCAAATGGGGGGACACACCTGCATGCGCGCTTCGCCCCTTGAACTTGAAATAAACCTGACAGGTAGCCAAAGTAGTCTTCGTCATCATTGCGTTGATGCTTTCCGGATGCCAAGTAAGGGCGGCATCCACGTCGTCAAAAAGCCCATTTCGTGCCATGACGGCTTTGCCGCCGCCGCCTTCTTCCGCAGGGCAGCCATAATACCGGATAGTCCCCGCCAACCGGTGTTTTTCCATAAAGCTTTTGACTGCTACGGCTGCCGCCAGCATTCCGCTTCCAAGCAGGTTGTGCCCACAGCCGTGACCGTTCCCGCCGTCAACAACAGGCGCGTGATGCGTTTTCCCCTTCTCTTGGCTTAATCCGGATAAGGCATCATACTCGCCAAGAATGGCGATTACCGGCTTGCCATTTCCGTAGCTTCCAACAACAGCTGTTGCAATCCCGCCTGCAGAGCGCTCTACAGCAAAGCCCTCCTGTTCGAGTATACTTGCCATTAATTCTGCGGATTGATGCTCCTCATACCTGGTTTCGGCATAATTCCAAATCTGGTCACTCACACGGATATACAAATCCCTTTTTTGTTCGATGAAGTCCGAAATGCTTTGAACGGCATTGGGCTTATGATGCATTCGAGTGTCCCCCTTCAGTGAGCTTTGTTATTTATTATAGGAATTGCGTGGATAAGCAACTACCGTTTTTCCGACATAGAATGATGTTTTAACGATCATTATGGCCTCTATAAACCCAAAAAGGACAGTCGAATGATTTCATTCGGCCTGTCCTTTTTTTCGACACATTAGCATTATCGAGTATGCTTCTTGCGAAATTCAAGCGGGTTCATATTCGTGATGCGTTTAAACATTTTGGAGAAATGTGAAAAATTCGTGTATCCTATGGATGCCGCAATATCGCTCACGGATCTGTCCGATTTGATCAGCATCGCCTGCGCATGCTTGAATTTGGCCTCCAGCAAATAATCGGATAAGGAAACTCCAGCCTCTTTCTTAAAAAGCCGTGTTAAATAGTCGGGATGTAAATAAACGAACTCAGCAATATCGTCGCGGGTCAAATCCTTGCTCGCCATATTGTCCGCAATGAATTTCTTGACCCGGTCCACCACCGAATTCGGCTGTTCGACGTCGCGAATCCATTCAATGACAAGCTCGATCGTCCTCCCCGTCCATTCCTGCATGCTCGCTACAGAACGGGTGACACTCTCTACAGGGCCCAGACCAATCTCTTCGGAGAACATTAGGTGAGCTTGATATCCTTTCATGTGCAGGATGTGATAGATCATCTGCAAAAAATCATGATAAAAGGCTTGCAGAGTCTTGGTGCTGCATTCCCGGGATTTCATTTCTTCCAGATAGGCATTGATTTCGGCAAGCAAGGACGACTTTGAACCCAGATGCAGCATGTCCAGCCACTTGTTCATGTCGGGCGGTTCCATCAACGCCTCTCTTTCCGCCGCCTCCTCCAAATGATATACCTTCCTGGAATTGGTAGCGTTGTCGAGGTCCAATTGAACCAGACGCTCTACTATTTGCTGAATCTCGAAAATATAAGCCATATACCCGATATAACAGGCTAACTCGCAGTAAAAATATTGGCTGCAGTAGGTCAAATAAGCTTGAAGCGCTTCTTCCAGCTCCGAATCGGAAGTGCTTAACCGATGCTCCTCCGGCAAGAGCACGATAAGATTTGCAGCCGATATTTGCATCACTAGTCCAGAGAGCCCGTTAAGCCCGAAGCTATGGTCTGCTGTGTTACGAAGTGCATACTCCATAATCTTCATCTCGCGGTCCGTTAAGCTTCTCCCCCAGCTTCGTATCGTAATCAGGACCGGAAAAAATCGGGAGTCCGGGCCATATGGTACACTGCGGTTGCGGATGGCCTCGGTAATCTGATCTGGATGAGAAGATAATACATTATGAATAATATCTGACCAGAAACGCTCAACCAGCAAGGGCTGATGAAGGGACCATAGCCCCTGGTAATGCTTTAAAGTTTCTGTAAATTTACGGGTATCCTGGTCGGCTTGGATTTTACGGATCGCCTTTATGACAGCGCTTTCCAAATCCTCGTACCTAACTGGCTTGAGCATGTAATCCAGGCTTCCTAGCTGCAGCGCTTGTTGAGCATAGCCAAAATCGGCATGACAAGTCAGAAAGAGACATTCTGTCGATGGGTATTGCTCCTTCACCCACGTTAGCAGTTCAATTCCGTTACCTTGCGGCATCTCAATGTCGCAAATCATAAGATCTATGGTATGAGCAGCATATAATTCTTTGGCCTGCCTTATATTGTAAGCTACCAATACCTGCGAAACACCTAACCGGGACCATTCGATTCCTCGCTCAATGCCATGTGCAGCATGTACTTCATCATCCACTATCAGCAATCGCAGCATAGCATTCCCTCCTGCCGGATATAAATCAATTAAGATGGTTTCATTTCCATCATCTTAACACATGCTTCTTTGATTCGTCACCGCCATAGTTTGGCTTGGGAACAGCACAGGATTTTGTGATACACCGTACTATAAAAAGGTTAATAAAATTATGCCTATAATTGTTGATCATGACAAAAACCAGAGGTCCTCCTCTGGTTTTTGTCATACGGCAGTTCTCCCCGTCGAAGTCCGTCGTCGACGGTTTTTTCGTCGTCACTGCCGTACACTTTTGGATCATACCGTCATTTTTTTCAAGCGGCGCAAGTAGCGGGAGCGGACAAGAAAAAAATATAATGTCTGGGCTCCTAAAAACAAAGCGGATGTAGCCAGAATGGGCTCGTATATGGTATACACGTACATTGTCTCCAGAATCGGACGCATTACGATCAGCGTTTGTACGGAAGACACCAGAACGGGAACAAAGAACAGCAGGCCGATTTGCCGTGTGGCCGCCCTGCCCATATCCCGTTCGCTTAAACCAAGTTTAGATAGTGCACGATATTTATCACGGGCTGATGCAAGATCGGAGTGCAGCTTAAAGTATAAGAAGCTGGCGGATGCCGCGGAGAAAATAAGAGCCACAAAAAAACCGATGAAACAGAATAAAGAAAATGCCTGCTTTAAGCTCCAATACTCCCTTGCCCGCATGAATATACGATTGGACCCCGGGTGATACAAGTCAGTGGCTTCCAGCCGCTGCTCCAGCTTGCCGCCAATAACTGCCTCCGGGCTTTCTGCCTCGGGAAGCTGCCCGCTATTCCATGTAGGGACATAATAAAGAAACACGGTCTTGACCTCGGCACCTTTCTTGATGGATTGGTACGTCGAATCGTTCACGACTAGCATGTTCGTTAAGGTCAGGAACGGCAGCGGATGGACGAGCACCTTGGCAATATGCAGTGTCGGGCCGGAATGAAGTATAACTTGATCGGACCGATTGCGCCCCGCCGTTGTGCCGGGGGAGCGAACCAGAATCGCTTGTCCGTCCGCGAGAGACGCTTCGTCGAGATTCATCGGAGCTGCAAGCTTGTTGAAGCTGCTCGCAGCTATAACTTCTACTGAAGCGGCCGATGGGTGGCTTGTGCCTTTAAAGCTGGTTTCCACCTTTAATTCCTGGTAATCCGCCTTTGCATCCTCCAACAGTCTGTTGATTTTTTCTAAATCCCGTCCGGTTTGTTCATCATTGAAACTAAAATACTGGAAAGCAAAAGGATTGGTCCTATAGCTGTCCCGATTCGACAAATTCAAGGAAAGCACAATGCTTACGCTCATGCATGCTATGGAGGTCACAACGGTTACGAGAAACAATATCCGCGCGTTGTCTTTCAGCTTGTAAGCCATCTCGGAAAGCCAAAGCAAGTTTATCCCCCTCCATACGGCTTTGCGACTCCGCATCAATAGGCGAATCATCAGCACCGACAGCTGGGAATAAAACAAATAAGTGCCCGCAATGCCAAGCGCCGCCGCAAGGAACACATGCTTGGGTGCAAGCTTGTCGGCCTGGAGCAACAGGCAGCTGCCAGCCAGCAATGCAATGCCGGTTAAGGATAGAGTGATCGACGCAGCCGGCTCTTTTGGGGACGATCCGCTCCCCTGCAGCAGCTCTTTTACGCTGCTCTTGCGAATTAAGAGCAGCGTAAACCACGAGAGGGCTGCAAACAGGCCGGAAAATGAAACGATCGTAACCCATATAGCCAATATTGGCCAATAGAAGGAAAGCTCCCGCATGTCCGTGTTTTTCACGGCGATCAGCAGGAAGAGCTTGGACAAAAGCAGGCCACCGGCCATTCCGATGAGGATTGCGCCGGTGCCGATCGCCATACTTTCCAGCCGCACTAGCCTGCCTATCTGGCGCGGATGAGCGCCTAAAACAAGCAGCAGCCCGAATTCCCGGTGGCGGGATTTCACAAACATGCGGGTGGAATACGCCACAAAGAACATGGCGAACAAAAAGATCACGAATTCGGCAAGCAGCAGCGCCGCGCGTTTTTTAAATCCCAGCGGGATTTGCCCGATTTCCGGATGAAACGCAAAAATGGCGAATGAGAAAAAAATCATGACCGTCATGGAGTTGCTTATAAAATAGGCGAAATAAGCGTGTGCATTTCGCTTCAAGTTAATCTTGACGAATTGAGGGAAACTCATGCTCATGCGTATACCCTCCCCAAAACGACAGCATGTCCATAATGCGTTGGAAGAACGTTTGCCGGCTGTCGCCGCGATGAATTTCGGCCGCGATCCTTCCGTCCTTAATGAATACGATCCGGCTGCAGTAGCTTGCGGCCTGCGGATCGTGCGTAACCAGCATGATGGTGGTCCGATCCTTCCGGTTGATGTTCTCCAGCGACTCCATCACGGCGCGGGAAGCGCCCGAGTCGAGCGCACCCGTCGGTTCGTCCGCAAGCAGCAACGCCGGAGAAGCAATGATTGCTCTGGCAATGGCCGCGCGTTGACGCTGGCCGCCAGAAACCTCGTAGATACGCTTGTTCAAAATATCGGTAATTCCGAGCCGATCAGCAACCCTTGCAAGTCCCGCTTCCATCTCGTCAAACGGCTTGCAGTCCAGCGTCAGCGGCAACACGATATTTTCCGCAATCGTGAGGGTATCCAGCAGGTTGTACTCCTGAAAGACGAAGCCGAGCTGAAGGCGCCGGAAATTCGCCAGATCCGCTTTCTTCATGCTGTAAGGATCGCAGCCGTTTATGCGGACCGCACCGGAGCTCGGCGTATCGATGGTCGAAATCACATTAAGAAGTGTCGTTTTGCCGCTTCCGGAAGGCCCCATAATGCCGACGAATTCCCCTCGCTCGATCGACAAGTGAATATCGGCAAGAGCACGCGTAGGCACTTTGCCTGCATATACTTTATTCAGTCCACTCACGGTGAGCACGCTCATTACATGCACCCCCTGCTTTTGTTTGAAGCTTGCTAGCTTAAACTGCTCTTCTTTCCCAGCGCCAGAAGCTGGCCGCGGCAAACACAGCCGTAAATCCTATGGCGTATATCCAAAATTTCGGCCAGCCTTCCGGACTGAGCGCGGTTAAAATACGCTGGAACGGATCGAATAAAAGAACGAGTTCTTTGTTCAAATACAGTGCGGCAATGGAACCGACAAAGATAACGATATAGGCCATCAATGGTCTTGGCACAAACAGACATACCATACTGCTCAGCGCCAGCTTCAGTACACAAACCAAGGCCAGCAGCAAATATACCTTGATAGTGTAAAGCGCCGCCGCCGTCGAAGCTATAGGAACCTCAGCACCATAGATAAGGACAGTGTCGCTGTGCAGAAAAAACAATCGACCGCAAGCGAAGGCGATCAGGCAGGTCGTTCCCATAAACACTCCAATCGTTGCGATCAGTGCAAGCAGCTTGGCAAGCCAAAGCCGGAACCGGCTGAACGACCGCAGCATGTACATCCGGTAAGCGCCGGAATGAATTTCGCCGCCCAAATGCTCTACAAACAAAATCGGCAGAATCGCCATGACCAGCAGTAAAGAGATGCCTTCCATCATAAACCACGGCGCGCTCAGCTCGTGCATCTCGACCCGGCCACCAAACCGGTATTGTCCCCAGCCGCTGAGCATAAGCATCCACATATTACTGAGCAGCAGCAGCAAATAAACGCCGCCAAAGGCGATCATCCGCTTCCTTCTCCAGATTCGCTCTATTTCGCTTACCCATAGTCCCCACATCGTTATTCCTCCTAATGTACGTAATCGTTAGCGACAAAACGGCGATAGGCAATAACCGTAAATACGGCAATGTGCAGTAAAATAATAGTCGGCAGCGCCCCAATCATCGACGTTTCCCCGGACAGCGCTTTGTTCAAGCCCGTATGCTGCATATAGGGAACCAGCATAAAGGCCAACACGTCACGAACATATGGTAGACCCGAGAACAAGGCGGCAAATTTCAAATAGAGACCGTCAAGCAGCAATGTGGCCAGGATGTAAATCATACAGGCTCCAAGCGCAAACGTTACCTGTTTGCTATACATCGCGATACAAACAAACAAGCTGCCGATGGCGGCCAACGTCGCATAAGCAAGTGTATAATAACCGGCTGTATATCCGATCACAACCGGCCACCGGCCGCTCGCCTCTTCTGGAAACCGGACGAAGCCGACAATCGCCAGACATATTCCGAGAACGAGCAGCAGCAAGAGGACAGTAATGTGGAGTGCAAGAAGCTTGCTGACAAATATTTGCCCCCGCGTATAACGGCGTATAAACAAAAGCCGCAACCGGCCGCTGCGGTATTCTTCCGTAAACAAGGCAGCCGCAAGCGCAGCGACAACAATATTGGAAGACAAGAACAAATTTTCCTGCAGCCCGACAATCAGAAACATGCCGGAGGTGATGTTCTCGCCGAGCGAATTGATCCATAAATAATGACTGCCCGTAATATAGGCGAACATCGGCAGGACAAGAATGACGAGCCAAAACCAACGCTGACGCCATAAACGGGACAATTCGCAATAGATTAGCGTCCTCATGAATTCATCAGCTCCAGGAAAACGTCCTCCAGCCGCTGCCCGTCTTTGACCAATTCCCGGGCGGGACCGTTCCACAGGAGCTTGCCTTCCCGGATGACAATTAGTTCGTCACACACCTGCTGCAATTCGTCAAGCAAATGACTCGATATGAAGAACGCATAGTTCCCCGAGTCACGCAAGCGGAAAATGAGATCTCGCAGCTCCCGCATGCCTATAGGGTCGAGCCCGTTGGAAGGCTCATCGAGCAGCAGCAGCCGGGGGCTGCCAAGCAGCGATTGGGCGATTCCGAGCCGCTGTTTCATCCCGAGCGAATAAGTTTTTACCCGGTCGTCTCCTCTGGCGGCAAGGCCGACCGTTTGCAGCAATTGCTCAAGATGCGCTTCCCTGGCTGCAGGGGAAATGTCCGGGTGCAGCCTCGACAAATTGCGAAGCACTTGTCTGCCCGTCATATAGTCGAAGAAGACAGGGGATTCGATGATCGCGCCAACCCGGGACAGCGCTTGTTCCCGTTGGGTCCGAACGTCGAACGAGTCGATGCGTATACTGCCGCTTGTTGGCCGGAGCAGGCCCGTCATGAGGCGCATCAAGGTCGTCTTGCCTGCGCCGTTCGGTCCGAGAAATCCGTATATTTTGCCTTCTTTGAGTGAAAAAGAGCATTCAGAAATAAGGGTGCGTTGGCCGATCGTTTTGGTCACCCGATCCACTTCCATAATAAAGTTCGACATGGCTGTTTCCTCCCGCATATTCTTGTTCCTCTCCAATGTACAAGAACTTAAGCGGTGCCGCTATCGATTTACCTTAACGCAGGCTTACACTCCATTTAAGGTTATGTTCGGGTGTTCTCATACCAAGCAGCGGTCTACAAGCAGGCGGGCAGCTAACCGGAGCGGTGGACGGCTCAGTTACGAAACAGGTGGCTTGTACTGGCCAAACGTCAGCCGGACAACGGTGCCCATGCCAGGCTCGGACTCCAATTCGACCGTATGACCGAGCCGATTGCAAATTTCCCGTACCAAATATAAACCCATCCCTGTCGATTCGTGGTAAAGGCGGCCGCGCTCGCCTGTAAAATATGGGTTAAATACGCGGTTTAAATCTTCCTTGGCAATCCCGATGCCCTGGTCGCGAATTTCAAGAACTGTATCCGCATCGCGTTCGTAAGCACGCACGAAGACCTTTTTTCCTTCTCCCGCCGTATAGTTGGCCGCATTAATAAGTAATTGTCCCAGCATGAATTGCAGCCACTTGGCATCGCTGTAAACGATCCAATGCTCTTCCAACTGAATATTCGGCGTTATGCCTTTACGAATGAACAGCCTGCGATTCTCGGCCAGCGCTTGGCTCACGACCTGCAGCAGCGGTGTCCTTCCGACCTTGAAATCTTGCTCGAAACGTTCCAGCCTGGACGTATGGATAACCATCTCCATTCCTTTTTTCAGCCGTTCCAGTTCTTCCATAATACTGTCTGCCTCCGGACCGTCCAGCTCTTCCGCCGTAAGCTGTATGACCGATAGCGGTGTTTTCATTTGATGCACCCAGCGATGGACGAAGACAATATGCTGCTCCATGCTGCTGCGGTAACGAAGCAGCTGTTCCTGCCCATACCGGTCGTAATGGTTTAACAGTTCGCGCGTTGCTTCCGCCAACGGCGTCTCCCCTAGCGGTTCCAACGCTTCGTTTCCTTGTAAAGGCGGGGTGCTAAGCTGCCGGTACAGCCCCTTCTGGCTATAGTACCGATAACCCAAGTAAAGCGTTAGAACGGAGATGCTAAGCAACATCCCGTAAAGCGCAATCTCGATAGAGCGTCCTTCGCCCGTAAGCCAGTACAGCAGCGGCACGAGTGGCATTTGTGCGAAGTAAAACAGCAGCAGCGGAGCATGGTCCTTCCAGAACAGTTTCATGACATGCCTCCGGCACCGGAACTCAAGCGGTAGCCCGCCCCGCGCACCGTTTCCAAGCAATCGCTTAGGCCAAGCTCTTTCAGCTTTTTGCGGACGCGCGTGATGTATACGTTTAATGTGTTGTCATCGATAAAGTGATGCCCTTCCCACATCAAATCCAGCAGGCGGTCTCTACTCACGACGCGTCCCGCTTTAGCCATCAACGCCTCTAGCAAAACCGCTTCTTTTTGGGTCAGTTCAGCCGACGATTGTTCACGCATCACGACGAAGCGTTCCGGATACAGAACAAGACCTCCGGCTTCAACCGTTCTTTCGCCCTGCGCCGCGGAATAAGATCCGTACGCTCTTCTTAAATGGCTTCTGATTTTGGCCAGCACGACTTCATAATGAAAAGGCTTCGTAATATAATCGTCGGCCCCGTTTTCCAGCGCCATCACCTGGTCCATCTGGCTTTCCCGTGCAGAGATGAACACGATGGGGCAATGTGAGTGCGCCCGAATTTGCCGACACCAATAGAAGCCGTCGTATTTTGGCAGGTTTACATCGAGCAGCACGAGATGAGCGCCAGAGGCTTTGAAGCCTTCCAGCACATTGTCGAAGTTATCCGTTTCTTTGGCCTCGAAGCCGTATTTTATGACATAAGAGCGAAGCAAGCCAGATAGTTTGGCGTCGTCTTCGACAATATATATCGTGTACGTGGTCATCAACCTCTTTCGATACGGAAGTTCTAATTAAATAAGTGCGGTTAAGACCAAACTAACATGTTCTTTTGAGACAAGTCAACGCAAAGCCAAATAAGTATCGGAGGAAATGTTTATTATGGACGATGTCATCAAAATCCACGAGTTAACGAAGGTGTTGGAAATCGTCCGCTGCTGCCCTTACTAATTTCAGTTGGAGCGCATGGAGATTTACAAAAATTGAATTTTAAAGGTGTGAGTTTATCATGTTTCGAATTATTTGGAGTGAATGGCGGAAGGTTCATTGGTGAGTGGAGTATTCCTGCTATTGATCATCGTGGATACAGGGGTCAATGCAGGATTGGGCGTTCTATCCGCACAGGATTGTAAGGGGGTGTTCGAAGTTGTGTTCTCAGCATACGTCGCTGTCGCCTATAGGGGACCTGATCCCCTTCCTGTTCATTGCCTCCTTCACGTTTGTCCTTTATCTGATCATAGGCAGCCGTCAGTTCATCCGGCGTGAGTCTGTATGAATGGTGCAGCGATACCCTCCATTTTCAATTAAACGTGAAATTGGGGGGATCGCTGTACCTCCATTTTTGTCCTCTTATTCGGGGTCCATGGACACGTTGTCATACTGCTTCCTTGTTTCTGTAGAGCAAGCGGAAGCATGACTCCGGCCTCCGCGTTAGTCTTCCCGGCTTTATCGGGCTCAATGAACCTGAACGCCCAGGCCCCGGAAAAATTCCCGCATATTCCTAAGGTAAGAATCGTTTACGGCAGTCGATTCCTTAAGGAGATCCTGCATACTGTTCATAAAGGCGGAGGCTGATGTCGTATCGGCTTTTTCAAACCGGTTTGTTAGCTCCACGTTATTCAATACCGCCTCAGTCTGCTTCGTATGCTCCTTATATCTCTCTATCCAACCGGGGTTTTGGGGAATCTTTCGTACAAAATCCAGCAAATGGCTCAGCCCATTCCCCCCATTTTTTATGTCATTTTCGAACGCGGTATATTGCTGGGGAGCTACCAGCTTCATCAGTTCCGATGGTTTGATGTAGTCCTCGGGGGCACCTACCGGGCGATCTGGAGGAGTCGTGTAGCTAATATCCCCGGTCCCTGGGTCAATGGATCGTGTAGAAGCAATCGCAGCGATCCTGTCCATCGTGTCCAGAAATTGTTTGGCTTTACCGCCTTCCATATAATGCTCTGCAATATACCTGGATTGGGATAGTCCCATCTCCAGCAGCACAGCTCGCTGACTATCATCCGTTACTGTTCCGTCAACGATAAAATTGGACTCGATCATCCTGTACACTGCATTGGATACTTCTTCTGGCTGTCCTTCCAAAACCCGGCTTAACGAATCGTTGATCTGGGTTGTACCGAAATACTTCATAGGCTGTGACTTAAGATCGCCTTCTGCCAGTTGTCTGCCGGTTTCGCTAATCTCTACGGAGTCTCGAACGACGAATCCAGAAAGTACTTTTTCTTGGAGCTGCGGCGGTGCGGATTGTTTGGCTGTCGGATCGATCCGTAGGCTGTCAGAGTTAATAAGAGCAGCCTGCTGGCCTCTAAGCGGCTCAAAATTCATCCTGTTTCCTCCTGTCCTCTCTGTAACTAAGGGGTATGTCTATCTATTATATCGGACAAAACTTATACAAAGTGAAGGAAACACATCCATAAATTGGGCTGCTAATGCTAGTTGATAGGAATCCTCCGCTTCCTCTCCATTCGAGTGCGGATTACTTCTTCAACGCATCGATCTGCTTTGTCGCTTCTTCCTGCGCTTCCCTCAGCGCCGTATTGATATCTTTGCCAGCCATTACGTCTTTGAATTTTGCTTCTAGGGGCGGACGCGCTTTACCGGAATACAATGATTGGGCAACGAAGGGTGCCGGTTTGCTCTTAAAAATCCCCTCAATATGCTTCCCCTTCAATAGAGGCAGATCCTCGCCAAAATGTTTGTTCATCTCCGGATTTTTCAGCGCCGACAGCAAAGCGGTCGATTTTGTGTACGCAAGCTGCACTTCGTCCGAAGTCATCACTTGAAGCGCCTGCATCGCCTGCTCGCGATGTTTACTTGTCGTCGTGATACAGAGGCTGTATGCCTTAACCATGCCGTACACATTAGGTTTATCTGCGAAGCTCGGGTATTGGGCTATATCCCAATTTACATCCGATTGCGCGAGGCCGCTTATCACGCCATGGGATGCGTACATTGCGACATTTTTGTCCTTGGCGAAGCGGTTAACCGTTCCCGCATGATTCGATATCGTATTCTGGTTACCTGGGATACTATATATTTGCTTCAAGGTTTCGAATACTCTTTTCCACCCTTCGGTATCCAGTGTGGCCTTCTGCGTTTTCGGGTCGACAAACGGCAGGGACAGCGAATTGCCGAGCTTTTCCGGCCCTTCAGGATCGAGCCCCTTATACTGGATTCCTCCATCTTCACGAGTCATCTTCTTAGCCAGCTCAATCGTATCTTCCCAAGTCATCCCATCCTGCGGATAAGCTACACCGAACTTATCAAACAAATCTTTGTTATAAAACAAAGCATAAAAATCTTGCGCGAACGGCAGACCGTACAAAATCTCTTTCTTGTCCCCATCCCGCATCCCGTCTAACACTTGTTCGTCGAATCGACCAAGGTCCATTCCCGCTTTCTTAATGTCCGCTGTCATATCGCCGATCAGCTTTAAATCCTGAAACTGGACTAACACGTCGTTCCAGGCCATAATGATATCCACTTCATTGTCGCCGCTGGCTACAAGGTTCTCTGGCTGCATGCCCGGTCCACGCACTATCTGCTGCAGGGTTATGTTCGGGTATTTTTTCTTGACAGGCTCAGCAATCAGCTTCTGAAACGCATCTTCCTGGAAAATCGCATCCCACATGTAAATTTTCAGTGTGACCGGTTGCGCCTCGACTGTTGGTTCCTTAGGCGGGCTGACCGCGTTGCTGCATGAAGCAGATATGGCAGCTAGTGTAAAGATGACCGCTGTTTTCTTCATAAATGGAAGAACCATTGGACCCTACCTCCCTTTTCGTTCTAAAGCTCTGGCATGACATCGTATGTGTTAACTTGTAAACCCTTACATTTTGTTATGGTATCAGACGTTTATTTGGTTTAAAATAGACATAATGGACAATTTTGTAATCCAAATGTCCTAATTGTACAATTCAGGGAGAAGTGTGAGATGGACATTCAATTTCGCCGGGATTACGACGAGCTGGACTTACGGATTCAGATGGGACATTTGCAAATTAACGTATGGTATATCCGATTCGTTCCTGCCTCCCAACGGGTTAATAGGAACCACGCGCACGGCGGTTACGAGCTGCATTTCATACCATACGGGTACGGCCGGCTCATCGCCGAGGGAGAGCATTACACACTGAAGCCCAATACGTTTTATCTGACAGGCCCGATGATCTATCATGAGCAAACGACCTCTGCCGATAACCCGCTTGCGGAATGCTGTATTACCTTCGATATTACTGTTTTGAAGAAAAGAAAGCAGGACAACGAGTACCTCCGCATCGAATCCGACCTGATGATCGAAACGCTAACTTCTACGCGATTCTGGTTCGGAGAGGACGAGTACGGCAGCATGGAGCTGTTCCAGAAAATTATGAACGAATTAGATAACCGGCTGATCGGCTACTACCATAACATCCGAAGTTACGTGTCCCAGATTATCGTCAACGCGGTTCGCAGCTACCGCGGCCAGAATAAAGCTGATTACACGCTGCCCCGCAAAACCTTAAACGAAAAAAGAGAGCATCTGCTCGATGCGCTTATGAACGCAGAAACACCGGATATGTCGCTGGAGCAAATGGCGAGCGAGTTAAAGGTCAGCAAGCGCCATTTGCATAGGCTTATGAAAAAACAATTTCAAATGACCTTCAAGCAGAAGCTATCGCACGAAAAGCTGGAAATTGCCAAGAAGCTGCTGACCGGGACAATGCTCACCATAGATGAGGTAGCGCGTTCGGCCGAATACTCATCGGGCAGCTATTTTTGCAAAAAGTTCAAAGAGCATACGGGGATGTCACCCACCCAGTACAGAAAGTCTTCAAGCAGGGACGGGAAGTTCTGATATCCCTTTTTCCCAATGCCTACGGAGAGATATTCGGGAATCCAATTTCCTTCGCTGGACCCAGATCTACCGAATTTTCCCATCAGAAAATACGCCTTTGGCCTACGAGGAAAGACAGTAACGACAAAAAGCCGCAGGGCACCGGCTTGACCGCCAGTAATCTGCGACTGTTTTTTCGGGACACTTTATTTGATGCCGGAGCCGGTGAGGGTTCTATCTCCTAGTAGATCTCCTCTGATGCAGTGCCCACTTGTTTATATTGAATCTTTATATTATCTGAATGTATGGATTCACTGCTTTCATCACAGATAAACGAAACCTCGGCTAACGATGCGCATTCATCCTGATATGGGGCGCGGGTTGATCTGAAACCGTTATCTCTTATCCAATAAAATACGTCCTCGGCTCCGAAGCCCTCCATTAATTTAAGCCGAAGCTTCCGGAGCATCATACTGCTATCGAAGTATACTCTTTTTAAGTCGAACGATGCCGAGAACTCTCCGGATGCAGCATGAATCCATTCATTGCCGTCCAGCGAAGCGTATACTTCATATCTTCTTACTGCCCCTTCCGCATCCCTATGGTTTTGTCTGGGCATCACATGGATTCCCCGTACCGAGACGGGCCGGTCCACCTCAAATTCCAGAACAAAAGGATACTTCCCGCCGTAGGGTCCGCCTGCAAGCCAATACGTGTTAGGGTCGCCGTCTAGTATACGGTCAATTGAAGTGTCGGGTGCTGTCAAATCCACCTTAATATCCCTGCTATCACTTGGTTCCTCTTCAACGAGCTTCACTGTTGTATTCAATCTTTTCATGACCGCCGTATCAAATAGAAATGATTGAAGCTGCTTCTTGGTCACTTTGACTTTAGGTTGAAAGTCAGTGCTGTCCATATATTTTAGAATGGAGTATAGGAGCTGTCTTGCTGCCGGTCTTTGATCAAGATCCTTTACAAGATTGGCGGAACATACCACCAGCTTGCCGTTATAAAGATTGCATTCGAACGCCAAAGCGAGCTTATAATTACGGTTCCAATCGTCTATAGGCCAGATGAAAGGCTCTACTTCATCAGGTAATGCTTCGATATTGATGCCGCGGGCATTATCAACGATCTCAGCCCATTGCCATTCCATACCGCAGGAGGTGGGGAATTCCGCGAGTGCCGGGTGTGCCGTATCGCACCAAAGCCCGAGACTTCTTGACCATTTCGGGCCCATCTGCGTATTCCAAAACGGCGGCAATATCGAGAGCGGCGGGCAATGATAATCCAGACTTTCCGCTGCCGGCAAGAATAAAACCTTTTCGCCGTTTTTTAATAAACGCACAGCCTCGCTAAAGCTTTTTGTAACATGGACACTATCGAAGGTTGAAAAATCGCTCTTCGCCGGGTAGACCCAGAACTTCCAGTCATTTTCAATAGCTGTATTCTCGACGCCAATGACGAGTTTATAAGCTGAAGGTGCTGGAAGGCCGCCTAAATCGGTCTCTATTGTCCCGATGAAAGAATTTCTTCCCGTTCTAATGTCTTGATTATCAAAACTGCCGTTGATAAACACCTTGCCGCTTTCATCTGTAATTTTCCAATATATGGTTTCCCCAAGTAAATCCTCCTCGGCAAAGCAAGCGATTTCGAGGTCCGCACATAAAGTATCACTCGCTGTATATACCAATTTGTTTAATCTTGCAAGCGGAACGACCGGAGCACAAAAACGTCTGAACTGATCGGGATTAATGTAAGGCTTTGGCTCCCAAAAGGCATCCAGTAAGCCTACAAGGGCACTTCCTTGGCCAAGATAATCATGCAGATCCAGTAGTGAAAAACCGGAATAGCCGAACGTACGAAGGTTGGCTTCCACTTCCTCCTTATAAGCCGCTGCCTGAAGTATTCCTGATGCCTGCACAAAGTCCGCATTCTTATGGAGCATGTTATGTTTTTCCAGAGAATGCTTGAATATGTCATAGTTTCCGGCACGCAAATAACCTGTGAACTTAGGGATGATTGAAAAATCAGGATAGGCGCAATATTGGCCTACTTCATGAGACAGGAAAGGAACTTCCATATCTTCGAGGTATTTGGAATAATCACGGCCAAACCAGCCGTGGATGCCTCTCATTCTTCCTTCCCCACGGCTGCACGTGTAATAATAATCCGTTCCGTCAACAGGTTCACCGTCCCTGGGCCAAAACCAGCCTGACTGGGCGCAGTAGAGACGTCTGTTGTCCAGCTTCCTGTACTTTGCAACCCAGCTTCTCACACAAGGTTTATAATTCCCATGCGGCTCATTGCCTGATGATAGCAGGAGAAAGGATGCATGGTTGCCGTACGCTTTGATAATTCTATCCGTCTCAACATGCAGCTGCTGTTCAATAACGCCTCCCGGAATAAAATAATTCCACATGCCGGTTTCTATCTGAAGGTATATGCCTGCCTCATCAGCTGCAACAAATGCCGCCTCAGGCGGGCACCAGGAATGATAGCGGATATGATTCATGCCCCATTGTTTACATATAGACATGATTCTTCTCCACTCCTCTACATCCGTCGAAGGGGAGCCTGTCAAAGGAAAGCAGCCTGCATCATGGGTTCCTCTAAAGCTAATATTTCTTCCGTTGAGTACGAAATTTCTCCCTTGAGTTGTAATATTTCTAAGACCAAATGTTATGGATTTCGTATCAACGATCTCACCGCTTTGCCGATCTGTAAGGGTAATATCCAATTGATGCAGAGCGGGATTAAATTCATCCCACAGGGAGGCGTTCTCCCCCAGCTGCACGGTATACTCTATAATCCCACCTTCGTGGTCAATATCGGCATGAAAGGTCTCGTTATCGCTAATCGTCGGGTATTTGTCATTGTCTGAGCAATTAAGGTTTATCGTCTTTTTTATGACAATAGCACCATGATGCCGGCTTCCGCTTTGATTGGTAATATGGATTTTAACAAGCGCGCTCTTGGTTGAATAATCCGGGTAAACGGAAATATCGTCGAACCCTGTGAGAGACTTGGGAACAAGCTCCATTGTGCCGACGATCCCATTCCATGTGTTTCCCACGGAATCCGACACAGCATGGGCATCAG
Organism: Paenibacillus vulneris; assembly: GCF_039543185.1. Lineage (NCBI taxonomy): Bacteria > Bacillati > Bacillota > Bacilli > Caryophanales > Paenibacillaceae > Paenibacillus > Paenibacillus vulneris. The sequence goes on along the minus strand of NZ_BAABJG010000052.1, from coordinate 96,838 downwards.
GGCGATAGGGATAAATCATACTGTTATCTACCCTAATGGTTAATACATGTTTCCCCTTTCGTAATATACCAAGATCGTAGATGTGTTCAGCGCAAAGACTATCGTAATCGCCAAAGCTCTGATCATCAATCCAAACCGATGTTTTCCATCGTGCGCGTTCAAGATGAAGCTCCACACGCTTATGTTCCCATTCCGGAGGAATATCGATGTCGGTCTGGTACCAGGCTGCCCCAATATAATGCCTAACCGGTTGTGATAAAAAAGGAACCTTGGTATGATCCTTCTCGGTAAATTCCTTATATTCCTCTCGCAAAAACCATAAGCGGTCGTGCAAGCCGTCAACGAATGGCGTATCGGCCGAAATTTTGTGACCAAAGCCTTGAGCCTGTAACGTGCCCGGGAGCAGGATCGTATGGGCAAAGCTATGTCGGTTATACCATGTTTCCTGGATGCCAACATTATTCTCATCAAGCTGAAAACGCCAAACTCCGTGAAGCGATATAGGCTGCGGTAATGATCCAATCATCCAATTGTTCTCCTTATTCTTACTTCTTCGCATCCGCGATATTGCATCCCCATCTCTATCTCGCAAAGAAACCGTTTCCATAATTCTTTATTTGTAACGATTAGGTTTTTTTTCTGCTATTTCTGGGTTGCCTTTTTTTCTTGTATTCTCTTCTCGGCAGCTTCATTCGCTTCCCTTAATGCCGTATTAATATCTTTTGCTCCCGACTCCACGTTTTTGAACGCCGCATTAAACTCGCCCGAAGCGATGGAATCGTATTTGCTCATCGTATACTTGGGGGCCGGCTTCGATTTCAAGATGGCATCCAGATGCTTCCCTTTGAACACACCAATGCTTTCACCGAATCGCTTATTCATCTCCGGATCGGCAGAGGAAGATAGCAGCCCGCTCTTAACAAGCTCCATCTGCGGTTCTTGAGACAGCAGGTACATGATCACCTGGAAAGCCGCTTCTTTGTTCTTGCTTGTATTCGTCACGTGGAGATTGTGAGAATCCGCCTGCCAGGCAACTCCCGGCGAATCCGGAAAGCTTGGCATTTGTGCCATATCCCAGTTAAACGGGTCACCGTTTAATTCCAGATCATTGATCAAGGTCGGAACGTCCGCGTACATCGGCCACATGGCCAGATTTTTATCTTTTAAGAATGCATCCTTGGCAGGTTTCCGGATTTCATTGCCTGGAATCTTATACAGCTTCATCATCGTTTCGTAAACCTTCTTAAATCCCTCTGTTTCCAGCAACGGCTTGTCTGTCTGGGCGTCCACGTACGGAAGCGATAGCTGGCTGTAAAAATCATTCAACGAATGGATATCAAGCCCTCGGTAAGCGACTCCGCCTTCATTTCTTGTCAGACTCTTAGATAGCTCAATCACCTCGTCCCAGGTCATCCCGTCTTTCGGATACGGTACGCCGAAACGATCGAAAATATCTTTGTTATAGTACAGGGCCGAGAAATTTACCCAGAACGGAAGCCCGTAAAGCTCGCCCTTGTCCCCCCACTGCTTGATGGCATCCAGAGCAGGCTGGTTCAGACTGTTTAAGTCAAAATGATGCTTCTTGATGAGCTCCCTCATGTCATAGAGCAGGTTCAAATCTTTGTACTGCGTTAATCGAGGCGTGCTGTTGTACAAAATATCCGGAAATGTCCCCGCAATGACAAGCTCGTCCGGGTTGGTTCCTTTTTGCTTTCGAACCACTTCCAAGGTGATATTAGGGAATTTCTTTCTAACCGGGGCTATGATAAACCTTTCAAACCACTCGTCGGTCATGCCCAAATCGGTGTATATGCTGAGCTGTGCTGACAAATTAGGATCGAAATTCATTGTACCGGCTTTTTCGTTCTCCCCGGCCTTATTTGCCGTGTTCCCGTCCGCTTGACTGCCCGCTTGCGGGCTGCAACCCGAGAGTGCCGTGATGAAGTACAAACTGCTCAGCGCCAAGATCGATGCGTTACGGATTCTGACCATTTGGAGCGTTACCTCCCTCCTAATTGGGCCTAATGCAAAGACCGTTTACATAATTATAGTCTTGAGTTTAAGTGCTGTCTTTGTTTCATGTACCGTTTATTTGTCCTTTTTTCCAATAACTTGTTGGCCGGACAACAAAAAGAGGCAGTCTAGTTGTCCTAGGCTGCCTCTGAGTCTGTCGAAAAACCTGTAAAGCTTGAAAAATAGCATCGGTACCCCGGTGGGGTATCCCCCTCCAGCCACTGTTGTTCCCAGAAAAATTTTGATTATATCGCTTTACAGCGGGTATTTTCCGGGAACAAAGGCGGACGCTATCGCTCCTACGAGGGATACCCCACCTACCACCTTTTGTATGTTTCTAAATGTTTCACTTGCCTGATAATTTCATGGGGAGTCCCGGTTGTACTATGAAATTATTGTTGGTCAAAATAATCATCCGGCAAATTCAATTCTTTCAAACAGCCTATAAATTTTTCTCTAAAATTAGGATTGTGTTTATATTCCGGCCATGCAGCCTTATAATACGGCAATAGCTTAGCATGAGGGACAATACCCCAAAATAAAATGGAGTTTTTCATAACCTCCTTGCCGCCATCTTTGAACATCTGTTCAATGATCTCCCAGCCTTCCGATTTGTCGTCGCAGCTGCGTGTCGCATAGATTGCGGCGGCTTGCATATTCGAGTCAGCATGGCACAAAAAGGGGGCAAAATTTTTAAGTGTAATCGCGCCGGAGGATTCCAAAACATACCCTGCGTGACGTAACGTTTCTTGATCCCGAACCCTGTCAAGACTTTGCAATATGACTTTTATAAATGCCGTTATATCAGCAGATTTACCGTAGGAGTTCAGAATCATTAAAGCTTGTAAAAAATCCTCATCCTTTTCCGAATGCAGAAGCTCCAGAAGATGGTCTTTTCCCGCTTCTACAGAGGTTTTGCAGATTAGCTGTATGGCTGTGGTGCGGCCTTTTTGTTTTTGCCCGGCAACGTGTTTTAAAAAATCTATCGTTGGCTGCGAAACGTTCTTAAACTTGAACATTCCATCGAGCGCTTTTAATTGGATCTCTTCGTCAGTGGCGTTTTGATATACCTGTATCAACGCATTTTCATCACCCGGCATTTTGCTGCCAAACCACGTAATATCGTAATCCAATATAATTTCATCCAACCAGCGCTCATACCAGTCCAGAAAGCTGTCTTCATAGACGAAGAAAAAGGGATGATCAGGATAAAAATCGGAAGTGTATACGATCTTCCCCCTGTATTCTCCTTCTAGGACGAGATACATATCGTATTCGCAGCCTTGTGTGCCAATGCACAACATGCCTCCCATCACTCTGCTACGGGCTGCGTCGTATTCCGGATCGGAGATGTCCTCATCGCTGATCAAGGGATCAACCAGATGATTCCACTCTTCCTTGGTCATTCCGGGGTGCAGAACGCATTTTGCTGCGAGTGCATTGCTATCGGTATAGGAAGCTGCCTTTTCTATCGGATACATCCCGTAATACGGCCCTGCGCCTCCATTTCCAACTTTCGTCAAAAACTGCGCATAAGGCTTTGGCAGTGTGACTCGATTTGCCGCTTGCCAGTCCTCAAGCTCTTTTGCCGTGAGCTTATTATAAACCCTGTATTTATGGGAGGACGCTCCAAAAACAGAAAAATTCGCATCTTTGTGAAGGGCCTTTTCGAGCTTGCTTTTTATTCGGTCTAGTTGTGTTTCTTTCTTCCAAAAGAACATAGGGAATCCCCCTTCTATAGCTGAGCTTCCTTTGTTTGCTTATCCAGCAATTTCAGCAGATGCGGAAACCGGTATTCTCCGTACATACTCTGTATATGTCTGGAAGCGGCTTCCAACTCTATGCCGACAGATGTGATATACAAAGGCTTTGAGCTGCTGCCTCGATAAATCTCCTTGACATTGACTTCGTTGTCGTGAAAGGAGCTTTTTGCAACACCGATCACTGGAATTTCACCTGAAAAATTGCTGTAAACATAATATCCGAGCCCGGGCTTTTTCTCATTGTTTAAGTACACGTAGCCATCCACAACAATAGTATGGATTTGGTTAATATTCGTAAGCTTCAGCAGCTCCTGTATGCAGGGAGCTCTCGTTTATAGAAAGATCCGGCTTCGTATTCGTGAGGGTTTTCCGTATAAGACGTGATGATTTTGAGTGGTTCAGGATCGTCCCAACGTTGAAAAATAACCCCGACTGCTTTCGCTCTATGCTCCTCATAATACACATCTACGGCGATGATCATGGATAGAGATTCCTTCCTTAAAGCACTTTTTAAGCTATGGATTTAACCCAATATATCACATTTTGCCGTGCCATTTCATCGTCAGCGGTCGACGGGAGGAAAGCTCAATTAAAAAGGAATGCCCTCAATCCCTAAGGAGAGAGAGCATAATGGTTTGGCACGTCCAGCTTGATTCTACTTAGCCTAGTGCTTATGGAGATGCTAAGCCCTGTTGTGAAGGGTGAAGTCAAAACGATTACGGCTTAATGTGTATGCTATGTTAGGGCGAAGAGTGCCGCTCCGTGCGGCGGTACCTCTACGGCCAGCTCATGATCCAGTGGGCCGATCTCTCGGCCGCTCCATAGCTCCTTCGCTTGTGCGGCTCCGCTTATGCCTAACCGGGCCAGTGGTATGGATATAACAATAGGATCCTCACCGGTGTTAAACAGCGCGGCGTAGCGCTCATCCTCTGGGCCTTCGGCCTTCCAGACGATGCAGGCACCTTCCCGCATGACCTGGCAGGCACCGAAGCTGGAGCGGTGCATATGAAGCACCTCGCGGTTTGTCAGCAGCGACAACGTCCAATCGTCGTTATCACGAAGCTCTCCGCCGAACATGAGCGGCGAACGGAAGATGGTCCAAAGCGTCATCATCGTCAGCTGCTCGTCCCGTGTGAACCGCGTCCATCTGTCAGTCCCTCCGCCGTCTACGGAGCGGATGCCGATATGCCCAAGCGGCAGCATGTCGCAATCAGGCCAGCAGCCTGGCTTCGGGCTTCCTTCCCATTTCTCGCAGCGATCAAACATGTCATACAACATCGGCCACTGATCCCAGAAATCGTCGGTCATCCGCCACATGTTGGCGTTCGCCTCGAAGCGGTCGGAGTACTCGACAGGCGCCGGCCCAGGGGAAAGACTCAGTACCATAGGCCGTCCGCAGCGGTCCATCGCCTTCCGGATCATTTCGATCTCTGCCAGGTGGGTGCCATATAATCTGGACGCGGCAATATCATCAACCTTGACGAAATCGACGCCCCACTCGGCGTACAGCTCGAACAATGAATCATAATAGGCTTGAGCGCCCTCCTTGTTGACGTCAACGCCGTACATATCCGTGTTCCACGGACAGATTGAATTCGGATGTGCAATCTCGCGTGCCGTAGCGGCTGTACCTTTGATCGGCATATTGTCATGAACTGCCTGACGTGGAATGCCGCGCATGATATGGATGCCGAATTTCAGCCCGAGCCCGTGAATGTAGTCTGCCAAAGGCTTGAAGCCTACACCGCCCTCCGCAGAAGGAAAGCGGTTCACGGCCGGCATAAGACGCGAGTACTCGTCAATCTCCAGCCGGACGAAAGGCCGGTATTGCGACGAGACGGCGCCGGGCTCATACCATTGGATGTCTACGACGATGTATTCCCAGCCATAGTCCTTCAAATGTTGTGCCATATAATCCGCATTCCCGCGGATCTCGGCTTCCGTTACGGCCGCGCCGTAACAATCCCAGCTATTCCACCCCATAGGGGGCGTTGGGGCAAGGAAGTGATGCTGCATAACGAACCTCCAGTATGATGTTGGAATGAATTGCTCTTATATCTACATCATACGATTCGGAGATACAGCTTTTCTACAGTAATCTTGATCATTCGATGGTAAAATATTGCGGTTCACGCCTCATCTCGTTAATCGAAGAACATGCGGTTGAATGTCAATTGCCCCTCACCGGAACGGAAGCTTCCCGGCGTCCGGCCCGTCACTTTTCGAAACACTTTGATAAAATAACTTCCGCTAGAGTACCCGACCCGTTCTGCGATCTCCTCGACGCTCCAATCCGTCTGGTGCAGCAGGCGCATCGCCTGCTCGATCCGCACGCGATTTAAATAGTCATTGGGCGAAATACCGACTGTGGCGGTGAATGTACGTAATAGATGATACTTGGACAGTCCCAGCTGTTCAGACAGCTGATCGAGGCTTATCATCCGGTCATAATGGGACTCCAGGAACGCTGCGGCTGCCTTTATTTTCACTGGCCACTTCTGTCCCTCTCCGTCCGGCGCGGACGCCAACCGGCACAATTCGGAAACGAATTGATACATATACGAGGATGCGGTATACGGTTCTGTGATCCTGCCAGCATTCGCCTCCTCCCAGATATGCTCCAGAAAACGAATAGGCCGGCTTGTCTGCTGCAGGTATGGCGTTTCGCCCAATCTGCGTTTTGCTTCCTCCCAATTCGGCAGGATGAGCGACGGCCTTAGCAGCACAAAAATAAACGACCAACAGGAGCTGTCCTCCGGGAAATAATAACGGTGGTTTCCGGGAATTTCCGCCATAAATGCCCGTCCTGCTTCGATTCGGTACGTGTTTCCGCCCGTTTCATAAATACCCTCGCCTTCCAATGTATATTGGAACAGCAGCAGCGGACCGTCCGTCCGTTCGAGCCCGTCCCAGCAGTAAGATGTATCCCCTACTACGTCCCGCCCGACGGCAAACAACTCGCACATGGACAAATTCGTTGGGACTTTGAATCGGAAACCGAATGTGCCTGTCTCGGTACCGGATGCCATGCGATCTCCTCCTCGGTTTCGCTTGCTATGCTATATAAGATGATCATGACATTATGCTACCACATTTTTATCCCCGATAATGAAATAATTCAGACACAGCACATCCCATTCATCTGTTAAAAAAATAGAGGCCTGCCATCTAGGCAGGCCTGAGTTTGTCGAGAAACCTATAAAAGCTTGAACTTTTGCTAATATACTCCGGTGCGGTATGCCCCTCCAGCCTCTGTTGAAACCCGTGAATAGGATTAGATTTAGCGGTATTTTCACGGGTTTCAAAGGAGGACGTAAACTCCTCCGAGGCATACCTCACCTCCATATGCAGCATAGTTCACGCAAACAGGGTTTCTCAACATCCTGAGGCCTGCCATCTAGGCAGGCCATTATTTTTATCGCTTCACCTTCAGCTCTAATGCATAAGGATCTCCTTTTACACCAGCCGACCCACCCAAAAAACCCGGCGCGAGAATTCTCGCACCGGGTTCTTTCTTTAGAGTCTGCCTAAGGGATATATAAATCGGAAAGCTGTCTATCTGTCCGTGGAAATCCCGGTTTATTGTGGGGAGTTGCCGCTGCCTTGAACAGCTTGGTCGTGTGGTACGGAGACCGTTGCCGTTGCGACGGTTTGGTTGCCTGCTTTATCGGAAGCCGTGTACGTGATGGTATAGATACGTGATTTTTCCGCACGCAAGCTGAAGGAAGTCGCTGCTGTTCCGAACTCGGCCTGAATATCGTCTCGATCGGTATTCGGCTGATTGCTCGTGATCGACGTTAGAATCATTAAATCTACGCCGGATTCAGCATCGCTCGCCTTCGGTAAGACACTGATCTTAACCATCTTGTGATTTGGCGGCCAAATCGTTGTTCTATCGAGCTGGATGGAGAACTTCGGAGCGGTCTTGTCGATATTGCTGACGTTGTAGCTCGATACATTCGAAACATTGCCTGCTGCATCCGTTCCTCTCGCGTACACCGTACTATTAGCAGATATGGCTATGGGCGCATGATAAGCTTTCCATTCCCCATTGACGCCTAATTTGTATTCTTTCACAACAGCATCATCCGGGTAACTAATCGTTAGGGTCACGTCGGCATTGGTCGGAGCTGTAACGTCCGCAGCGAAGGTAGCATCGGCTGGAGCCGTCTTGTCAACGTCCCTGTCAGCAAGGTAGCCTAAGCCATTTTTGTATAGAGGACTGGTAGGCACCGGACGCATAAAAGTAACATCCGGCAAGCTGCCGTCCGGTTTTCTAGGCGCAGATAATTGGGTCATATCCAAACTTACAAAATCTTGATCTGTCAGCTTAAGCCCGCCATCCATGGTCCAAGAATTGTTAGTGACATGTTCCGGCGGATTATTATCATTTGCTATAGGTGTGCCCATATAAGCAATGTTATTATGTAACACTTCTCTGTAACCGGGGATGTCGATATCCTCCGTTGGACTAACGCGCTCAAGCATATTGAAATTAGCATTCCTATTATTGTAAGCGGTGTTATTAATCCAATTAGCTGATTGGCCTGGCTGATGATTAGCATAAAATCCATTCGCTCCGTTATTAACAGCTAAGGAATAAGTAACGGTATGAACCGGCACTGGATCAGGAATTCCGGTTGTTCTATGAGAATACCCGCCGACTTTAAACCCATTTTTGTCGCCTATCCCATTCTGATTCCCCCGATGATTGAAAGACCAGGAATGGTCATAAGTCACTGCCGCACTCGAGCTGATACTGTCAAACCCATCGTCGCTGTTATTCCATGCACGGGAGTTAATGAACGAAACCGGACCTGCATGTGCACCAAAACCATCTGTATTTCCCGCTGAAGTATCCGTTGGTCCAATGTTATTGTAAGAATCACAATTAAGGACTATTCCTGTCCCTCTTGTTGTAAAGTAAAAGCCGTTAGCTTCATTATCATGAGCAGCTACGTTCTCGAAATCGGCTTGACCGATTATTCTGAACACCTCGGATTGCTTTTGGTTGCCTACCTTAACCCCTATCGCATCAAATCCTTTGAATTTGACACCTGTTACTTTATCTGCCACACGAAAAGCAGCCACACGTAAATTGGTTGGCACATTTTTGAAATCAAAAACGGGCCTTTTATCCCCAGGATAAGCCTCGTAGGTAATCCCGCTCTTAGTAATGTCATGGACATAATTATAATTACTATCGGTATTGGCAATTTCAAAATCATCATAAACTCCTCCGCGAATATATACGGTATCCCCCGAGGATGCTGCTGATTGCGCTTTCATAATGCTTTTGAACGGTGCGCTTTCCGTTCCTGAATTGCTGTCACTCCCCGTTGGAGAAATGTAGTAATTTGCGGCAAACGCTGAGGATGTTATTACAAATAATGCCGCTAAACTAAGCATGATCGTGGCTGCACAAATTTTGGAAAGCTGACCCATTGCATTAAACGTGGCAGTTATTGATTTTTCCATAGTTCTTCCTCCTTTTTCCTTGTTAATTCATTATCATTGCAACCCGAAAACCTATGCCCGGAGTTTTAGCGTCCGTTCCGGACGCGTTACGGTAGGTTGAACGAACCATGGTGAAGTCGTCCCCCCAAGCCCCTCCGCGTAAAACACGAGAATTGCCGGAATTTGGACCTTGCGGGTCAGAAGCATTCTCTTGTGGATAAGGAGCTGCATACCAATCCTTGCACCACTCCTGAATGTTCCCATACATATCATACAGTCCCCATGCATTAGGCTTTTTCTGGCCTACCGGATGAGTCACCCCATCTGAATTTTCCTGGTACCAAGCATACTCGCCTAAAATCGATTCATTATCGCCGAATTCCCATCGGGTGCTTGTGCCTGCACGTGCTGCAAATTCCCATTGTGCTTCTGTAGGTAAAGCGAATTTATGTCCTGTCTTTTCTTGAAGTTTTTGTAAAAATAGTTGGGTATCCTCCCAGCTAACGCTGTCGACAGGCCGTTTATCCCCTTTGAACTTACTTGGATTGTTCCCCATAAGCTCTTCCCATTGTTCCTGGGTCACCTCATATTTTCCCAGATAAAATGGTTTCGTAATCGTGACTTTGTGCTCTGGGGCTTCGTCCCCCTCTCCTACCTCCACAGAAGATCCCATTGTAAATGACCCCGGATGAATCAGAACAAACTCCATGTTGATGCCATGCCCTATATCCAGGATTTCTGCTTTTGGCAGATTCATTTCACCACCTGTTGGTCCAGAGCTACTGAAATATAGTAGACCCGAAGCTGCTATCCCTGTAACAACCAGAAAAGTTAGTAAAGAAATCTTAAGTTTCATAGTCACCTTCCTAGAGCGATAATCCTAATCCCGCCTCCCCTCCTGACCTATTTCGCACTTGCGGATTGCAAGGCTTTATTTGCTTCCTCCTCCGTCGTACGAAGCATGGTATTAATGTCCATTTCTCCGTTGACTACCTTCATCGCGTTTGTCGTATATTTGCCTAAAACTGCTGCTTTGCTTTCACTCACCGTCTTTTCTGCCATAGCTGGAAATTTGGTGAAGAACGCCGAAAAGTTTTTGTCCTTGTACGCTGTATTTTGCCCAAGTGTTTTCTGAATGGCTTCGTCCTTCAGTACGGTCATGATGCCGTTCTTAGAAGACTCCAGCTGGTACTCATCCGACGTCAGATATTTGATCACCTCCATAGCCGCATCTTTATTCTTTGACATCTTCGTCACGGAGATCACTCCGGGATAGGCTTGTGCCCCGACACCAGGCAATTCCTTGAACGCAGGGAAGGTGACAACATCCCAGTTCATCGACGACATATCCTGGGCAAATACTACCGGGAGCAGAGGAGAAGCCGTGTACATAGCTAATGTTTTTTCCTTGACGAAGGTGTTAGAATCAGGAATCTTGCCATTCGATTGCTCGATTTTTTTCTTGTACATATTATTTTGGGTAGGGCGGATCAGCATAGTATCGATGATTTTTTTCCAAGTGTCGTTATTGATCGTGGCTTTATTTGTAGAGCTGTCTACAAGCGGAAGAGAGTATGGATTGGAAACGAACACCTGGTTAAGGGAAGGCGAGAAGCCCGTATAGACAACACCGCTTTCTTCCCGGGTCATTTGGTTCGAAAGCTCGATGATTTCATCCCAGGTCATTCCATCCTTAGGATAAGGTACGCCAAACTTATCAAATAGATCTTTGTTGTAATAGAGGGCCATTCGGTCGTTATATAGAGGCAAGCCATAAAGTCCCCCGCCGGACATCTTCTTCAAGGAATCAATCATGCTCGGTTCAAAACGGTTCAAGTCGAGGTTATGCTGCTTAATCAAATCCGTCATATCGAACGCCGTTCCGCTGTCGAGCACGGAGCCTGTGAACGATGCAATGGAGTCCCACTGAATATCAATTTGTGCACCGGAGGTCAATAGCTGCTGTAAATCCGTACTGTTCGGTACACGCTGAATATATTTTATGGTATAGCTTGGGAATTTTTTGCGAATGGCGTTCCCGAATCGCTCATTAAAGTTCTCCTCGGAATCCTTGCTTACGGAATAAAATACAAGCTCAACCGGCTCCGCATTTTTGTTGGCCTCCTCCGTTTTCCCCTCGTTGGCTGCCCCGTTGCTGCATCCCCCCGCTATAAGGGATAAATTCGTAAACATTATCAATCGAACGGTCCAATTCTTCCTCGGTCTCATGGAAGTCCTCCTTTAGTGACTTGATTTTGAGATTTTAAAGAATCACATGTCTGTTCATGGAATGTAACCGTATTCAAATTCCGTTGTGATGCATATATTTGGGTTGAATTGCAAAGAATCTCTGACTTATCCGTTCCCCATCTCTTCGGTTAATTTGGTTGTTTCCCGGTCCATGAAGGTCAGAGGCAATTCCAACTCCCGAACCTCGCCCTCCTCCGGTTTTCCTTCGAGCTTGTTTACCAATTTGTGAATGACCGACCGGGCGTGATCACTATAAGGAATATCCCAACTCGAGATTCCCGGATAGCTGTTCATGGCTATATAATCGTTATTAATTCCGATCAGCATCAATCGGTCAGGAATAGGAATGTGAAGCTTGTTCGCAGCAGACAACAGCTTTAGGGCAATATTATCGTCAAAGGCAATGACGCCGATCCGTCCTGAGTGCCGTTGTACCAAATCTGTCAAATAGCCTTCATAGTCCAGCTCTTGAATATCCGCCAAGTCATGAAGTAAACCGCTTCCATATTTCCGGAGCCCTTCCCCAAATCCGATCCGCCTCTGTTCATCGATAATCTTCGAGCCTTTGTGTCCTACATAACAGAGCATGGTACACCCTCGCTCCGCAAGAACCTTGCAGGATCGCTCATTGGCCCCGGCAATTCCAAAATTAACAGAACCGATCGAAATATCCTCAGGCCAGTTCCAGCCGTTGATCAGTACCAAAGGCGTTCCTTGATTCACAATCGACCTGGTAGCCTCCATCCCCATGGCCAAACCATGGCAAATAAGGCCGTCTACTCTTCGCTGCAGCAGCACTTCAAGATGCCTTCGTTCAATATCAGGGTCTAGTCCATTGGAGGAAAAAACCGTTAAGTGGTAGCCGGCATGATGTGCTTCGAGCTGCAAATGCTCCGCTAACGTCCCGTAGATGCTTTTAAAGCCTGGTATAATGAGGCCAATTTCAAAGGTTTTTTGTCTGCTTAGTCCCGCTGCCATGATGTTTCGACGGTAGCCCAGTTCATTGGCCGCCAATTCGACCTTGCGAATCGTTTCTTTCGATGTACGAATCCCACCTCGATTAAGGACATTGGAAACGGTTGCAATTGAGACGCCGGCATGCTCCGCCACATCGACTATGGTGACTTGTTTGGGTTTGCTCATCAACAATTCATCTCCAATTTGTTAAACGTTTAACATACTTTTAGAGTAAGCTTAAACGTTTAACATGTCAAGAAAAAAATGGAAGTGTTGGGAAGAGGCAGACTGCCACTTCAAATTAAAAAAACGGATACATTGGCTGCATCCGTAATGTGTTATAGCTTATTCGGTTCACTTCAAATAAATCATCTGGCCTTGATCCTCGCTCACTACACCCCGGCGTAGGACATGAATCCGCCGTCTACCGGTATAGTTATCCCTGTAACGAAGCCAGACAAATTCTCATCAGCTAACCACAGCAGGGTACCCAGCAGATCCTCCGGTTTACCAAACCTGCGCATCGGTGTATGAGTCAATATTTTGTTCGAGCGCTCTGTCAATGAGCCATCCTCATTCGTTAAAAGCCTGCGGTTTTGTTCTGTCAAGAAGAAGCCCGGTGCAATAGCATTGACACGGATCCCCACATCCGCCATGTGCACCGCCAGCCATTGCGTAAAGTTCTCGATTGCCGCCTTAGCTGCGCTGTAAGCAGGTACTTTAGTCATCGGGCTCGGCGCACTCATGGATGACATGTTGATTACAATAGCGCCGGTTCTATTCACCATGCCGCGCGAGAACACCTGGGTAGGGATCAGGGAGCCTAAGAAGTTCAAGTTGAACACATACCCGAAACCTTCCTCCGTCAGATCATAAAAGGTCGTGATCTCCTTATTGAGCAAGTCCTCTGGCTTGAAAGTCTCGTTTGTCGTGCTGCCTTTTGGATGGTTGCCCCCCGCTCCATTGATCAGAATATCGCATACGCCTAATCTTTCGGTTACGACCTTCTCCGCGGCCTTGACACTTTCCACATTCAACACATCACAGGCTACTGCTATAGCCGTACCGCCTGCCGCTTGTATTTCGAGAGCGACCTGCTCGCCTTTCTCTAGAGTCCGGTTCAAAATAGCGACTTTGACGCCTTGCCTGCCCAGCTCTCTTGCCATTGCCGAGCACAAGACACCGCTGCCACCCGTAATGACAGCGACTTTCCCTTTTAAATTATCGTTTAGCGTAATCATGCTTTTGCCTCCTTGGCTAGATTTGCTAATGAATCCCACAAGCCCCACAAGTACATAATGCCAAGTGCGCGGTCATAAAGTCCGTAGCCGGCACGACATTGTTCATCCCATATATGTCTTCCGTGATCCGGTCTTGCATACCCGGTAAACCCCGTATCGTAGTAAGCCTTCACAATGCCGCAAATATCTACGGTGCCGTCCTGGGCACGATGCGACGTCTCAATAAAATCACCGTTGTCATAGACTCGGACGTTACGGATATGGGCAAAAGGAATGCGCCCCGCAAACTCTCTAACCATAGCCGGGATGTCGTTATCCGGGTTGGCCCCCAGCGATCCGCTGCACAAGGTCACTCCGTTGTACGGACTATCGACCAGCTTGAGAAGTCTTCGGATATTAACCTGGCTCGTCATAATGCGCGGCAAACCGAAGATCGGCCAAGGCGGATCATCCGGATGAATAGCCATGCGGATGTCGTTCGCTTCGCACACAGGAATGATTTGTTCCAAAAAATATTGAAGATGATTCCATAAATCTTCTTCCGTGACCTGCTTGTAAGCCTCGAACAAAGAAGTAAGATGCTTGAGCCGCTCCGGCTCCCAGCCGGGCATTGTAAAATTAGGGTTTTCGTTGATTTTCTGAACAAGCTCCATCGGATCCATATTGGCCACCTTGGCCTTTTCATAAAAAAGTGCCGTCGAACCGTCTTCCAGCTCCTTGAACAGATCGGTGCGTATCCAATCAAAGACCGGCATAAAGTTATAACAAATAACCTTGGCTCCAACCTTGGCAAGCTTCTCAATGGTCCGCTTGTAATTCTCAATGTATCGGTCGCGGGAAGGCAATCCCAGTTTGATATCCTCATGTACGTTTACACTTTCCACAACCTCTAGATGAAATCCATAGGCATCGGCTTTGTTCTTATATTCCAGAATTTTATCCATCGGCCATTCTTCACCCGCCGGCACATCATGAAGTGCCCATACAATACCTTCCACGCCGGGGATTTGCTTTATTTGGGATAATGTGACGGTATCATTGCCTTCACCGTACCACCTAAAAACCATTTTCATCCTCGAGCCCTCCTTTTAATCACATACTAGTAATACTAGTATACATATTAATTGAAGGGATGCCAATAGCCTATCAGCTCCGAACCTTCGAAGATAAGAGATTTTGTCCGTACCGGTTTATGTACCTTCTTTTACAATTGGGGATGGCTATAGCGAACTATTTACTTTTTCATTGCTCAAAAGGAATAAAGGCGGTAAAATGACATATGAAACCTGTTTTTTTGTTGATATGTATTTGATTATCTGTTATTTATATTTATAACAAATAAAAACAAAAAGGAGCAACGACCATGCAAGAAGCCTTACATTCCGGATTGAAGAAAGTCATCAATCAACTGATGCATTTAAAAAGACCTGATAACGAAGGACATTTAAAGGAACTGACCGACGAGGGAAAAGCCCTGGGATACTTTCCGCGCGACTTTGGAATTGACGAATGGGACTGGCCGCAGGGGATCGGCTTATATGGCCTCAATAAACTCACTAATCAAGAAGGCTATGACGGAATCCAAAACTTCTTTGTAAAGTGGTCGAGAGAACAGATCGAACGCGGGCTCCCCCTAAAGAATGTGAATACGACCGCGCCGCTACTTACCCTGATGGACCTGCCGGACATTGAGAAACTCGTTTTGGAATGGATGCATTGGGTTGAAAATGAATGTCCCCGCACCAAGGAAAACGGGATTCAGCATGTAACCTCCGGTAATACTTCGAAATTTGAGTTAAACCTGCACGATCAGGAAATTTGGATTGACACTTTGTTTATGGTTGTGCTGTTCATCGCCAAGATGGGCAAAAAATATAATAATCTGTCATGGATGAACGAAGCGACATATCAGTTTGAGCTTCATATTAAACATATCTTTAATCCTGGCAATTCCTTGTTCTTCCATGGCTACGATTTCAAAAATGAAAACAATTTCAGTGAAGCTCACTGGTGCCGTGGGAACAGTTGGTTTACGCTGGCCGCTCCCGAGTTTCTAGAACTGATGCAGGATTCCTTATCCAAAGAGTCCCGTGACCATATTTTCAGCGTTTATAAGGCTCAAGTGGATAAATTGGTTGAACTGCAGGATGAAAACGGACTTTGGCACACCCTGCTTGACGATAAGGATAGCTATACGGAAGTATCCGGATCGGCTGCAATAACAGCCGGGATCCTCAAGGGAATTCGTCTGGGTCTCCTCGATTCCAGTTACCTGTCGTCGTGCCGTAAAGCGGTTGCGGCCGTATTGGAGAACATCTCGGAAGATGGTACAGTATTAAATGTCTCCGCCGGGACTCCCATCTGTGAACATAAGGAAGATTATAAAAAGATCGTCTTTGCGCCAACTGCTTATGGACAGGCTTTAGTTATCGTGTTGCTGGCCGAAGCTCTCTATCATACTGAGCTTTAAGCAGCTCCTAGATAAATGAATAAAGGCCTGCCATCCAGGCAGGCCCCTTCCCTTTACCGCTTCGCCTTATAAAACTCATGATACAGCTTCATTAGCGCTCTTTTTTCAATCCGTGACACATAGCTACGCGAAATTCCCAATTCCTTCGCAATTTCCCGCTGAGTCCGCTCTTCCCCGCCATGCTCGAGCCCGAATCGCCCAACGACGACTTCCTTCTCGCGGTCATCCAATATATCCAGGTTCTTATATATCTTTGACTTCTCGATCTTCAGCTGCACTTTATCTACGACATCGTCGGCTTCTGTGCCGAGAATATCGATGAGGGTAATCTCATTCCCCTCCTTGTCCGTACCGATGGGGTCGTGAAGGGATACGTCCTTGCGCGTCTTCTTCAGCGAACGTAAGTGCATAAGGATCTCATTCTCGATACATCTCGCTGCAAAGGTCGCCAATTTCGTGCCCTTATCCGGTGAAAACGATTCAATCGCCTTAATCAGACCAATGGTGCCGATGGAGATCAGGTCCTCAAGATCTTCGCCGGTATTGTCGAATTTTTTGACGATGTGCGCGACAAGCCTTAAATTATGTTCAATAAGCAAATTTCGGGAATGTTGGTTTCCCTGGGACATCAATCGAAGATGCTTTTCTTCTTCATCCTCTGTCAAGGGTTGGGGAAACGCATTGTTTTTGACGTAGGAAACGAGGAGCATTAACTCTTTAATGAACAAGGCTATTGCGGAAAAGAAGCCGGGCATAGCTGCCACCCCCTACAAGTTGTGCGGAACATGAGGTTACTGGCTCCGCTTCAAGAGATCAGTATTATTTTTATGTGGGCAGCAGCCTATACGTGCCTGTACTTTGCAAATAAACTCAGACACACGGCTTTTTTATAGAAAAAGACGAAACAAATGTCATTTTGTGGAAAACGTTCTTTTTATGACGCAAATATAGACACTAGATGTCCTTTCCGTCCCATTCCAGATAAAACTGCTCCAAAAAGGACTCCATATACCGATGCCTGCTTCTGGCAATCCGCCGTCCGGTCTCGGTATTCATCAGGTCGGAGAGCTTCAGCAGCTTTTCGTAAAAATGATTGATGGCCGTCGACCGTCCATTCCGGTACTGATCATAAGTCAGCTCCTTACGTGGCGGATTTTCCGGATCGTAGATCAAGCTGCCCTTCCAGCCTGCGTAGGCAAACGTTCGCGCTATCCCGATGGCTCCCAACGCATCAATGCGGTCCGCATCCTGAACGACCTGGGCTTCCTTGGTTCGTACAGGCGGATTGTGTCCTCCTTTGAAGGACATCGTCCCGACAATTTCCAGAACATGCGACTCAGTCTCCGTATCGACTTCATAGGAGGCGAGAAGGTTCCGTACCTTGCTCATTCCCGCTTCCGCAGACGGATTCAGCTTCTCATCGGCAAGATCATGCAGCAGTGCTGCCAGCTCACAAAGGAACGGATCGGCCTGCTCTCTTTCGGCTATATAACGGGCCAGGCGGGTTACCCTCTCGATGTGCCACCAATCATGTCCGCTAGAGTCCGACTCCAGCTCTTTTCGTACGTCCTCAGCAGCTCTTAGCAATATATGTGCTTTATCCAACAGCTTTCCCTTCCCTCTCCTTCATTGATGAAAAACTAAAGCATCGCCTCAAATATTTCCGAGTATACCTTGTTCCCTTCCCAACTTCAACTGTACGCAGTATGTGCTGATTTCTCTCTTCTTCGGTACAACCATACAAGCATTACAGGACGGATGGACATATTCTACACCACGTGTGTAGTGACAGACAGCAAGCCATTATGCTTGACCAAAAGGAGTGGAGACCGTGGCGAAGGGTATCGTGGACGTGAATGTATGGGCAGAAATGGAGAACGACAGAATCATTCTCGTGTTGGATTGCGCCGGCGGATGGCCGAACGATCTTCGTCTTATCCCGGATCGCGAGAGCATTACGGTCAAACGAGGCAATGTCTCCAGTCAGATCACGATGGTTCAGGAGCAGGGAAATGAATGTGCCTTTAACTATTTGGAGATGAGTGCCGAGACGGCCCGAACGTTCGGTTTACAGCATGGGGACCGTGTTCAGTTGACTTACAATGAAGAAACAAAAACATTGCAAATGCAGCGTCTAAACACCAGCAGCGCACAAGCGACCTTGCTTCTCGATTCACGAAGGAACAAGGACGAAGTGATTACGATCGGGTACGTCTTACTAAGCTGGCTGGGGATTCCGGATCATGCAGTCGGCAGCGCCATTACATTGAGCCGGGGGACGGTAAATAAGAAGCTCAAAGTCGTTGTACCGGAAAACGAGCTGGATGAAGCCTTTCACATGAGCGCTTCGAACATTAAAGCGATGGGACTCACGCCCCGGAAAAAATGGAAGCTTACTTACGACCAGGATACAAGGACATTAAACATATCTTCCAATGCCTCCTCTACCACAGCAGGAAGCAGCAGAAAATCGAAGCGTTCTGCTTCAACGGTTCGTTCAGCACAATCTGCCAGATTGCAGCATTACAAGCCGGCAAAAACAGCAAAAAATAAGGCCAGGAAGCATTAGGAAAAAAATGTATAAAGAAAATTTAATATCCAATTATTGTTTTTAATGTATCTATACCACGCTTCAACCATGTATAGTAAAAAAGGATTCACTTTCGTTCTTAGGAGGTATGGTTGTTGAAGTGGTTAGTGTTGCTGCATGTCCTGTCAGCGATCATCGGGATTGGACCAACGTATTTTATTCATGTGCTGTACCGCAAAAGGCAGTCAGTAGGCGAACTGAAGCAATCACTGAGGTTAGGGGCGATGCTGAATTTATTCCCCAATATCGGAGGAAGCATTGCCGTGATCAGCGGGATTGTTCTAGTCGCTTTGTCTCCCGTTCGTTTTCTCGATTTATGGATTATCGGCTCCTTATTGCTGTACGTGATTATTCAAATCCTGATGTTTGCCGTCATCAGACCGAAGCAAGGGAAATTAAGGGAAATGCTGGACCAGCCCTTACTTAAGGATCAGGAGATGCTGTCGGAACCGCTGCAGCTTCAAGTGTCCGCCCTTAATCGAATACAGCTTGTTATTACTGTTCTGAGCATTGTGTTGTTTGTTTTCATGTTGGTTAAGCCGACTTAACAGCCTATGGATAGCTTTCACAGGCGCAGCAACAGCTGCACCATTCCCTAATAAATATAAGCCTGCTCTCCGATGATATCGAATCGGAAAGCAGGCTTGTTTTCATATAGGAACTTCTGCTATATTACCTCGATCAAGCGGGCCAGCAGCAGCGTCCTGGCGGGAATATCGGCTACCGTCACATATTCCCCGGGCGCATGGGCGAAATCCCCGCTGGCACCAAGGCCATCCAGCGTCGGAATGCCGCTGGCTGCGGTGAAATTGCCGTCGCTGACACCTCCGGTTGCCATCTCGGTCAGGGACAATCCCAGCTCCTCGGCGGCAATCCGCTGCGCCAGCTCGAAGAGCCTCGCGCTGGCCGGCGTGCGCTCCATAGGCGGCCTCATCATGCGGCCGCTGATGGCGATCTGCGCCTGCGGATGATGCGCCTTCAGCGCCATCAGCTCGGCATGCACGCGCTCGGCCTCCGCAGCCGACGGCACGCGAACGTCGATCTCCGCTTCCGCGTAATCGGCCACCACATTGGTGCCGATGCCTCCGCGGATGAGGCCGACGTTGACGTTCGTGCCGACCGCCGGGTCGGACATCGCGTGCAGGCGCTGGATCTGCAGCGCCAGCTCCTGGATCGCGGACACTCCGCGATCCGGTGCCACCCCCGCGTGCGCGGAGATTCCGCGCACTTCGAGCTTGTACCGCCCGCTTCCCTTGCGGGCGGTTTTGAGCGCGCCCATAGGGGCCATGGGCGGCTCCAGCACAAGCGCCGCGCTCGATTCGCGCGCGAGCTGCTCAATCAGCCCGCGCGACGTCGGGCTGCCGATCTCTTCGTCGCTGTTGAGAAACAGCGACACGCGCGTGTCCGCAGGCCAGGCTCCGCTGTCCTGCAGCGCCTTCATGGCGTACATCGCCTGCAGCACGCCGCACTTCATATCGTACACGCCCGGGCCGTACGCCCGGCCGTCGCGGATGGCGAACGGCCGTTGCGCCGCTTCTCCTGCAGGCCATACCGTATCGTAGTGGCCTACAAGCAGAATCCGCTTCGTGCCCTGCCCGACCTCGATCAGCAGGCGGTCCCCCGCCTCTTCGTGGGCCAGCCTCAGCACGTTGGCGTCGAGCAGCTTGTGTGCCGCTGCGGTAAACCAATCCGCCATCCGGTCATTGTGCGATTTACTTTTCGAGGGCGAGTCCATGTTCACACACGCCTCAAGCAGCTCCAGCAGCTCCGGCATATAGCTTTCTATCCTAGCAAGTAATGACATCGCTCTCCATAACCTTTCCTTAAATCCTCCAGACCTCGGTTAGTGCGCCTGGGAATTGGAGCCGAACAGCCGGTCCAACCCATACACAAATTCGAGGATCAAAATAAATACCAGGCTTAACAAAATAACGACCGAGGAAATCGAGGCCACCAACGGGTCCAGGGTTTCCTGCATATAGCTGAAAATTGCCAGGGGCAGCGTCGTCATCTGCGGGGATACCAGGAACAAGGACACCGTTACGTTATCGAACGAGGTCAGGAACGAGAAGATAAACCCCGAGATCAGCGCCGGCTTCAGCAGCGGGAGCGTAATATCCCGGAACACTTGCCCGGGCTTGGCTCCCAGAATATAGGCCGCCCTTTCCAGCGTGTAATCGTATGCGCTGAGTCCTGTCAAGGTCAGCCGGATAACGAACGGAACCGAGATCAGTACATGCGTGGCCAGCAGTCCCCAGAACGTTCCCGCAATGGCGATGCGGGTAAAGAACAACAGCGCCGCAATCCCTATAATTAACGAAGGAATCGTTAAAGGGGACAGCATCAGCGCGTGGATGAACTTTTTGCCCCGGAAATGGTATTTATGGATCGCGAGAGCGCCCAGTATTCCCACCAGGGTAGCCAGCACGGCTGTAATGGCTGCAAGCTCCAGGCTGAAGATGAAGGCATCGATAAATTCAGGCCTGTCGGCAATTTTCGCATACCATTTGAACGAAAATCCCTGCGGTGGAAACGACAATACATTCTTGGAAGTAAGCGAAACCGGTATAACGACCAGAAGCGGCGAAATGACGAACAAAACCACGAGGAACGTTATAAGGCCTAACAATGGAAATCGCCGCATCATGATGAGAACACCTCTTTATACCGTTTCGTTTCGATGATTCTGGTGAACAGCGTGACCAGCGCGTACGTCGATGCCAGCAGCAGGAAGGATAAGGCAGCACCAAGCGGCCAGTTCAACGTAGCCATAATTTTCTCATAGGCGATGACCGGCAGCACCTTAACGGCCGTTCCCCCCATCAAAGCCGGAGTGACGAATGCACTCATCGATAGGCTGAACACGAGCGTAATTCCCGCGATCATCCCCGGCAAGCTGAGCGGAAGCGTGATCGTGAAGAAGGAGCGCATCCGCGAAGCACCCAGGATCCCGGACGCTTTATACAGCGAGGAATCGATGGCGTACAAGCTTGTTGCAATCGACAGCACCATGTAGACGACGAACGAATCCGTCAAGCCGATTACGACACCCAGCTCATTGTAGAGCAGACGGAGCGGCTTATCGATGATTCCGAGCTGCAGCAGCGTCGTGTTAATCCAGCCCTTTTCTCCCAGAATGACGACCCATCCGAAATTCCGGATGACGACGCTGATCAAATGCGGGGAAATGATAAGAAAGGTGACGATCCCCCGCAGCCTTCCGCTGGTTCTTGCCATAAACATGGCAACCGGATAAGCCAATAGCAGAGAGACGATAACGGTGTACAGGCTGAGCCGGATCGTCCTCCATAACACCCCGATATAATACGGGTCCTGGACGAATAATAAGTAGTTTTTCAATGTGAACTGCTGATGCTCATCCTGAACGCTCTGCAAAAAGATATACAGCATCGGGAGCAGGAACGCACCCAGAAGCACGATAAGTCCCGGTGCCAGCAGCAGGAGCGCCGAACGAAGCGATCCCTTAGATGGAGCAGATGATCCCGCCATCATTTATCGCTCCTTTCCGGGAAAGACGAATACGTCCTCCGGATTCCAGTACAGCACTACCCGCTGTCCCGGTTGAAGCTTGCCCTGCTGAGCAGCCGATTGTATGCGGACCATCAAGGTCTCGCTGCCCAGAGCTACCTCACACTCTACGAAGGAGCCCAGGAAGGACAGCTGCTTAACGGTTGCTTCCCCATGGGCATATCCCGAAGTCCGTTGAAGATCGGCGGAAGCTTCGTCATCCATGGCCAGCATGAGCTTCTCCGGACGGATATAGATCGATACGGCATTTCCAGCCGTAAAGCTTCTCCCTCTCGGGTTCGCCTTCAGCTCAAAGGCTCCGCCGGAGACACCCGCTTCCAGAACAAGCTTGTTATCCGAGAAGCCGGTTACTTTCCCGGTCATCCGGTTCGATTTGCCGATAAACGTATGAACGAACTCGCTTGCCGGCTCGTTGTAGATTTCCCAAGGGGTGCCGATCTGCTCGACCTTCCCGTGATCCAGCACGACGATGCGATCGGATAAATACAGCGCTTCCTCTTGATCGTGGGTAACGAAAATCGTCGTCACTCCCGTTTCTTGGTGAAGCCGCTTCAGTTCATCCCTGAGCTCTTCTCTCAGCTTGGCATCCAGGTTGCTGAGAGGCTCATCCAGAAGCAGCAGCGACGGCTCCGTAACGAGCGCCCGCGCTATTGCGATACGTTGGCGCTGGCCGCCGGACAGCTGCTTCGGATAACGGTCCGCTACATGGGGCAGCTTCACCAGCTCCAGTACGCGGGCGACTCTGGAAGCGATCTCAGCTTTCGGCACCTTGCGGAGCTCCAAACCGTAAGCTACATTATCGGCAACGGTCATATGAGGGAACAGCGAATAAGTCTGAAACACCATTCCCAGATCCCTTTTGTTAGCCGGGACGCCGTTCATCCGTTTGCCTTTGACGATCAGCTCACCCTGATCCGGATCGAGGAATCCCGCGATCATGTTCAGGGTCGTCGTCTTACCGCACCCGGACGGGCCGAGAAAGGAGATGCATTCTCCCTGCTCGATTTGCAAATCAAAGTTATCAACAACTATATTCGAACCAAACGTTTTGCGTATCCCATGAAGCTCTACATCGTAAGTTTTTGCCACGTTCTCTCACCTATTTTCCTACATTGGGTGCAATCTCTTTGTTGAAGCGGTCAATCCATTCCGGTGTCTTGGCGCCTACGGTTTCCAGATCAAACTTCACGACCTTGCTGCGGTCAAAATCAAGCAGCTTCGCCGTATCATCCGGCAGCTTCACATTCGTCGCAGGGTTATAGTACAGCTTGCTGGCATACATTTTCTGAACTTCATCCGACAGCAGGAATTCTACGAACAGCTTCGCTGCATTCGGGTTTTTCGCGCCTTTGACGATCGTTGCTACGTTAGGCACCAGGTTCGCGCCCTCTTTAGGAACGACGAATTTCAGCTCCATTCCCGCATCCTTCTGCACAAGGCTGCGCGCCATGGTCCAGGTGGTGTAGGCTGCACTCTTGTTTTGCAGGTTTTGCTGCAGCTGAGCCGCACTCTTGGCAAAGGTAGGCATGTAGCTTGCGATCGTTTTCATTTTGGCAAAGCCTGCATCCATATTTTTCTCGTTCCCGCCGTTGGCGTAAGCCAGCATAATGAGGGTAGAACGTCCGAAGTTGCTCGAAATCTCGGAAATAGTCAGGTTTCCTTTCATTTCGGGACGAGCCAGGTCATTCCAGGATGTTGGAACCGGCAGGTTCTTCTCTTTCACCATGGCCTCGTTATACGAAATGCCCATCGGAGTAAAGTTAACGGCGACCCCGCTGTTGTCCTTCGTTTTCAGATCCTCGATCACTTTCTTCATGCTAGGAATGTCCTTGTCGTTCAGCGTGTCCCATAGCCCCTCTACACGGCCTGCTTCCTGCTCCCCGCCCTCAATAATCGTAACGTCCATTTGTGGAGACGCTTTCTGCGCTTTCGCTTTAGCGACAATCTCGGTGGAAACGCCCGATACGTAGGTCAGCTTCACATCAGGATATTTTTCGTTGAATTTCTTGAAAATCTCGTCTTTCATCAACTGCTCAACCGTTGCGCCATTACCTGCCACTACCAGCTGCTTTTCCGGGGTTAATGCGCCATCGCCCGCTTTTCCTTCTGCCGCCGGAGCGGGCTTCGCCGCTTTATCCGTCGAGGAGCCGCAGCCCGCCAATACGCTGCCTAATAGAACGACGGCGGATAATACAGAGATTGTCTTTTTCTTCATTGATGTAGATCCTCCCTTTTTGATAGCTGATTATATGGTATAGGAATTTACTGGACCAGCAGCCCGAACGATCAGCCGTTGCAGCAAACGCCTTTCCAAAACCATTTTTTTGAAAATACAGTTCCGACCACTTGTTCACTATATGTGAACATTGTATACTATATGTGAACCATGGATAAATTCTAGCATGATTTAAAATTTTGCGCAATTGTTAATATTCAATTTTTGTACTAGGAAAATGACAACGATTGTGATAAAATACCAATATTTTCGTACTTGTCAAAGGGAGAAGGAATTCTATGGAAACGTATTTGTCTTCCGTCAAAAACAGCTGCCGCTTGCTCAAGCTGTTCCTCGATTCGCCCAAAGAGCTGGGGGTTACGGATCTCAGCAAACGGCTGGGCCTGTCCAAGGGTGCTGTCCACAAGCTTCTTATTACTTTGGAAAGTGAAGGACTGATCCGGCAAAATCCGTCGAACAAGCAGTATGCCTTGGGCTATACTCTCCTGGAGCTTGGCAATAAAGTGCTCAAGGACCATAACATGGTGGAGTTTGCACGCCCGCATATGCACCGTCTGGCTTCTACGACCAAGGAATTGGTGTGTCTGTGCGTCATTGACGGCACCGATGCCATTTATGTTGATAAAATCGATTCGCAATATCCGATACGCTTTGATATTGAAGTCTACCGCCGATTCCCTCTTTACGCCACCTCCGCTTCGAGGTCGATTCTCGCCTTTCAGGCGGAATCCTTGATTGACGGCGTATTGAGCGAGGAGCTTCGCACCTTTACGCAGTATTCCTTGAAGAATCCTGCAGATATCAAGGAACGACTGAGTCAGATTCGCGCTAAAGGCTACGAGATGAGCTCCAACCTCCGCAATGTCGGCGTGACCGGCATCGCAGCCCCTATTTTTGACGCTTCGGGACAAGTGATAGCCTCCATCAGCACCATTGGCCCAACCGACCGCATGGTGCCGGCTCAAGAAGAATGGATTGCTGCCGTCTTGGACACAACCCGTACCATCTCTTTAGGACTTGGCTATAAAAGCGGAAGTTAAGGCTGTAAGAAACCCTTCCCGGCTATAATAAAAATGACATCCGAGCCTGAATGGTTCGAATGTCATTTTTTTAGCTTGATATGAATTCCGAGGCTTCGCTTAAAACCAGTTTCCCCACACCCTGGGCCCCACTTCGAGTGGGGTTCTCACTTATTCCTTAAAGGATGCCACGAGCCGCTTGGCTTCGCCAGTTGGTGTCGTGATGGTTTCATAGACGTTTACCGTCAGAGGGTATTCCTGTTCGTCCGTTTTCAAGTTATCGAACTGAATGAATTGCATTCCGCTGACAAGCCGGTTGATGCCGGTAAAGCTTAGCGTCTTGACGGATAAGAGGCGTCCGGTAGGATCTACAAGCTCCAGCGACATCTTCGAGAAGTTCTGGTCTACAATGACCTGCTCCTGACGTTCAATATCGAGATCCAGCTTCAGTTTATAGGAATAGGTTGTCGGACTAGGCGCTGCCGCCGATGACAAATTCGCTTTAGCTGAAAGCTGCCATTGATTCACCTTCACCTTGAACGGGTAGAAGGTCAGCATCTCCTCATTCAGCGAATTCGGCTGAAGGGCCAGCCGATAGGCTCCGAGTGTTGTCGAAACCGGCGCCGCCGTTTTCGTATCTACGATTTTCAGGATGAAATTTTGATCCTTCAGCTCGGAAGGCATGATATACGAATAGCTGATCACGTAAGAAGTATTCGGCATAATCTCCTGCGTCGTCGTGCTTTGACGGCTGCCCGAATAGGTCTGCCCGTTTTCGGTAATTAATTTGGTCTGGAACACCGGAATTGGCAGAGGCTGATCGCTGCGGTTCGTCAGCTTATACTTCCCTATCACCGTCTGATAGCCTTCCCCTTCATTCTCGTGCATATGAAGCTCTACCAGAGAGACGTCCATATTCGGATCGATCGCATCCGTATTCGTATCGAATCGGAATGGCGTGTTGTACTCGTACGGAGATCCTTCAATAGCAATATCCGATTGTCCTGCATTCGGCATCGTAATGGTCAATCTCCCTATGGAATAAGGAATGACAGTCGGATTGCCCTTGGCATCCAGCTGCTTGAACATCTCATTCGTCACTAGATTCAGGCTGCTCAGCACCGTGTTCTTATCGGTCGGGATAGCGTAGTGAATATATCGCTGCTCCTGAGGGTCGAGAGAGATGACGCCCTGCTCTACCCTTTTGCCGGCGAAGACGGAAGCGTCCGTACCTGAAGCGTTAACAGACCGGCCGTCCAAGCTGAACTCCGGAAGCGTCTCTTTTTTGGCTGACCGGTTCTGCACCAGCAGCTTGACGGAGGTCATGGTTCCCTGCTGCGTATTTTCAGTGCTTACAGCTACCGGTGTGTAGAACAGAGGAGAATCGATTATAGGAATCTGAAACGACTGTCCCCAGGCTTTTACATACTCAGGCTGCGTCAATTGGGACAACGGCCCGTCCCAGCTAAGACCCGTTACGGGGACGGTCAGCACTTCGGTCTCGGTCTTGGGAAAGGAGTACCAATCGACAGACAGCCAGACAAGCTCAGACAAGCTTACCGCTTCTTTCCGGTCAACGGTGACGAAGTAGTTTAATTCTTCCGTCGTATTCGGACGGATCGCGTGGACATTCAACACACTGGCCTGCAGCGTATATTCATCGCCTTCCGCCGTTCTTGCCCGCAGATCCAAATCCGGAATTTTGACAACCTTTCCTGCGCTGCTTTTCATCCGGATTACGGCGGCAATCTTGACTCCGTCCGAGGAGGATTCATTCAACAAGCTTTTTATTTCTACACTCAAGCTATCGTTCAGTTTGTAAGAAGGCGTAGCGACGATGCTAGTACCCTGCGCTGCCGCTTCTGCCGTCACTGCGGATGGGACCACCGTGTCAGCCCATGCTGCCTGGGCCGTTGTCATCAAACAAACACTCATAAGTATCGATAAGGACGTTTTTTTCTTATTTATTCTCATGCTGCAACTTCCTCCAATCGCGTATTCAATTTCAACTTGCGGTTTTCCCAGAGCATCATCAGCCCGATGCCCAGAGACAAAACGCCGATCATCAATAAAAACACACCAAGCTCAGCTGAAAAGTAGGCTATACTGCCGCCACGGTAGCCCATCCCCCTTAACAATTTGAACAGCCAGGTCAAAGGGAGCATATGACTGATTACCTGGATCGGATAAGGGAAAACAATCGGCGCTACCTGTACCCCTGACAGCATGAAGGAGGGATACACGATGGCGTAGGTGCGAAGCGCGACCTTCGAAGGATCGGCTGCCGACCATCCGACAAGCATGCCCATCCAGGATACGGTCAGTGTGTAGAGCAGCAGCGGAACTATGAATTCTATGGCGCTTCCCGCAAACCGGAGTCCCCCGAGCTGCTTCAACAGCCCTATGGCGAGCAGGAGACTGATGCAGGAGATGACCGCATAAGGTACGACCCGCAGCCATAGTCCAATCGGATGATCCAGCTCCTGCAGAAGCTTCCCTTCCACTCTTAATCGCGGAACAATGGATGCCGCTGCTATGGCCGTAATCCCCAACGCGACTACATTGACAAAGCCGATGACCATGAAGCCTATAAAATCCGATGTCGGGTTATACAACAGTCTTTGCTGCATCGATAACGGCGCTACGATGCCTGCAGCCGCTTCATCACTTAACCCCATAACCTTCAGCTTGCCTACGGACAAGGTCGTATTTTCAATCGTGATAAGCTCCTGAATCCCGTTACGAAGGTTCCCTACCGCAGAGGGCATTGAATTGTCGATCAATACGCCGATATTGACCTGCTTGCCTTGATAACGGAGCTGCTCCATCCCCCGGGGCAGATAGATAACGGCCATGTATTTTTCGTTCGCCAATAAGGTGTCAGGCTGCATCGCCTGATGAAATACATCCGTCACCTGCATGTACTGGGAGGCATTCACCTTCTCCGTGAACTGCCTGCTGTAAATGCTGTTATCTTCATCGACTACGGCAATCGGCGCCTCATTGATCTGGCTGTTCTGGAACATGTAACCGAACAATGCCGCTACGATTAAGGGGGCGATCAGTATGGCGGGTACGAATTTGCCGGTGAGTGCGATACGCCATTCATCGAGCTGGGATCTCATCAACACGCACCTCCGCAGTCATGCCCGGCAGCAGCTTATCTGTTCGATCCACATAGATTCGCACCTGGAAGGTGTTGAGATCGGCCGTTCCTTTCTCGCGACTCATTCTTAAGCTTGCAAATTGCGGTGCAGCAGTAATATATTGCACGCGCCCTTGGACTTGATCAGGCAAAGCGGCAAAATGAACCGGTACCGTCATATCCGGCTTGAGCTTGCTTACCTGCTGCTCATCGACGTACATATCAAAATACAGCTTCTCCGTTTCCACGATAATGACGGGTGTGCCCGAACCTACGTTCTCTCCCACCTTCGGAACGATCTTGACCACTTTACCGTCTACCGGCGATTTCAACGTCATTCTTTCTTTCTGGATTTGGAGTGATTGGAGCAATATTTTTTGCTGCTCCAGCTGCTTGGCCAGTGCATCCAGACCGATCCGCTGGTTGTTGATATCCTCCTGCCCCAGCTGATTTTGCTCCAGGATAGCCTGTGCTTTATCCGTAACCAGCGCTGCCTGCTGCTTCTCCTGCTCCGTCGCGCCGTTCAGCATTTTGTTCAACACCGCATTCTGCTGATCACGCGCGTTCTGCAGCGTTGCCAACTGGCTTCGCGCATTTTCCAAAGCATCCCGGTGATCCTTGTAGGAGTATGGATTATTATCATAAGTCTCTTCCATATTCAACAATTGATTGTAGAGCTTTAATGCGTGATTATACGATTCCTCCGCCGCTGCAACCGCGAGCTTCTGTCTCTCAATATCCTCCGAACGAGCCCCCTCATGAACCTGCTCCTGAGAGGTCTGCGCCTGGGCAACGCCGATTTGGGCTTGCTTCAGTGCGTTATTCAGCTTTTCCTGGGCAACTTGAAGTCCGTCCTCCGTCTGCTTGAGCTTCAGGGTCGTCACCTCAATATCCGCCTGCGCCTTCTGCAGCTGCAAATCGATATCGGTAGGGTCGAGTGCCAGCAGCACCGTTCCTTTGGTAACCCGCTGCTCTTCCTGAACCGGCAGATCGATAATCTTGCCGCCGACTCCTTGGAAGGATACGTTCACCTGCTCTGCGGTGACGATGCTTGCCTTCTTGCCTGCGGCCAATGTCACCGCATCCTTCCCTTCCGCAGCCAGCATATAGCCTCCGCTGCCCAATGCTATGGCCAAAGCTACTACTGCTATTACCGCTGTATTCCGTTTCATATTCCTTTCTCCTCCCACATGATGCTTTTCTCTCTATACTTGAATGTCTACTGATCCTTGCACTGCAATCCGTTAAAAATAAATCGCGTCGTATACCCTACGACGGCTTCCAGGCTCTCATCCTTGCCTTGTGCCGAATCTGAGGCGAATACAGGCTCCAGAAACGGGCTGACCCTGGAGAAAATCAGCGTACCGAATACAAAATGCATCGTATGCGTCAACGATTCGTAATCAAACCGGCCCATCTTGCGTCCGGCTTCCAGAATAAGCCTCAGCTGCATCCATATCGAATACACGATGGACTGGACCTTCTCCAGCCGCGGACTCTGCATCATGACTTCCTGCTGAAGCATATTGATGAGCTCCGGCTCTGCGATCCGAAATTCGACGAAATCGCCGATAAAGCTTCGCAGGTCCGCCTCCGGGTCCTTCAGGTCATAGGTCGTCTGCGCGAATTGCGGCGTGAACGTTTCGAACAAAGCGTAATACACATTTTCTTTGCCGCCGAAATGGTAAGATACTAACGCCAGGGCCACCCCGGCCTCATCGCATATTTGTCTGACGGTGGTTCCGTCGAAGCCTTTGCGCGCGAACAGTCTCTTGGCTGCGTCCAAAATTTTTAATTTAACATCCTTCTGGTCCTGTTTCATGTGATTCCTCCCTTTGTTGAACATCCGCGTTATTTGTAACTGCGATTAATTATTGGTGTTATGTATACCTGTGCCATCCTTAGATAATATAACCAGATGGAAGTTGAACAATTGTTTTGAACGATCGTTTTGAACAAACGTTCAAATTAGCTATATCTGGATAATACAACCGTTCCGGGTCTTTTGTCAATAGGTTTGTGAATGTGCGTGAGGAACCCCCTCGAAGCGGGCCCTTTGTTTCAGGCAAAATTGCAAAAAAACTGCCCTCCCGGAACGTAATCCCGGAAGGACAGTCTTTTTTTCTATGGCATCAGGCTGGTGCGGCCTACGCGCTCGCCCCGACCTTGGTGCCTGTTTTATCTTTATAGCCGACATTGTTGTTGCCCCAGCATTGCTCATACCGGAAGCCGGTCAGCTTTTCAAATACGGCGCGGGATTCGGTATCCGCATCCGCCATGGATCCGCCTTCTTTGAGGCGATCAATTTCTTTAACCAGCACTTTATGAGATTCTACATTCAGCTTGAACATCACAGAAGCGATAATCCCTGCGATCCCCAGTACAATCGTTCCGACAATCAATACACCAACGATGGCATGCTCTGCCGACAGCGGCTGTACAGCCTGCTTGGAAACGAAGCCGTACTGCTGCAAGACCCAACCGAGCAGGAAGACGACGACCGCCCTCACCATTTTACCGGCAAACGTCATGACACCGGCATAAATCCCTTCTCTTCTGCGGCCGGTCAACGCCTCATCCACATCCGCCATGAACGTATACTGATTCCAAGGGATGTAATAAACCCCTCCGGTACCGAAGCCCATCACTAGCGTAATGACATACAGCCACAGCGTCATGTTAGACGGATGAATCAGGTAAATCGCGAAGTAGCCGAGCACCGCGAGCAGCACGATGGAAATGGCCATAATGTACGGTTTAGAGAACCCTTTTTTCACGCAGTAGCCGATAAATAAATACGTTGCGATCAATTGAATGACCGAGTTGAAGCTCGATAGATTGGACACATGCTCGGAGCTTTGGTGCAGCGAAAAGACGATGAAATACGTGAAAGCCGATGTGAATAACCATTCTGCCGAGAAGCCTCCCAGATACATGCCAAGATGATGGCGGAAGCTTCTGACCCGGAAGGTGGAGGTGATATCGATAAACAGCTTCTTCATCGCATTCACAAAGCCTAGCTCGGGCTCGTTCTTAAGCTCTTCTTCCATTTCCTTCGCGGAACGTTCCCACGAATACTTGTACAAGAAGATCATCGCAATCACCAGAATGACCGCAAATACGATCCCTGTGTACAAAAATGGAGTCGGCGAATCTTTGCCGTACATAGCAATGAAGCGGCCTGGAATGAACGCGGCGGCGAAGTTGGCAATTTTACCGAAAATCGCTTTAAAGCCGGTCAATCTGGAGCGCGCGCCAAAATCCTTGGTCATCTCTGCCGCCAAAGATTCGTACGGAACCATGATCGACGTATAGATCAGTTCGAACAAAATGTACGTCACCAAATAATACCAGTAGCCGAAGCCGTTCACCCACATTAACGGGTAGACGATCATTAATGGAATCCCGATCAGAATGAAAAATCTGCGGCGCCCGAACCTCCGTCCGATTTTCGTCCGGTGCAGATTGTCGCTGATAAAGCCCATAATCGGGTTGCTCACCGCATCGACGATGCTGGCGATCGAGAAAATGGAAGCCGCTTGAATAGCCGACAATCCGCAGAATGTCGTATAAAAGTACAGCAGCCAGGCGCCGCTGACCGCAAGAGCTCCGCTCCCCAGCAGGTTGCCGCTGCCGTACGCCAAGGAATGCTTTAAACCGATTTTTCTTTCCATGTTGCAGCCCCTCTTTGTCAAAAAGTGATGTCATCAGGTCTAGTGGACATGTACTTATTATAAAAGCGGGCCGCAATTTCAAGAATAAAATATATTCCGCAAATTGTTTGAGATTTTACGTACCTGTTTCACTTATTATGGTGAATCATGCATCATCGGGACTGTTTGAATTCCGAGGGGGTTTTTCCGGTGAACTTTTTGAAAATAACGCTAAAATATTGAGGATTGCTGTATCCCACCTGCTGCGCCACCTCGTAAGTCTTGAGCTCCTCCGACCGAAGCAGGCGTATAGCATTCTTCATCCGCGTTTCCATCAGAAAATCGCTGAAATTAATTCCCGCTTCCTTCTTGAAAATCATGCTTAAGTAATTGGTGCTGAGATGCACGTGATCGGCTACATCCTGCAGAGATAACCCCTCCTGCATGTAGTGCTGCTGGATAAAGGCGATAGCCTGGTCAACCATCTGCTGCTGCTGACGGCTTCGACGATCATTCACCGTTGCCGTAATACCGGCCAGAAACGCCCGGATCCGTTCGAACATCTCCTTCGCCGTACGCAGCTGATGCAGCTCCTGGAACATCTCCTCCACTGCCTCCTTCGCATAAGGGGGCTCGCTCCAATCCTGGAATGCATTGGCGATCACAAAGACGATCTCAATACATAGCAATCGAAGTCGTTCTAGCGTCATCGGCTGCTTCCCTACGATATCCTGTTCGATTGCCTCCAGAATCTGCAGGCCCTCCTGCTCCAGACCCAGCTTCGACTTCAAAGCAAGCTTCGCCTCCCAGCCTTCCGCTATGGCCGGTACCGAGCTTTCCTCCGACTTGATCTGCGTATCCCGATAGGTCCATACTTGATTGGTTCCGGTCAGATGACGAAATTCCGTTGCGGCCTTCGCTTCCCTATAGGCGCCTGCAATACATGACAGCTCCGCAGTCATCGAGCCGATACCGACGGTAATCGTCGTTTTCAAATACGTTTCAACATGTTGCCGGATCAATTCCGCCGTCTGGAGCGCCAGCCGCTCCGCGGTCTGTTCCTCCTCGTCACTGCAGTAAACGATTGCGATTTCGTCCTCCATGTACTCAAACACCAGGCTGTTCACACCGCCGTCGTTATGAGCCTCCGAGGCTAAGACTTCCGTAGCCACGTTCTGGATACAGTACTTGAGCAGCTCTTGACCGAAACGGTTTTTGGAGCCGGTCTCAAAATAATCATCGGCAATCAGCAAAATAACCGTATACACCCTGCCTTCCAGCTTCAGATCCAGGAAGCGCAGCTCATTTTCGATTTCATCCTGCTTGTATTTGCCTCTTAGCAAATTCTCGTAAAACCGCTGCTTGAGAAAAGGAATACCCTCCATCACTTTCTTTGCGAGGCTCTGCTCCTGCTCCCACTCCTCCGCGGCACGCAGGGCGACTTCCAGCAGCTTATCGTTTTCAACAGGCTTCAGTACAAAGTCATACACCTTTAGCTTTAGTGCCTTTTGGGCGAATTCAAATTCATCGTAGCTGGTCATCAGGATGATTTTGGTATCCGGATAGTTAGCCTTAACCGTTTCCGTAAACTCCAGCCCATCCATGAAAGGCATCCGGATGTCGGTAATGACGATATGAGGCCGATGCTTCTCTACCGCCTCCAGTCCTTCCTCGCCGTCCATTGCGGTGGCTGCGACCTCAATCCCGTGCCGCTGCCAAGGAATACTGCCCGTAAGCCCTCTCAGTATAATTTGATCGTCATCGATTATAACGAGTTTCCACATTTGCTGAACCTCCCGCAACCCATCGTGCTAAGCGCGTCTTAGCGGTATCTTAACAGTAGCCGCCGTTCCGGCGCCCTCCTCGCTTACAAAAGACAAGCCGTAGTCCTGACCGTAATGAAGCTGCAATCGACGATGTACGTTTCTGACACCGAAGCCTACAGGGGGAGCTTCATTCGGATCGTCTTCCGCGGCGGCGGACAAGCTGTTTTCGAGCTGCGCAAGTCGCTCAGGCGACATCCCGGCGCCGTTATCCTTAACCCGGAGATAGACGTTATTCTCGTCCATCCAGCCTGTAATTTCGATGACTCCCGGACGGCGAATCTTTTTGACTCCATGATAGATCGCATTTTCCACGAGCGGCTGAAGGGTAAGCTTCACAATCAAACCGTCCTGCAACTCTTCCGGCACGTCGATTGTATACGAAATCCTGCTGCCGTAACGCTGATGCTGGATATACAAATACTGCTTTACATGCTCCAGTTCATTAGCGATCGAAATGATTTCATTGCCCTTACTGATGCTAATACGAAAATAATTCGATAGAGCCGTAATCATCTGCGAGGCTTCTTTTGTCTCGTTCATTTCGCATAGCTGCTTGATCGAAAAGAGCGTGTTGTACAAAAAATGAGGCTGGATTTGCGCTTGAAGCGCCGCCAATTCAGACAATCTTTTTTGCTCCTGCTCGTGCTCTACCTGGGCAAGAAGAAGCTTGATTCTCTCCAGCATATCCTGGATGCCCTTGCTCAAAATACCGATTTCCCGGCTGGGCAGCTCAGGCACCGCTACATCCAGATTCCCCTGTTCAATACGGTCGATCTGCCGAGTCAGCCTTCCAAGAGGCCTTGCTATAATATTGGCCAGAACACCTGATAGCAGCACGACCACTATTAGAACGGCCGCCATGACGGACAGGCTGACGTATTGAATGTCATTGATCTTCTCGTAGATTTCGTCCTGCGGGTACACCGCGGCAATCTTCCATTTGTTGATGCCTATCGTATCGTATAGGACAACCATCTTCCTGCCTTCCGAGCTTCTCATATCGATCCTTCCGGTTACCGGATTCGAAGCCTTCTGCAGCTCCTCGTGAAGCTGCTTCTGGTCCAGTTCGTAGGGGCTCTGCGCGGCTTTGAAGCTTATGGCGCTTTCCGGACTGACGAGCATCAGGTAGCCGTTGTTACTTATCTTCGGCGCTGTTAACAGCTCTCGGAAAAAATCCTCCTTCAGCTGAATAAGGATCAACCCGGTCCGGTCTCCTCGAGGTCCGCCTACCCATTTGTATAATCCCGCCACATTGGCGCCGCGCTCAGCTCCCAGCTCGTCTTTATGAATGTTCAGCCAATAGACCTGGGATGCGGTATCGTATGGGTACTGAAGGAACGGCTTAACATCCCAAGCCGCATCCATCTGCAAATAGTCTTGGCGGAGTACGGCAATCCGGCCTTCGTTGTAATATATCCCTATGGAATCGATAATGGTGTAAAAGTCGGAGTATACCTTGTCGATCTGCTTGCTCAAGGTCATATAGTCTCTAGGCTGTAATTCAAAGGACGGCTGCCCTGCCCTGTAAAAAAGACTCCGGATGTCGCTGCTGTTATCTAATGCCGTGAGATCGGTAAGCAGTGCCGTCAGCCGATCATTCATATAGTTTTTCGTTTGAAACAGCGTATCGTTAATGCTCGTCTCCGCATTGGCTCTCAGCTGCTGCGAGGCCAGCATGTACGAGACGATCCCGGTTACTGGCACAAAGACGAGGATTAACGGAACGAACAGCCACAATATCGTCGATTTCAGAGATCGATTCGCCAGCCAACGCATGCTGCCCCTCCTCGCCCATAAATAAGCTGTGCTATGAAATGCGGTTCGTTCGGTTTCGGTATTCATCATTCGCATTTTCCATGATGGCGGCCCAGTCGTTCAAAAACTGCTCTACCGGCATCGTTCCGGCCAGCACTTCCTGAAATTCCGGCTCCAGCTGCTGTTTCACCAGGCTTGTATAATTCGTCAAATAGATAGGCACTTGAACCGTTCCGGTCTTCGTGTCCTTGATCGCTGCCAGTGCCTCTTGAAGGAATGGCGTATTCCGGATGTAGTCGCTGTCCCAGGCCTGTGTATTCGTCGGCATTTGGCCGACATTGGCATTCCAATAGATCTGGCTCTCCTTCGAGGAGAGGAAGCTCAGCAGCTTCCACGCCGCATCCGGGTTGCGGCTCGTCTTGAAAATGCTGTAGCCGTTCGCTACCGTCACCATCGCTCTCTTGCCGTTTTGTCCTGGCGGCAGCAGCTCCGCCCCGAACTTGTCTGCCCCCAGAGCTTGAACATGGTCGTTATACGAACCGAAATTATGCTGAATCATTCCTGCCCGGCCCGTATCGAACGCGGCGACCATTTCTTTATACCCGTTGGCGATGTCGCTCTTGGACGTATTGATCTGGTATAAAGAAAGGTATTGCTTCAAAAATTGGACATGCAGCGGATGATTGATCGTACATTTCCCATCGGGTGTAAAATATTCGGTTATCCCCGAGTAGGCATAAAGCAAGGAGGTCAGCTGCGTAATACTGCCGTCAGCCCCTCTTAGGCTATACCCGTAGCGGGGAAGCGAAGGATCGGTCAGCTTCCTGGCCCCCGTAAAAAAATCTTCCCAGGTGCGCGGAGCGGCAAGTCCCGCCTCGCGAAACCAATCCGTCCGATACCAGAATACATCGAAATTAAAGGTGTTAGGTATCTGATACAGCTTCCCGTCCGGCACCAGTGACCGATTATAGGCTATAAAGGTATCCCCGATTTGCGAATGCTCGGGCCACCTCTCAAAATAATCATCTAATGGCAGCAGTACGCCTTTGGACGCGTAATCGGCAAGCCAGGCTTCACTCAAGCCGGCAACATCCGGCATATCGTTCGAATGAATCGCTACATCGAACTTGACTTTATTGATGCTTACCGGAATACCGGTGTACTGCACCTCGATGTCCGGATGCAGCTCATGAAACCGCCGCAGCAGCTCTTTATAATACGGTGTTCGGCTAGGCCCCGCATTCTCATCCCAGAATCGGAGCACGACAGGGGGATGCTCCCCTTCGGCGGGGGACGGTGAAGACGGGAAGCTGTCACAAGTGGAAGCGGAGAAAGCCAACACCAATAAGCAACCTATCTTCCAGCTCCGAATTGGCATAAGAAGCTCCTTATATAATGATTTTCTTAGTATGGCAAAAACAACAAATTCCCATGAAGCCCGATACAGCAAATGAAAAAAGCCTGGTGCCGCAGTACACTGCAGCACCAAGCTTGGATTCTGTTACCGATGGTTATTTACTGCTTCCAAGAATATGAATCGGATGACCCATGGCCACTTCCGCAGCTTCCATCGTGATTTCGCCCAATGTCGGATGCGCATGAATGGTCAGCGCGATATCCTCAACGGTTGCACCCATCTCGATAGCAAGAGCCATTTCGGCAATCAGGTTGGATGCTTCCGCACCAACGATTTGAGCACCCAAGAGCAGACCGGAATCTTTGTCGCTAACCAGCTTCACAAAGCCTTCCTTCACGTTCATGGATTGTGCACGGCCGTTTGCTCCATAAGGGAATTTGCCTACGGCAACGTTGATTCCCTTAGCCTTTGCTTCCGTTTCATTCAAGCCTACGCTTGCGATTTCCGGATCGGAGAAGACAACTGCCGGAATGCACTTGTAATCTACTACGCTGGACAATCCTGCGATCGCTTCGGCAGCCACTTTACCTTCGTAAGAAGCTTTGTGCGCCAAGGCAAGACCAGGAACGATATCACCGATAGCATAAATATGCGGTACGTTTGTTTGGCATTGCTCGCTAACGTTGATCAAGCCGCGCTCGCCAACCTCTACGCCTGCAAGCTCCAAGGAAAGATCTCCGTCTGTGTTAGGACGGCGTCCAACCGTAACAAGCACGTATTGCGCCGTTACTTTCTTCTCTTCGCCTTTTACAGTGAATGTAACTGTGACGTCTTTATCCGTTTGCTCGCAGCCTTGAGCCATAGCTTCTGTGAATACTTCCACGTTCAGCTTTTTCAGGTTGCGTGCTACGAGTTGGGACATTTCTTTCTCGAAGCCAGGAAGCACAGCATCGGAGCCTTCCAGTACGGTTACTTTCGTACCGAACTTCGCATAGGTTTGACCAAGCTCAATACCGATGTAGCCGCCGCCGATTACAACGAGGCTTTCCGGAATTTCCGGAAGCTCCAGAGCTTCAGTGGAGGACAGGATGCGTCCGCCGTAAGGGAATGCCTTCAGCTCGATAGGACGGGAGCCTGTCGCGATGATGCAGTGGTTGAAACGGTAACGAGCCGTTTCGTTATCGTTAAATACGCGGGCTTCATGATCGTTGATGAACAGAGCTTCGCCGTTAAATACTTGAATTTTGTTGCCCTTCAGCAGTTGAGTAACACCGCCGGTTTGCTTTTTGATAATGCCGGCTTTCCATTCTTGAACTTTGGCAAAATCCACTTTCACATTCTCCGCCGTAATTCCGATCTCGGAGCTATGGCTTGCTGCTTCATAGTGATGAGCAGCGGAGATCAGAGCTTTGGAAGGAATACATCCGCGGTTCAAGCATACGCCACCCAGCTCGGATTTATCTACAACCAATACGCTCTTACCCAATTGGGCGGCGCGGATGGCGGCTACATAACCGCCAGGACCTGCACCTACGACCAGAACGTCAATCTCAACGGAAGCGTCTCCTACTACCATTTGTATTACACCTCCAAAATGAGCAGCTCTGGATCAGCCAGCAGCTGTTTAATGTAATTCATAAAGTTTTGAGCTGTAGCGCCGTCGATGATACGATGGTCGAAGCTCAAGGACAATGCCATAACCGGAGCAACGACGATTTCACCGTTTTTCACAACCGGTTTTTCCGAAATACGGCCTGTTCCGAGAATAGCAACTTCCGGGAAGTTGAGGAGCGGAGTGAAGAACATACCCCCTGCGGAACCGATGTTCGTAATGGAGATCGTGCTGCCTCTCATTTCATTAGCGCTCAGCTTGCCGTCGCGGCCGCGAGCTGCCAAATCCTTGATTGCTTCTGCGATAGTCCAAATATTTTTACGGTCTGCATCCTGAATAACAGGAACGATCAAGCCGTTGTCTGTATCCGTTGCGATACCGATGTTGTAGTACTTTTTGTAGACGATCTCGTTCTTCTCTTCGTCGATCATCGCGTTCATAGCAGGGAATTGACGAGCCGCTGCTACCAAAGCTTTCACGATGAACGGAAGGTAAGTCAATTTCACGCCTTTTTTCTCAGCTGCCGCTTTCGCTCTGCCGCGCAAAGCAACCAATTGAGTTACGTCCACTTCGTCCATCAGCGTTACGTGAGGAGCGGTGAATGCAGATTTAACCATAGCGTTCGCAATCGCTTTGCGAATGCCTTTGAGCGGCACGCGCTCTTCGACGCGATCGCCGGATACTGCCGCAGCAGCTGTGGAAGGCGCTGCTGCCGGCGCTTCGCTTGCAGCGGATGGTGCTGCCGCAGGCGCGCCGCCGCCTGCAGCGAACGCTAGAACATCTTCCTTCGTCACACGGCCGTTGCGGCCCGTTGGTGTGACTTGCGCGATGTTCACGCCTTTCTCGCGTGCCAGTCTGCGCACGCTTGGAGTTGCCAGGACCGCGCTGCCTGCAGCCGCGGTCGGAGCAGGCGCCGCTGCAGCAGGTGCTGGTGCTGCTGCGGGAGCCGATGGTGCTGCCGCTGCCGGGGCCGCTGGAGCAGCAGGTGCTGCGCTCTCGCTGTGACCGCCGTGGCTAGCCTGCTGCGGCACCTCGCCGGAAACCTCGATCGTAGCGATCAAATCGCCGATCGTGCAGATCGTGCCTTCGGCAACTTTGATTTCCACGATTTTACCTTCTACCGGAGAAGGTACTTCTACTGTGGACTTGTCATTTTGAACTTCCATGATGATAGTCTCATCATTTACAGCATCGCCCGGCTTAACAAGCCATTTGACGATCTCGCCTTCGTGAATGCCCTCGCCGAGCTCAGGGAATTTATATTCGAATATAGCCACGGTTCTGACCCTCCTAATGGTGGGCGCAGCGGGAGTATGTAGGTTGGAAGTGAACAAAGAGTTTGTTACTCGTGAGCAGACCGGTTCCGGCTTGTGTCAACTGCCTCCGGCCGCTATTGAAAACGGGTTTCTTGAATGATCATGTCTCGGATGAAACCCGTTTTCAAAGGCGGCGCGTAAACTCTCCGACAGTTACACAACCCTCCACCTTAAGCTCACACGAACTCTCAAACACCAGTACACTTCCAAAAAGCTGCTCTCGCTGCGCTTTTAAATAAATTACCCGTTTGCGCGTCAACCGCAAACGGCATCTTACCGCCCAAACGCTCCTTGAAGGAGCGTTTTTGTTTAAATCGAACGCGAAATGTGTA
Organism: Paenibacillus vulneris; assembly: GCF_039543185.1. Taxonomy (NCBI): domain Bacteria; kingdom Bacillati; phylum Bacillota; class Bacilli; order Caryophanales; family Paenibacillaceae; genus Paenibacillus; species Paenibacillus vulneris. The sequence goes on along the minus strand of NZ_BAABJG010000052.1, from coordinate 56,297 downwards.
AGGGAGTGAAGGGTATATGCTGCAGGAGCTTGCGTCCGCCTTATACACAATCTCAACAGCGGCCGGAGGCATATACCCTCCTCCCTGAAACCCATTCGCACATTTCGCTTTAAACCATGCCGCTCCTTCACAGGAGCGCCATCTTAGAAATCAAGTACTTTATTCAAACCAGCTACGATACGAGCCGGGTTAGGAAGCCATTGATCTTCCACTTGCGCGAAAGGATATACCGTGTCCGGAGGCGTTACGCGAAGCACTGGAGCTTCCAGGTGAAGGATCGCTTTTTCGTTGATTTGCGCGATAACTTCTGCTGCAACACCGGACGTTTTTTGTGCTTCTTGAACGACGATAGCACGGTTGGTTTTCTTGATCGATTCAACGATCGTATCGATATCCAAAGGAATCAAAGTACGAAGGTCGATAACTTCTACTTTTACGCCGCGAGTTTTTTCAATCTCCTCAGCAGCTTTCAAGGAAGTGTGAACCATTGCACCGTAGGTGATGATGGTTACGTCGGAGCCTTCGCGAACAACGTTCGCTTTACCGATAGGCACCGTGTACTCGCCTTCCGGAACTTCCGCACGGAACGAACGGTACAGATTCAAGTGCTCCATGAAGAAGACGGGATCGTTATCGCGGATCGCGGAGATCAGCAAGCCTTTGGCATCGTATGGGTTCGAAGGAACAACCACTTTGATACCAGGCGTTTGAACCAGCAAGCCTTCCAATGGGTCTGTGTGAAGCTCAGCTGCTTTTACGCCGCCGCCGAAAGGTGTACGGAACGTGATCGGAGCGTTGTAGCGGCCGCCGGAACGGTAACGCATACGAGCTGCTTGTACACAGATTTGGTCCATTGCTTCATAAATAAAACCTACGAATTGGATTTCGGCAACCGGACGGAAGCCTTGAATCCCCATACCTACTGCCAGACCGCCGATAGCGGACTCAGCAAGCGGAGTATCGAATACGCGCTCTTCGCCGAATTCAGCTTGAAGTCCTTCTGTAGCGCGGAATACACCGCCGACCTTACCTACGTCTTCCCCGAATATAACAACGTTAGGATCGCGCTGCAATTCTACGCGCATTGCATCCTTAATCGCTTGAATCATTGTCATTTGAGCCATGGTATGCTTTCCTCTCCTTTACCCGATATAATCCGCTTTTTGCTCTTCCAAGTAAGCCGGTGTCGTTTCGAACATGCTGTCGATCAAGCCAGGAACCGTCATTTTTTCGATTTCTTCTGCCTTCTTGATTTGCTCAGCTACCGTAGCTTTAGCTTCTTCAACTACTTTGTTCTCTTCTTCTTCCGACCACAAGCCTTTGCCAACCAAGAACGTGCGGAAACGGTTCAGCGGGTCTCTAGTTGCTTCCCATTCAGCTGTTTCTTCTTTTGTACGGTATTTGGACGGATCGTCGCCGGACATGGAGTGCGGCAGGAAACGATAAGTGATCGCTTCGATCAAGGTTGCGCCTTCGCCGTTGCGTCCGCGCTCTGCAGCGTCTTGAACCGCTTTGACAACAGCCAATACGTCCATACCGTCTACTTGAACTCCTTTGATACCTGCAGCTACTGCTTTGTGTGCTACGGATTCAGCAGCCGTTTGTTTAGCAAACGGAGTTGTAATCGCATAGCCGTTGTTTTGTACAACGAAAATGGATGGAAGCTTGAATGCGCCTGCGAAGTTCAAGCCTTCGTAAAAATCGCCCTCGGAGGAACCGCCGTCACCCGTATAAGTGATGGTTACGCGTTTTTCTCCGCGTTTTTTGAATGCCATAGCAACGCCCATTGCATGCAAAATTTGTGCGCCGATAATGATTTGCGGCATCAATACATGCACATCGGCAGGAATTTGTCCGCCATGCTGATGACCGCGGGAATATAGGAATGCTTGGTACATCGGAAGACCATGCCATACGATTTGCGGCATATCACGATATCCAGGGCAAATAAAATCATCTTTATTTAAAGCGAACTCACTGCCGACCATCGACGCTTCTTGACCGGATACCGGCGCATAGAAACCAAGACGTCCTTGGCGGGTCAAGTTAACGGCCCGTTGGTCCCAAGTACGGGTAAATACCATACGTCTCATTAATTCTTTTAATTGATCGTCAGTCAATTTCGGCATTTCTTGCTCGTTAACCACAGTACCGTCTGGCGCTAGCACAGACAAAGGCTGCACCTTGGACACTGCCACTTCATATGGCTTACTCATGTACATTCACCTCAGCGATAGATTTTGATGCCTTGAAACCGGAGTTTCTGTTATAGTAGTATTATAAACCTGTTTTCATGAATAACACAACTACTTACTTGAAAAATATACGTTCTCTCCATATGATGGACTATAACAGCAGACATAAATATATAATACAGATCACAAAATAACCGCAAACTATTATAATACACTTGGAGGATTTGCCATGGATGATTCCATTTATTACAAACGTACTGTCGTGAAGGAGCTTGTCCCCTCCCAATACCTGGATGGCGAGCGTCCGGTTCGCGTTTTTTTACCCCCGGGCTATCAGGAACTCGTCACCTATCCGGTTATATATTGCCAGGACGGAGAGCAGTTTTTTAATTTCGGCCGCATTGTCACGCATATGAATCGGCTCATCTTTGATGAAGGTGTCAGCCCGGCGGTAATAGTCGGTGTCGATGTGGATACGACGGTGCGTACAAGCGAATATGCGCCGGAAGGGGAACGATTTAACGCATATACCCGTTTTTTTGCCGAAGAGCTTCTTCCCTATATTGAAGCCAGATATTCAGTCAGAACCGACGCGTCGGAACGCATTCTTGCCGGTGATTCCTTGGGAGGGACCGTTTCGTTACATCTTGCCTTAGATTATCGTAGCCTATTTTGCAACGTTATATCCTTGTCAGGGGCATTTTTAGCCGAAACAAGAAAGAGGCTGGAGCAGGAAGATGATTTGTCGTGGTTATCTATGTACATGCTGATCGGTCTGGACGAAACGGAAGTGAAGACAGAGCGCGGAACGTTCGATTTCCTTCAGGAGAACCGGCTCACCAAAGATTTGATCGATACGAAGCAATGCCGGTTATGGTATGAAGAGAAGCCAGGCAAGCATCTCTGGGGATTTTGGCAAAATGAGCTTCCCACCGCGATGAAGCTTTTTCTCAAATAAATCCATCTAATAACACATCAAAAAGGCATAAGAGGCGCCCTGGGGCCCTCCTATGCCTTTTTGTGCAATCTGTGCCTGCAGCCTTACATCATCCTTCAATTCCATAACGGCTCTTCATGGAAGCTATCATTTCGATAATCTGCGTTTCGTCAGGAATCCGCAGCGTCCGTCCCTCCGCCCCTGTATCCGTCAGCTTATGGGATTTGACCGTCTGCTTCACTGCATCGATAAAACGCTGTGCGTCGTTCAGCCCGACAAGCTCCTTCAGACTGGCCATCCTATCCTCGTACACCGTTGGATAAGAGCCTGCCTCGGCGCCTTCAGCGGCAATCCGGTAGAACTCCTGTGCCAATCCTGCTTTAGCCTTACCGCTGCCCGATACAACGACAAAGGCTTGTACGACAAAAGCGCGCGCTTGACGCCGCTGGGCGATGCCGCAAAACTTGCGCCCGTCTATACTAAGATCGTAATCTCCAGGGCAATAAGAGCCCATGATCTCTCCTTTGGCTACATCCGGCGTCACGGAATGCAGAGCATCCCGCATCAGCCTGAACATCGTTTCGAAATCATGATGAAAATCGATCTGTCCGCTGCTTTTCGGCAGGATAAGCGAGACATTGACGACACCCAAATCAAGCGGAACCGCGGCTCCACCCGAATTTCTGACGGCGACGGAATACCCTTGGTCCTCCAGCCATCGCTTAGCCTTCCTTGCATAGGGGAGTCTGCTGTCCCGGAGACCCATGACGAAGGCTCTCGGATGTCTCCATAGATGAACCATCGGGGCGCCCCCTTCCCCTACCAGTCTGCACAGCAGCTCCTCCAACGCAAAAGGATACAGCACGTCGCCTTCATCCGGATGCTGCGTGCGGTCCCATATGAGGGTGTCTTCCGGCAGCGACCAACTCATCTGTTCCATGTTACTCCTCTTTCCGAATCCAGTTTGATTCTTCTTCCAGTAGGGAGTCGGCTGACTCGCCCTCCCCGTTCTACTGTTCATTATAGAGATTCGGAGCCGGTTTGACTAAGCCTTTTTATCCGAATGAGCCAAAATATGTTTATAAATTCTTATCAAATGCTGTATGTCTTCATCCGGCAGATCGCCGAAGAACGTATTGATGTTCGATTTTCTCTGCTCCCTGATCATTCCCAGCATCTTCCGGCCTTCCTCCGTAATGCGCAAATAGACGACTCTGCGATCCTCATCGTCCCGCTCCCGTTCCACATAACCTGACAGCAGCAGCTTATCCGCAAGAGTGGTTATTGCTCCGGCGGTATAGCACATCGCATCCGCCATCTGGGACACCTTAAGCGGTCCCTCTGTCTCCAGCTTCTCCAGAATATAGCCCTGGGGTGAGGTCATTCCTTTCTCATTGAACCGGTTCCAGGCAAGCGACATTTTCCGGAATAGCTGTCTTGTTACCTCCTCCAGTTCAAACAGGTTGCGATGGTCATTCATGGTTTTGCTCCTTTTTCCAATAGATCTGGTTTCTCGTTTGATTGGTAATACGGACGAGCGGAAGTTTTGTTTCAAATCTTTTACAAAAAAATAGGTTGACGATGTAATATTCAACATGATATTTTTTCCATGAAATATTTTTACTATAAAAATATATTCCGAAAAACATTTTTACCGCTTATGTATAATACGTTTATCTGTAAACCTGTTTTCGGAGAAGGAGGGATTCCATCGTTGGTAAGCATTGACGACAGATTGAATGAGTTCGAGAAGCTCATCCATGCTGCGATCCGGCAATCCAACAAGTGGACACCATGCCCGGCAGTGTCCAAACAGCAGTTTCTGCTGCTGCATACGTTGTCCGGAGGCGGACGCATGACGGTAAGCGAGCTGGCAGAGGAGCTGAATCTTTCGCCTAGCGCTACAACCATTGCGATTAATCGTCTTGTTCGTGACGGCCATGTTATTCGATCCCGCGACGTTACAGATCGTAGAGTGGTGTGGCTTGAGCTGTCGGAAGCCGGCCGCCATACGGTCAGCGAGATCATCCAACGCCGCAAAAGGATTCTACAAGCCATGCTGGCCAACTTAAGCCAGGAAGAAACCGATCAGTTTATGGCAACATTTCGCAAAATGCTGTCCAATGCCAAGGATTTGGGATAGTCCCGCGCTTCCCATTTTAGAAAGGAGCTTATTCAGCAATGAAGAAAAAGGTCATATTACTTGTCCTGCTAGCTTTGATCCTTCTGGGAGGAGGAGCAGGCGGCACCTACTATTACGCGGTTGCCAGCAAATACATAACGACAGAGGATGCAAGGATTCAAGGGGACTTAAGGGCCATTGGAGCACCCGGTTCAGGCAAATTGATCGAATGGAATTTTAAAGAAGGCGATTCCTTCAAGAAAGGCGATGTGCTGGGAATCGTCGAGACGACCCCGGCCCGCGGCAATACACCCGCTGTCACACAAGATGTTATTGCCGCCGAGGAAGGTACAATTATTCAATTCAACGGCATTAAGGACCAGATGGTTTCTGCCAGCAGCGCCATCGCGATGAGCGCGAATCTAGATCAGCTGTATGTGACTGCAAACCTTCAAGAAACGGAAATTGCCGACGTCAAGGTCGGGAGCAAGGTCACGATCAAGGTCGATGCCTATCCCGGTACTGTCATTACAGGACACGTGGAACGACTTGGTCTTGGAACCAATTCCTCCTTCTCCCTCCTGTCGAGCTCCAATTCAAGCGGCAACTTCACCAAGGTAATTCAGCGCATTCCGGTTCGAATTTCCCTGGATGATCATCAAGGACTTCGTTTGGTCCCCGGTTTGAACGTTGCTATCAAAATTGAGAAGTAGCCTTCTGCTTCAAGTGAGATAAGAAAGGAGGAATAGCTGTGGCATCCGCAAACACGGCCTCGCCGGAAACGGCGATTCAGGCTCCAACGGCGGCCAAAGGGCCGGGTCTAGCCATGCTGGCCGTCATCATCGCAGTATTTATGGCTATTCTTGACACAAGTATCGTCAACGTAGCTCTGCCCAAAATGATGTCCGTCTTCGGCGTCACCCAATCGGATATTGAATGGGTCGTTACCGCCTATGCTCTGGTCAGCGGCGCTTTGGTTCCTGTTACCGGCTATTTGGGAGACCGGTTCGGCTACAAGCGAATCTTTCTGATTGCTAATGCCATCTTCACCATAGGCTCAGGGCTTTGCGGTGCGGCGTGGAGCAACGACAGCATGATTGTCTTCCGCATTGTGCAAGCCATCGGAGGCGGAGCGCTGATGCCGATCAGTATGGCGATGATCTTCCGCATGTTTCCGCCGGAAAAACGGGGGATGGCAATGGGCTTGTTCGGTATCGCTATTATGTTCGCTCCGGCGACCGGTCCGACATTAAGCGGTTATATCGTCGAGTATTTGGATTGGCGGCTCATCTTTACCATTAATGTTCCCATCGGCATTGTAGACTTTTTCCTTGCTATGGCGGTGTTAACCGAATTCAAGGCGCCGGTCACCCAACGCTTCGATCTATGGGGCTTTCTGACGGCAACCACCGGCCTCTCGACGCTGCTCTATGGCATCGGCAAGGTATCGGAGAAAGGCTGGGGTGATTCCGAGGTCGTCACCTTTATATCAATCGGGTTAACCTGTCTTGTCATCTTTGTCTTTATCGAACTGTTGATTGACCATCCCATGCTGGATTTAACCCTGTTGAAGAACGCTACCTTTACACTCTCCCTCATTATTTCGAGCATCGCAACGTTAATCATGATGGGAGTCCTGTTCTTATTGCCGATATTCCTGCAGACGTTATCCGGACTGTCCGCAATCCAAACCGGCCTGATCCTGCTTCCCCAGGCTGTCGTATCCGGCATCATGATGCCTATAGCGGGGGCATTATTCGATAAGATAGGAGCCCGGCTGCTGGCCATCGTCGGCTTGCTGTTTACAGCTTTATCGTTATATTTATCCTCCGCTCTCGATTTGAACACAGCCTTCTCCGTGCTCATCGGATGGCTGGTGCTTCGGGCTATAGGGATGGGGCTGATGATGATGCCTATCCAGACCGCCGGCATGAACACGGTCCCTATGCACAAGATGGGACAGGGAACGGCATTATCCAATACGATCCGCCAGATCAGCGCCTCCTTCGGGATTGCCTGGCTCGCTCTGCTGTACTCCGATCGCCGGACGTTCCATGTGGCTGACTTATCGGAGCAACTGAACATGTTCTCCTCCAACGTTATGAATCATGTGAACCAAATCCAGGGGCAATACATGAGCATGGGCCAATCGGCTGCGCAGGCACACTCCAGCGCGATCGCATTTATTAATGGCCAGGTGCAAATACAGGCTACTGTTAATGGACTGGACGACGTGTTCGTCGTTACCGCTGTATTGTCGGTCATAGCCGCCGTGCTGTCCCTTTTTCTGAAAAATACGAAAGCCAAGGGCGGTCCAAAAGCCCACGTTATGGGTGAATAAATAGACCGTATCACGATTTTATTGCAAAGGAGCTACCCATCCCATGACCAGGATGATCGATAATCCAAACAGGTTCCATCGCGTACTAATGACAGGTCTTGTCATTATCTTAAGCGGTGCTCTAGCCGCAGGCTGCTCGGTTACGAATGCGAGCGGAAATCAGGCCAAATCGGTCAAGATTGAGCCTGCTGCTAAGCAAAAAATGGATAATAAGCAAGAGCTCGATGCCGATGTCGTCTCCTCCTCCCAAGTCAATATCATCACCAAAGTAGGCGGCGACGTGCTGGAGATGAAAAAGAAGCGCGGGGACACCGTGCAGCAGGGTGAAGTGATATTCACGCTGGATTCTGCCGATGCGGCCAGAAACCGGGAGAAGACGGAGCTGTCGCGCCAGAATCTGCAGGCCCAGCTGGATAAGACGCGTGAAGATATCGCCACGAATCGCGGCGTTTACAAGAACACCATCGAGAAGCTGCTGCTTACACTAGCGGATTTGGAGAAAAGCTACAACAATATCCGCAACGATTATGATGCTGGTCTCGTTCCGAAATCCCAGCTGGACAAAGCGGAGACGCAGCTCAAAACTACGAGGCTTGATTTGGACACAGCCCAGAAGCAGCTGGCCAATCTGGAGGCGACAGACCCTCTGGCTTCGCTCAAAATCCAAATCGAATCCACCAACGTTACGCTGCAGGATATAGATAAAACGCTGTCCGATTTTGAGGTGAAAGCGCCAATCAGCGGCATTTTGACGGATCTGAACCCCGAAGCCGGTGTTACGGTTCCAGCAGGCTATGTGGCCGGCGTGATTCAACAGCAAAATCCGATAAAAATCCATGCCGATGTAACCGAAAGCGCACTGAAGCTTGTTCGCGGCAAGCAGGAGCTGCCGTTTACCCTTCAGGGATCCGACGCTAAATTGACTGGAACCGTAACCTATCTTGCCGAGGTTATGAGTCCGCAAAGCAAAACCTATGTGCTTGAGCTAAGCGCTCCAAACGCGGATCTGAAGCTGAAATCAGGAATGAGGGTTAAGCTTCAGCTGGGCGGTGACGCTTCCCAAGATGTTGTAACCGTACCTGCCTCAGCGATTACCAAGGAAGGCAATGACAATTATGTGTTTGTCGTGTCCAATGATCTGGCGGAGAAAAGAAAAGTCGTGCTGGGGCGCACGGCGGCGGATTCCAGCCGCGAAGTTGTCTCCGGTGTGAAGGAAGGCGAGCCCATTGTCGTCCTGGGGGCTCAGGAATTGAAAGACAAGGACAAAGTGGAGGTTCGCAAATAACGAACCCGCTGATCAGACTCAACCTTTTAATAATGGAGGACCTATGATGCAAAACCATCTGAAAAAAGCGCTGTCGGCCGTTATCGTCTCTTCTCTCGTTCTTTCGTTCGGCCCAATCGCTGCCATGGCGGACGAAACGGATAATGCCGTTTCCATAGATAACCGATATCCAGTCACATTGAACGGCCCTCTTCAGGTAAAAGTCAGCAGCCTGCTAAGTGAGCATTCGATTAATGGTACCCGGGTCGGCGTCAAAGTGAAAATGTATAATGTTTCCAACGACACGGTCCGCGTTCCGGATTATGAAGCCCGCATTGCAATGAGTAACGGCGCCAGGTATGTCTTGAAGGGCAGCGCGGATAATCCGGTTTCCGTACCGCCGATGTCCAGCATCGAGCTAAGCTACATGACGCAGATCGACGGTGGAGACAGCCTGAACCCGACCGATATTGTATGGATAGATGTGGATAAAGACGTATATCCGAAAGTAGAGACCACCATGCTCGATGTTCCGGTCAGTAATCTGGTATGGTACGGAGATCAAACGCCGATTTCGGATCCGGGTGCGATAAAGGCTTGGGGGGAACCCTTTACGATTCCTTCTCTGGATTCTTCCTTAACGTATACGCCTGTTCACTTAGCTACCAATTTTAAAGACCAGGTTCCTGTGAAGGTTCTTAAGCTGCTCGTTCAAAATCCGGGAACCAAGACGGAATCCATTCCAAGCTTCTCTCTCGACGGGAAATCGGCTACTTTTACGTATAAGGGTACTCGTGCAGATCAAGCGGTTAGCGCATTGGATCCAGGGGACCAAAAATATATTTATTACGCTATCCCTACGGATCTGGATACCCAATTAAGCAGCTTCACCGTCTCGACTACAGAAACCTATAAGGTTCCGAACCGGACTGACGCTTCCGCCATCATTTCCTACAAGGTAGGCAGACTCAGCATCCTGGTTCCGGAGAGCAGTGCTTCGATTAAGGATACAACTGAGCCTGCAGCCTATACGATGAATACGCCGCTGCAGATCGACCCGATCAATAATTCGATCAATCCGGACATTTCCGTATCCGTCGTCGATATGCAAACCTATGAGAATGAAGGCATGGGTTACCAAACCGGCATCGTCAAAATGAAGTTTTCCAATAAAAGCGATAAACCGTTACCGGTGCCGCAATTTGCAGCCGAGCTTGTCGGAGGCGGGTTTACTTACGCTGGCAGCCGATTGAACAACAATGCAGCATTGGTCGTTCCGGGTACGGATTATGTTGTCAATTATTCGTTCGTTCTGCCGATGAACGACATCAAAAACCAATATACGCTGAAATTGATCGATGACAAGACGGCCGCGCCTTATAAAATTACGATTTCTCAAGCCAATGTTACGATGAACAAAACATCCATTGATAACCAGCAGCTCCTTGCATATCCTTATCAGTTGACAATCAAGGACTGGGCACTGAGCAACTTGGCCGGGATGAACCAGGCAACGCAAACCTATAATTATAATTACAAGCTGCGTATTAACACGGAGTTGAAAAGTGTGGATACGGTCATGGTCGACGCGAATTTCAATAAACTGCTGATGGTTCTGGAAACGAAGGATGGAAGAAAAATTGCTTCTACAACGAAAAATTTAAGCGGAGAAAACCGGTTTACCAACGGGGAGCAGCTGATCTATTTCAATGACACCCAGCTGGACCAGCTTGAAAATAGCCTTCGGTTAAAGGTATATGAGACCATCGATACACCGGCAGGCCAGGCCAGAAGACTAGTGGCACAGCTCGAGAGAGATTAAGCTATAATGCACTAAGGCGCATGGTTATTATATCCCATGCGCCTTTCAACAGTTAGCGGGTTCTAAAGAAACAATGGTTTCTTTACGAAGCCGGTATCGTCTTATGCTGTGCAACGTTCATGATTTGAGCCTGATGCGCGGAGACGGCTTGGTCCCACTCATAAAGTGCAACGGTTCCTCCGAACATTATGACAGCAGCCAGCACAAGTCGGATTGCTCTGCGATTCGTCATGTTCGATTCCTCCAAGTTTCATAGGTTGTATTGCTTATCCCTATTATCACACTTAAAAATGAATCGAATCTGAACACAAACTGAAAGTTTGCTGAAAGTATTACTCGCGCGGCTCCAAGGCTACAATCTTCGCTTGTCCCCACGAAGCTACTTTCACCTTCGCGACAAGGTTCCCTGCCTGCTTCTCAAGCTCCCTGCCTGTTCCTTCGGGAACATAATATTTTTCCAATCCGTACTTCATGCTTATGGTATCCTCCCAGCTATTGACTATGGAACCGGTAAGCACGACTTCTTCCGCCTGCGGCGAAGGTTTGGAAGCATACACTCCCCGGGCCTCATAGAACCCTCCGGTACCGGGCTTCAGAAGCACAAACACGTGATCGCCGGACTTGGGCTTTCTGTCACTGACTTTCCATAAGCTTGAATCAAGCCGGCTGATATCGTATCCCAGCACGACATAGTCTCCGTACAAATAATCCCTCGGATCTACGGGAACCGTCTTTAGCTTGATTTCGGTGCCGAACCAGCCTACCGCATAATAGGAAAGGGCAATGCCTCCCAAAAATAACAGCTGGAGGAGAACCAGAAGCCCGAGCAGCCAAGATCTGCGTGGATTGGATACAGAACGAATGGCTTCCGTCATAACGGCTTCCCTCCTTTGACTTCATCGAGAAAACGTTTATTCCGCCGGTTTAAGAACCAGCTTAGAACTAGAAGCAGCACGCCGCCGATAATAAAGAACAGCGATTTGTCCATAAAGTCCCATGTCAGCTTTCCGTAAGCGATCATGGTAGTACAAAGAAATAATACGGTGCCGAAGTTAATTTTGAAGCGCCATTCCTCGGTATACCCTCTCCACAGCACATACATGGAAAAGAAAAACAACGCGAGCAAGTATAGAACGGAAATGCCGGACGGTAAATATAGAAACGGAGCCAGCACCACCCACTCCATAGCACTCGTGATCTGCTTGTTTCTCCACTTCCCTGCCAGGGATAATGCAAACAGCACGGCCAGGGAGGCCAAATAATAATAGGGATTCGCTCTGATAGCGTCCAAATCCGATGGGTGGTTATCCCACCCTAATACCGTTACGGCACCGAATAGATAGGCGGCAGCGAGCGGCACGGATTGCAAGGCGTAGCCGGTTATACGGTCTTTGTACCAGTCCCCCAGGGTATAGAGGGCCATAACCGGAATAAAGAACCAAAGTAACTTCCAATCTTTATTCAGAACGAAGATAAGCGCATGAAGCACATAGCTTAAACTGAAGCACCAGGTCAACAGCGTGTTCCTGCGCACCCAGGCATAATACCCGAGCCCTGCCGCCATGATGGCAAACCCTATATAGCTGAACTGATAATATTCCATTGAGCTATAGAGCTGTGCGACCGTGAATACCGCCAGACTAAGCAAATAAATAAATCGGCTGTGATACAAATAGGTCAGCAATATGCCCGCAGTCCCCCACACGACAAATGCTCTTATATCATAAGCCACCAAATGAAACATTTGACCTGTCAGAACAATTCCTGCACCAAACGTCACGTAGCCTAAAGCCGTCAAAGCGAGACCGAGCTTTTCATGGCCTTTCCTGCGGAAAAGCTCCCCTCCTGCATAACTCGCGATCATCAAGGCCATAATGAGCAGCAATCGTACCAGCTGAGGAATCTCCTGCCAGTTAGCAGCTACGAAGCTCAATACACCCAACCCCAGCAAAATGCTGCCAAGTATCGGCAACACCCCTATAGCGTGCTTTTTATCTTGATATAAGCTTAAAATTCGATCATATTGGTCACGGGTTACAATGTTTTCGTCGACCCATCGGAGACCTTCCCTTTCCAACCATTTACGGCTCATCCCGCTGCACCTCTTTCTCTGTCTTACCTGTTAATTCAAGTATAGCTGGCTACGACGGAAAAAATAGTACTATCTTTCTCTAGTACCCCAAGACTTCCGTACATAAACAAGCATTTGCGCAAGAAAAAGGCGACACGTAGAGCTTATTGTCTGTGGGAGGGCTTATGCGGCAAAAGAGCCCCCGGCGTGACGGCCAGGAGCTCTCTTATTAAGGATATCTGACATTTGAATTAGAATAATACAAACGATCCGGGACCGGTTAACGCAACTCCAACTGCAACGGCGATGAGCACCAGGTTATACTCGATCCCGTTAGAGGTGACCCAGAAACCGTTCTTTCCATGAACCTTAATAATAGCACCTAACATTGTAAGAACGATTAGTGCGGCCCCGACAGGAGTCCAGACACCGGCTGCAAATAACAAGCCCCCTACAAGCTCAAACAGCCCTGCAATGAACGCCATGGCTACCCCCGGCTTCATGCCGATCGAATCGAACCATCCTCCCGTGCCCTTTAGTCCATAACCTCCAAACCATCCGAACAGCTTTTGCGCACCATGTCCCATAAAGCTGATTCCGACAATCAAACGAATAATAAGAAGCCCCCAACTTAACATGACAATCACTCCTCGAAAATTAATAACTTACTTTATGTTAGTATATTAAATTATTTTAGTTACATTTGTCAAGTGACTAACTTAAAATAACCTACATTCTATTTTTATACAGGCTATTTCTAAAACATTCCTAAACCAGACCCAATTAATGAAGCCATGACTTTGGAGCGGATTCAAATGCTATGGAAGGCTGGTCCTATCCCCAATTCTTTTGTCATAAAAAAATGGTAAGCGGATTGCGAATAAAAGCATTCCTTTATTGTGGCAGCCCCTTAGGTACCGTTATAATAAAAGCAAACCTTTCAACGTACTTCACCGGATAGGATGGTGCGCTGTGTTAACACGACGCAATTTTATTAAGAAGATGTTATTCTCACTTGCCGTTCTTGCGGGCGGTGCCGGTATTGGCGCTCCTTATATTCGCCGCTGGATAGCCCAAGCCGATTCGGAGGAGGAGCCCGTCGTCAAACCTCAGAACGAGGAGCCTGTATCGGCTAAGACCGAACCTTCCACCGAAAAGCAGCTTTCCTTCTTCCTCTTAAGCGATCTCCATATTTCCGTCGGCGAGTCTTCCATGACGGATAAGCTGCATATGGCATTAAAGGATATAAGCGATTGGGAAACGCCAATAGATGCTGTCGTATTAGGAGGAGATTTAACGGATTTCGGAAGAGAAAGCGATTACAAGCTTCTTCGAAGCATATTGAATCAATATACGCTGCCCCCGCTCTACGCCAATATGGGGAATCACGATTATTATGACATTTGGCTAACGGAAGAAGGCGCCTTCTCTACGGAGACAATGCCCAACGGCAAAACGGACGCCATGTCCCGTCAGCGCTTTCAAGATTTTATAGGCTACAAGGACCGTCCCTACGCAGACGTGTGGATCCAGGGCGTCCATCTCATTATGGTGTCTCAGGAGCTGTACGTTCAGGAAAAATCGGATGTCGGCGAGGGAGCATGGTATTCGGATGCCCAGTTGGATTGGTTAAGGGAATGTATGAAGGCTCATGAGGACGGGAAGCCGGCGATTGTCTTTATTCATCAGCCGCTGCCCGAGATTGGAAGCGATGGCCGGACACATCAATTGATTCGCGCCAAGGCCTTCAGGGAGATTCTGGCGCCTTATCGCAATGTATTTGTTTTATCCGGTCATACGCACCGTAACTTTATTAACGAAGACCATTATAACCGCCAAAATACGTTCCATTGGTTCAACAACGCCTCGGTCGGAAGAACCCGGAGCGTGCTTCCAGGACAATCCTCTACTGCGGCGCAGGGGTTATATGTAGAGGTTTACGGCCATCAGGTCGTCTTAAAGGCAAGAGAATTTAGCGACCGCAGCTGGATCGAATCCGCTCAATGGACAATTCCTCTAGAGTTTACTTAATTTATGCAAAATGGATGTAGGAAAATACGTATTTTTGTCGAATACAGTATAGTAGAGTCGTGTTAGCTCGCTCACATCCATTGTATAAGGTGATCTCATTTGGACGTTATTAACCAGCTTCTATTGAACATGCTTATTATTATTACCCCTGTGCTGCTGTATCAGCTGTTTTGGGGAGACAGGCAGAACCCGAATCTGACGACAACCAACAAGCGGGTTATTGCCATTTTATCGACAATTATTGCTATATTGTGCATGACATATCCATTCCGGTTTTCTTCCGGATTTTTTTATGACTTTCGAATGATACCGTTAACCATATGCGTGATATACGCCGGGTTGGTGCCGTCGATTCTGGTTTTTGTGGCTATTCTTGCCCATCGGATCTATCTCGGTGGGGATATCGCTGCGTTAATCTGCAGTACGGCGCTGCTCATAACCTTGATGTTTGTCGTTACCCGTGCCAAGCCTTATATCGTCAACCAAACCCGATTCCGCAATGTAGCTGCCGGAGCCGTATTAGGATTAGGGATAGGCATGCTCTCCACCCTCTACTCCTGTATTGCTTTTTGGTTTGCGGGACAGCGGATGGACGTAACGTTTTGGATTTACTTCATTTCATACAGCCTGTTCTATGGCCTTACCCTTGGTCTTGTTATTTACATCATTGAGCAAATCAGAACCAATGTCAGAATGCGCCGTCAATTACAGCAGACAGATAAGATGAATGTGCTCAGCGACCTTGCCGCTTCGTTCGCACATGAGATCCGAAACCCAATGACCGTTGCCCGAGGGTTCATGCAAATTGTCAAGCAGCCCGACTTACCGGAAGACAAACGGCAGCTTTATACAAGCATGGTTATCGAGGAAATCGATAAGGCCCATTCGATAGTGAATGATTATCTTGCCTTCGCCAAGCCTCACCTGGAAGCGATTGAGCTGGTTGACGCCAAGCAGTTGATCGAACAAGCCGTAATTTCCGTTACCCCTTACGCCAAGCTGTGCCATGTCGATATTGAAACCGAGCTGGACGAGAAGCTGACCATCAGCGCGAATAAAGATAAATTCGTACAATGCATCATGCATTTATGCAAGAACGGGATCGAAGCGATGCCTAACGGCGGAACGCTGAAAATTATCGGGACGTTGCAAAACAGGACTGTCTGCATCGATATCATCGACCATGGGATCGGAATGACACCTGAGGAAATCCGCAGACTCGGCACACCGTTTTACTCTACCAGGGACAAAGGCACCGGCCTCGGTATGATGGTCACTTATCGCGTCATTCAAACGATTCAAGGCAAGATCGATGTCACCAGTGAAGTGGGAAAAGGGACCTGCTTCTCACTCCTGATCCCTTCCCTCCATAACAGCTCCTACCATTAAGATTGCTTGGCCAACACATCCATGACTTGTGCAAACAATGGAATGGATGTGTTTTTTTGATCCGGCTGAACATTTTGGACAAGAACGGCGACCGCATAACGGGGCTTTTCTACCGGACCGTACCCAATGAACCATTGGTTGACCTTGTCTTTCCCTTCTCTATCTTTGACTTGAGCCGTGCCTGATTTACCTGCAAGCGTCCATTGAGCTTGATGAAGCGCCTTCCCCGTACCATGTTCAACTACTTCTTCCATCCAGTGAAGCAGCTGCTTGGCCGTCCCAGCAGCAATGCCTTTGGGAAGATCCTCGGCTTGTTTCGGAGATAATACTTCCATCACCCTGTCGTTTTGGAAGCGCAGCTCCTTCACAATACGAGGCATGCTCACTTTGCCTTCGTGCAGGAGAGTAACGACCATATTCGCCGCCTGAAGCGGAGTCACCAGAACATCCCGCTGTCCAATGGAGGTTTGTGCTTTGACTCCGCCATCCTGTTGAGGAGTATGGAAGGAGAATACTTGTCCCTGCTCTTCGGCATCCCATTCTTGGAAGTCTTCGTACTGCATGGCCTTGCCTTTCCAGCCCACTTGAACCCCGAGCCCCAATTTATGTGCATACTCTTCGAGCTTCTTTCCATCAAGTCGTTCGGCTAAAGTGGCAAAGACAATGTTGCACGACTGAGCATAGGCCTCTTCCATCGTCAGCGTTCCATGCCCCTCCTTCTTCCAGCATGTCAACCCGTAGCGGCCAAGCTCTCCATCACAATGAAACGTCTCACCAGCACTCGCGGCATGTTCCTCCAATGCTGCGGCCGCTGTTATGGTTTTAAATATGGAACCCGGGGCCACAGCTTTCAAGGCCCGATTGCTCCATGCTCCTTTCTCCAGATCAACATGGTCGGGGTGAAAATAAGGCCGGCTCGCCATAGCGACGACATCCGAATTCTTGGTGTCCAAGACGACGACAGCACCTTCTCGAACCTGCAAATTGGACAGGATCTGCTCCACCTTTTGCTGAATCGCTGCGTCCAAGGTCGTCATAACTTTAACCGGATAATAGTCATTCCGGGGCGAGAACATCCTGGTTGCAAGACCGGGTAAGGGATGCTTGTTGGCATCGGTAAACAAGGAGAGTGAAGTTGGCCCGATCCCCTGAAGCCAAGGCTCAAAGCTTTTTTCCAGGCCGGCCCCGCCGATTTTACTGGTGAGCTGAAGCTCTCCTTTATGAAACTGATCTGTGAATTGCTTGGTAATCCGTTCCGGATTCTGGCCGATGAAGCCGAGGACCTGACTGGCTAATACGTTCGTATCATACCGCTGCTTCCATTGCGTAACTGTTACGTAGGGCAGATCGACCGCTTTGATTTGTTCTATTTGTTCCGTCGTTAATTCAACCGGCTTCCCGTTCACAGACCAAATTTGTGGGGATTTCAAGGATAAGGTAAAGCTTGTCCATTCCTTTAAGGATACATTCAATATGCGAGCCATCCGAGCTTCTTCATCCAGTCCCTTCTTATTTTCCGGGAAATAATGCTGAACCGGAAATACGGTCAGCACAGACAGCTGTTTACCAGTTAATGGTATTCCGTTTCTGTCAAAAAAATCTCCTCTTCCGCTGTCCAGTACAATTCCTTTCTCCCTTTGAATCACGGAATTTTCAACCAAATCAATATGATGTCCGGTCAAATTCCGGCTGGCAGCTACCTGTACCCAGAATAACCGCCCATTCAGTATCACTAATAAAGCAATGACCAGCAACAAAATGTAAAACATGCGATGCTTCTTTACCCCGGTGCGATTCTCCATTCGTCTGTCATCCCTTCGGAACCGAATATTAGCAGTATAAGCTTCTTCCTTCTTATGCAAACACCTGCTTATGAATTATTCGGCCGTTAGACGAGCTTGAGCTGCTGCCGAATACTCCAGTGGGGTATGCCCCTCCGGCCGCAGTTGAAACCCGCGAAGTGTGATTAGAATTAGCGGTATTTTCACGGGTTTCAAAGGCGGACGTAAACTCCTCCGAGGCATACCCCACCTCCATATGTAGCATAGTTCTCGCAAAACAGGGTTTTTCAACAAGCTGACTAGCCTGCGGCCAGGTCCTTGTCTATGGCATTCGCTTAAGCATGGGAGACTAGAAAATAAAAAAGCTTTTTTCAAGGCCAGAAGCACGCCCTGAAAAAAGCTTACTGAAGCGAATCTTATAGTTAGATGAACAATTGGATTCGAAAAGTTATACCTCAAATTTGGACAAGGATTCTTGAAGCGAATTGGACAGCTGCTCCAGTTTATCCGACAGGCGAACCAGGCCTGTACTGATGTTCAATTGCTCAGAGCTCAGCGAAGCTACCTCTTGGGAAGTCGCGGAAGATTCCTCGGCAACGGCGCTCACATTGGACATCGCATCGGACAGGACTACCTGGGACGCATTCAAATTATCAATCGATTCCGTCACTTCTGACAATTGGGTAATAAATCCGTTCATATGAGAATGAACTTCTTTAAATATTGAATCCGCTTCTTTTACAGCAACGATCTGCTGTTGGAACATCGGATACGCGTTCGAGAGCGCATTAACCGTTTCATCGATTTCTTTTTGAATCGTTTCCGTCACTTGTCCTACAATAGCAATCGATTGACGGGATTGATCGGCGAGCTTGCGGATTTCATCGGCAACGACCATGAATCCTTTGCCGGCTGCACCAGCGCGTGCCGCTTCAATGGTTGCATTCAAGGACAAAATGTTCGTCTGCTTCGTCAGATTGTTCAGTACATCCAGAATTTTGCGGATCGAGCGGGTGCTTTCCTTCAGATTGTCAACCTTATCAACCATTTCACGCGTCATCGTCTCGGTCTCATTGGTTTTACCAATCAAATCCGACATATACTGAATCCCTTGCTCACTGGATTGCTGAACGCTGGAAGCTGCCTTACCCATAACCAGATTGGCATCGATAACCGATTTCATCTGGATACTGATATTATGCGTCAATTCGTTGCCGCGCTCCGATTCAACGGCCAAGCTGGAAGCACCGCCGGCAATTTCTTCCGTTGCAACAGCGATTTCTTTGGCTGATACAGCCGTTTTCTTGGAGGCGTCGGACAGCTCTGCAGCTGTAGCCAAAACCTCTTGTGCAGAATGGTTCGTTTGCTGTACCAGCTGGGTGATTTTCTCCATCATCTGGTTGAAGCTTTGACCCAACTGGCCGATTTCATCCTGACTGCTGACCTTCACCCGAACGGTCAAGTTCCCTTGCTCCCCTTCTTTCATCAGGTTACGCAGGGTGACAACCGGACGGCCGATCATTCTTGCTACGAAAATTCCGATAACGACGGCAATCAGAGCCGCTACGATAGCCATTACCCAAGTGATATTGAAGATGACTTTGGCATCCTTCACCAGCTCGGCTACCGGCATAGCACCCATCAGATACCAGCCCGTTTTTGGTGATTTATAATAAACGATTTGCTTGTCCTTCTTGGCTGTCATCGTATTATGAGACTCTTCTGCAAGTGACTCTTTCGCTACATCCAAAGCGGATTTCTCACCGATCATGCTGCGGTCGTTGGAGAAGATGACATTCATGTCCGGGGTTAGAATCAGAGTTTGCCCCTCGTCACCCATTTTGATATCCCCAAGCTCTTTATCGATGGCGTCAACGCTAACTTCCATTAACAGAATCGCCTGAGGCGTGTTCGTCGCCGTGTTTTTCAGCAAACGTCCCAATGCGAAGGTCGAGCCATTCGTCGCCTCGGAATAGCCTTTGACTTTGGCTTCCAGCCAAGTCGCCTTTCCGTTGTTCTCCACAATCTTTTTGTACCAATCTTCCTGCGCTACGGTTTCCTTGCTCATAGTGCTTCCGGAGCCACTGAGCGGCTCTCCGTTCGCACGAATCAAATGGATTGCTTTAATCGTCTTGTTGGAGTATGTATACACGTTCAGCTTATCGCCGATTTTTTGTCTTAACTGCAAGAAATCATAGCTGCTTCGATTCACACCATCCACTTCGGTCAGCAGCCTCTTCATCTCATCATCCAATAAGATTTGCATGGATAGGTCTTCATAGACTCCATACAATAAATCGAGCTTTTGACCTGCTTGAATGATAGTTTGCTCGGAAGCGTCAACCACTTTCCGTTGAAGCACGCCGCTGGAAATGTTAAATGAAGTAAACCCTACCGTCAGCACGAAAAACAAAATACTGACCAGGAAGATCAGGAACAGCTTCATCCCGACAGACTTCAATGGGTTTTCCAATCGCAAACCACCCAGCGATCCGGGCACAGCTTCTTTCAGTGATTGGCCGCTTGATCCTTTTCCTTGTACTTTTCTTGCCTTGAACCCGTTACCGATTTTCTCTGTCCATTGTTTCAATAAAGACAGTATCCCCTTCAAAGGACCCACCACCCTGCTTCTGAAATAGGTTATTCTGCGTAGTTGGGATGCAGTTTAAGCTTACCATGTTATTCGACATGGTCCGCCTAATTCCTCTCAAAAAATCGCTTTCATTGCAAAAAAAATAGTTCTGTCGACTTACTATGATCGCTTTCGTCAACCTACAAACATTTCCATGGTAACACGTAGCATAATATTCTTTTTTTACAACTTTGTCCATGGGCCTTACTTCCTAGAACATAAGAAAAAAGCCCCTGATATACAGGGACTTCCGATAGTTCATCTATGGGAGCGCAATTACGCTTTCCTCATTTTTTTACGCATCATGTCGAATGGTTTGACCGGTTGATCCACCTTCAGTTTAATTCTTTGCAGCGGGTGGCGGGCAGCGTCGAGCTCGACCCCCTCTTCATCATAAAGAGCTGGTACGGTTTGCTTGAAGAAGGTGCCTTTAGGCCCGAAGAATTCAACCTCTTGTCCCGGCTTGAAGTGATTTCGCTGTTGGATCGTCGCTATACCCGTAGCTTCATCATACTCCATCACCACACCCACAAAGTCGTAAGGAGCAGCCTTATCTTCCGGTTCAAAGATATGGTCTTCATGTCCCGGCTCATCATAGAAGAAGCCTGTATTCAACGGACGGTTCGCCGCCTTTTGGATCTCATACTGCCATTCCGGCTTTAAGGTATAGTTCACCGGGTCTTCGAAGTAGGCGTCGATGGCTTGACGATAGGCATTCACAACCGTTGCTACATAGTGAACGCTTTTCATACGGCCTTCGATTTTGAAGCTGTCTACACCCGAACGGACAAGATCGGGAATATGTTCAATCATGCACAGATCCTTCGAGCTCATAGAGAACGCATTATCCGTCTCGCTGAACAGCGGAAGCTCCTTGATGCCTTCGAACCGATCCTCTTCGGTCGTGAACAAATCGTATTTCCAACGACAGGACTGGCAGCAGCCGCCTCGATTGGAATCCCGATCGGTAAAATGGTTCGACAAGACACAGCGTCCCGAATAAGAGCTGCACATAGCGCCATGGACGAATACTTCGATTTCAACATCAACATGCTTCTTGATATCTACAATTTCCTGCATGTTCGCTTCGCGAGCCAAGACGACCCGGTCCACGCCTTCTTCCTTCCAAAACTGGACGGCCTGCCAGTTCATCGTCGATTGCTGAGTGCTCAAATGAATCTCCAGCTTAGGAGCTACACGTTTGCATGCTTCAATAATCACCGGATCGGCGACGATAATGGCAGCTACACCCGCATCCTGAATGCCGCGCAAATAGTCCTCAATCCCGGCTATATCTTCATTATGGGCATAAATATTCGTTGCAACGAACACTTTGGCTCCGTAGCGCGCAGCGAACTCCACGCCTTCGCGCATTTCCTCAAAGGTGAAGTTGTCCGCGTTCGAGCGAAGTCCGTACTGTTGACCGCCGATATAAACCGCATCCGCCCCGTAATGAACCGCAAATTTCAGCTTTTCCAAGCTTCCTGCGGGAGCAAGCAGCTCAGGCTTTTCGAGGCGTACACGTTTGCCAAGTAGATCTTGCTGTACCAAAGTCATGGTTTCAACCCCTTATTCAATAATATGCTTGTGTTCCGATGCATTAATAGACTTGTTCTTTATAAAAGAATCCGAATGACAGCTCGCGCCGCGGGTCCTGCAGCTCACGAATCGCATCCATCCACTCTTCCTGGAACGCGTACTGCTCCGGATCGGCAAAGTACGCATCGATCGCTTTACGGTAGCTTTGAATCACAGTCAAGTTATATTCAAGCGGCTTCAACAGGGGATCGATTCGGAAGCTGTCAATTTGCCCGCCCATCAGCTCATGCAAATCCTCCAGCATGCAAATATCGTCCGAGCTCATAATATGGGTTCCGTTGGCATCTTCATAGACCGGGTAGCGCTCATCCTTACGTTCCTGCTCGATAAGGAAAAGCCCTTCCTCCTTGCCTGTACCCCGGCGTTGATCGTGCCCTTGATGCTCCTGATAATTCGTCAGAAGATTCCGTTTGGAATGGTATATATTCGTAATACCGTGGACCTGCACTTCAACTTCCATGTTGGGAAGCTGTCTCTTGATCTCAAGCGTCTCTTCCAAGTTCAACTCGCGCGCCAGAACGACCCTTGTTGCCCCTTTGGCTCTCCAGTAATTCGCCGTTTCATAGTTGGTCGAGGTCATCTCCGCATTCCAATGGAGCGGCAATCCTTGTGCGCCTTGGCGGATAGCAATCAGCACAGCGGGATCCCCGAATACGACGGCGTCCGCCTTCAATTCTTTGACACGGCGTAAATAATCGGCCAGCTCTGCAAGCAGATCATTCTCCATAATTTTGTTGGCTACCACATAAATTTTGGCTCCCTGCTCATGAACCCACGGGATCAGCTCGCTTAGCTCGTCTAGCTTAATCTCCCCCGGCAATCGCATTCCGAATCGGTGCTCGCCTACAGCAACAGCGTCAGCACCCGCTTCGATATAGGCTCTTACCTCTTCCGCCGAGCCGGCTGATATATACAGCTCCGGTTTTCTCATTATACCACTCTCTCCTTATTGGTTCTTTTTGCTTGCCGCAATATTTTGCTGGTGCTGCTCATAGGTTTCCGCAAATAAATGCCCCTTGCTTCCGTCTTTTTTGGTGACATAAAACAAATATTTAGTGTCAGCGGGCTGGATTGCGGCTTTGATAGAGGCTAGACTAGGGCTAGCTATCGGACCCGGGGGCAATCCGGGATGCAAATACGTATTATAAGGGCTTTCTATTTGCAAATCTTTCTCAAATAATCGTTCTTTAGGCTTATCCAGCAAGTACTGGACCGTCGCATCAATTTGCAGCGGCATAGATTTGCTCAATCGATTGTAAATGACACTGGCCACCAGCGGACGCTCCTCGTCCAGAACGACTTCCCTTTCGATAAGGGAGGCAACGGTCATCATTTGATGGACCGTTTGTCCGCGTGAACGGATGCTCTCCTGCCAACCGTCGGGAAGCGAGGCAAGCTTCTTATCCAGCTCGAGCATCATTTGGTCCAGCATATCCTCGATGGGAATATCTTTCTTCCATTCGTACGTCTCAGGAAATAAATATCCCTCCAGCCTGTTGTTCACCTGTGGATTGTCAGGTATATAGGAAAATGAATGTGCGGTATAATGGTTCCCTTCCTGTGCGGCTTTTACAAACAAACCGGCCTCTGTCCCGAACTGCTGATTCACCTTCTCAGCAATTTGCTTGACTGTGAAGCCTTCAGGAACCGTCAATTTGACTCCCTGCTCCTTGATGGTCAATCCTTTGTTCAGTACGTCTATAATAGCATCCAGCGACATTCCTGGAGTTAACTCATATTCGCCGGCCTGCAGCTTATCCCCTTGCCCTTTGTATTTCAAATACAAGGTGAACATAGTCGCATTAGGAATAAGTCCTGACTGCTCCAGCTTCTGCGCAATGGCTGAAGAACCTGTCCCCGAAGGGATCACTACACGCACAGGCTGATCAGATGAAGGCATCGGCCGAAGCGTTTGTCTTGCATACCAACCGATACCGGCTGCACCCGCCAGAAAAACGATTATGATGATTATGGCGATCTTCTTGCCTAACGCCATTCTGGGTCCTGCAGTCACGTTTTCCCTGGGCTCCTTTCACCAAAAGCTATATCTATCTATTGCCATCCAAACAACGAAAAAGAGCGGATTGTCTCCGCTCGCCTCCGTTTGAAAGCAAATTGTCGTTTACTCCATATCGTCTTGCGGGAAGGTCATCTCGTCGTAAAGCTCGGACACCATTTCCCACTCGTCATCGTCATCTATAGTCTCGAGTTCAAGCTCCCCTTCAGTCGAGGTAACCTTGAAGATCTCAGGCTCTTCGTTCTTGCCTTTCTCAGACTGAAGCACCGCGTAGCTTTGGTCGCCCAGCTGAAATTCGGCCAGAAGCTTGTAAGCAACGGATTGTTCGCGGTCGTCATACAAAATAATATCATCTCCGTATGCGCTGCGCAACTGATTCGTTGGTTTCATATCTTTCAATTCGTACAAAGGATAATCCTCCTGCCTTGGCTTAACGGGATTCTTCCTCGTCCTCCGCCGCTTCATCCATCAGCGTGTTGAACGTTTCTTCCACAATATTCCATTCTTCTTCATCATCGATGGTGTACAGCTGCAAGTCGTCTCCATCCTCCTCGTAGCGGAAGGCATACACTTCATCCGACTCTTCGTCGGCGTCCATCGGAACAACCATCAAATATTTTTTGTCCGAACCGTCTACCTCGAATCTTGCAACCACTTCAAATTCCTCTTCATTGCCATCGTCATCCGGAATAACAATGATATCCAATTCTTCTTCCTGCAGTTGTTCCTCTTTAGACATACCATTCACCTCTTCGATTTGGAATCCATATATCCTTGCAAAATAAGCGCAGCTGCCATTTTATCAATGACCTGTTTCCTTTTTTTGCGGCTTACATCAGCCTCTAGCAGCGTTCGCTGCGCGGACGCGGTAGTTAGGCGCTCATCCCATAAATGGACGGGCATTTGCAAAGCTTGCTGCAATGACTGGGCAAATTCGATACAGATTTCACCGCGCGGCCCAATCGTATTATTCATGTTCTTCGGCAAGCCGACAACCAATTCACTGACACTGTATTGGTCAATGATTTCACGGATTCTTGCGAAATCCCGTTCCAAGGTCGTACGACGAATAACTTCGAGGCCCTGCGCGGTCCAGCCGAGCTCATCGCTTAAAGCAATGCCGATCGTTTTGTCTCCATAATCCAAACCCATTAAACGCTGCATGACTTGTAAACTCCCAAAGGCAGGCCCCGGACTTAGTCTCTGCACCCGAGGCCTTGCTTACTCATTACGATTTATGCTGCTGCAAATAGGAACGGACCAATTCCTCGATCAGTTCATCGCGCTCCCGTTTGCGAATTATGCTTCTTGCATTGTTATGACGGGGAATATAAGCCGGGTCGCCGGATAAAAGGTACCCCACAATTTGATTGATCGGATTATAGCCCTTCTCCTGTAACGCGTCATATACCGCCAACATGACTTCCTTGGGCGATGTTTCGATTTCTTCCGCTTTTACGTTAAATTTCATCGTTTTATCCATCGAACTCATCCCAACACCCCCTTAGAAACATAAATGTAAAACATAGCTGACAACAGCCGATATCATCTTATATTCGCTGTTTGTCGAATAATTCCTGTTGACAAAGCAAATTTATTTTAGGCTTGCTTGAATTTTTACGCCGTTACCTGAGCAACCAGCTTCTCGACTTGCTGAAGCGCTTCTTGAAGCTTGGACGCGTCTTTGCCTCCCGCCTGCGCCATATCCGGACGTCCGCCGCCGCTGCCGCCTACGATTGCCGCTGTTTCCTTGATCAGCTTGCCGGCATGGAAGCCTTTGGAAATCAAGTCTGGCGTTACAGCCGCCACAAGGTTCACTTTATCCTCGGATGCGGCGCCGAGCACGATAATCGCTGAGCTGAGCTTGGCTTTCATTTGATCCAGGATGCCTCGCAGCGATTCCATGTCTCCAGCGCTTACTTGAGCAGCCAGTACCGGCACGCCCTGGACATCCTTCACTTGATCCGTCAAGGAGCCGGCTTCAATTTTGCCAAGCTTTGCCTTGAGCGACTCGTTCTCGCGGGACAGCTCCTTCAGTTGTGCGAACAGGCCGTCAATCCGCTTCGGCACGTCTTGAATATTGGCTTTTAACAATCCGGCAGAGTCGCGAAGCAGCTGAAGCTGCTGATCCAAATACTCATATGCATTGCGTCCGGTTACTGCTTCGATCCGGCGAACACCGGAACCGATGCCGGATTCACCGACGATTTTGAACAAGCCGATTTGACTAGTATTGGCAACATGGCATCCGCCGCACAGCTCCAGGCTGTAGTCGCCTACCTGCACTACACGGACGACATCGCCGTATTTTTCACCGAACAGGGCCATTGCTCCCATTGCTTTGGCTTCAGCAATCGGCTTCAGCGAAATGTTGAGCGGCGTGCTTTTCCAAACTTGCCGGTTAACGCGCTGCTCAATATCCTGCAGCTCCTCCGCACTAATGCTTCCAAAATGCGAGAAGTCGAAGCGCAGACGCTCCGGAGCTACCAAGGAACCCGCCTGGTTGACATGCTCACCCAGCACTTCCTTCAACGCTTTGTGCAGCAAATGGGTCGCCGTATGGTTTTTGATAATATCGTCGCGCAGCTCCTCGTTAACAGACGCCTGTACGGTATCTCCTTTGCGGAGAACGCCGGATTCGACCGTTACGGTATGCACGTGCTGGCCATGAGGCGCTTTCCCAACATCATCGACACGCAGCGTAAGCTCCCCTGCCGTCATCACGCCATGATCGCTCACTTGACCGCCGCTTTCGGCATAAAAAGGCGTTTTATCCAGAATGACCTGGCAGGTTTCGCCCACGCCGACCAAGTCGACGAATTGATTCTCATGAACGATAGCAATCACTTTAGCAGTTGTTACCAATTCAGTATACCCAACAAACTCACTTTTAACCGTGTAGTCGGACAACGGTCCTCCTTGAACCTTCATGCTGTCCGCATCCTTACGTGCTACCCTTGCGCGGTCGCGCTGCTCCTGCATGGCGCGGTCAAAGCCTTCTCTATCTACCGTCATTCCTTTTTCAGCGGCGAAGTCCTCCGTCAAGTCAAACGGGAAGCCATAGGTATCATACAGCTTGAAGGCATCCGGGCCGCTGATTTGCGTGCTGCCTTCTTTGCGTGCCTTCTCCGTCATTTCCGCCAGGATCATAAGTCCGTCGGACAAGGTTTCGTGGAAACGCTCTTCTTCCGTACGGATTACTTTCTCGATGAACTCGCGCTTTTCCACCACTTCCGGATAGTAAACGCCCATGACCTCTCCAACAACAGGCGTCAGAGTGTACAGGAACGGTTTATCCATTCCAAGTACTTTTCCGTAGCGTACTGCGCGGCGAAGCAAGCGGCGAATGATGTAGCCCCGGCCTTCATTGGATGGCAGCACCCCATCGCCTACAGAGAAAACAACGGTACGGATGTGGTCGGCAATAACCTTCAAAGCGACGTCGTGATCTTCATTCTCATTATATTTCACGCCTGCCAGCTTGCAGGTCTGTTGAATAATCGGCTGGAACAAATCGGTATCGAAGTTGGAATCCACGTTCTGCAATACGCTCGCAAAACGCTCCAAGCCCGCGCCCGTATCAATATTCTTATTAGGCAGCGGCGTGTAGCTGCCGTCTTTGTTATGGTTGAATTGGGAGAACACCAGGTTCCACACTTCCAGGAAGCGTTCGTTCTCTCCTCCCGGCCAGCACTCAGGATCGTTCAGATCTCCGTAAGCGTCGCCGCGGTCATAGAAAATCTCCGTACAAGGTCCGCAAGGTCCCTCGCCGATATCCCAGAAGTTGTCCTCCAGCTTGTAGATACATTCTTCAGGCAGACCGATTTTCTTGTTCCAGAATTCGTAAGCTTCGGTATCCTCGGGATACACAGTTACCGACAGAAGATTCGGGTCCATTCCCAGCCACTCTTTGCCGGTCAAGAACTCCCAAGCCCAGGTGATCGCTTCTTCCTTGAAGTAATCTCCGATGGAGAAATTGCCCAGCATCTCAAAAAACGTGTGGTGACGGCGTGTTTTACCTACGTTCTCAATGTCATTGGTACGAATACACTTCTGGGAATTGGCAATGCGCGGATTATCAGGCACAACTCGTCCATCGAAATAAGGCTTTAATGGAGCCATACCCGCGTTGATCCATAAGAGCGACGGGTCATTATGAGGAACAAGCGGAGCACTCGGCTCGATCTTATGTCCCTTGCTTTCAAAAAATGCCAACCATTTGGAGCGAATTTCACTGGCTTTCATAATTGTTGATCCTCCTACTATATAGTCTGTTTTTGTGATAACTCCGTTCCGTCAGCAGACGCATGCACGCCTTGTACAAGGACCTGCCTTTTATCAAATGCAATCCCTTTAAGCCGCCAGCTGAGCCACAAAAACTATCTTAAAAAACAAAAAAACGCCCCTGCTGACAGGGACGAATCGATCGCGGTACCACCCTGGTTACTGTCCAGCTGCTTAATGCAAGCGCATTGATGCCTACCTGCCTGCAAGCTGCACAATCTCCTTATTAGACGAATAACGAGTCCATCCGGCGGATTTGTTCCGCACTCCGAAATGAGCTTTCGGCCATCCTTCATGGAAAGGCTCTCTCAGCTAGTCCCCATCATGGATGCGGACCAGAGCCTCTTCTCTGGATCATGGGC
This sequence comes from Paenibacillus vulneris, assembly GCF_039543185.1. Lineage (NCBI taxonomy): Bacteria > Bacillati > Bacillota > Bacilli > Caryophanales > Paenibacillaceae > Paenibacillus > Paenibacillus vulneris. The sequence goes on along the minus strand of NZ_BAABJG010000052.1, from coordinate 27,450 downwards.
TATGGCTTACTGAATTTCATCAACGCTTTCAATTATCCATTTTTTGCAGTAATTAAGGAAATTATATACGTTTCACGATATCCATGTCAACTCGGCAGCAGCTTGCTTCGACATTACAGACAACGTTTCTTCTACATTAGATATCGCAAATAGATGTAGATGTTCGCAATGACAATCGATAAGAGCATAAGCGGAAACGCGACCTTGAAAAAAGTCATAAAGGAAATAGGATGCCCTTCCCTTCCGGAGATTCCTGCGACGATCAGATTCGCGCTGGCTCCTATAAGCGAGCCGTTGCCTCCCAAACAAGCGCCTAGCGCCAGGCTCCACCATAAAGGCTCCAAATTCGTAATCCCCATTGTTCCCATCTCTTGAATGAGCGGGATCATCGTGGCGACAAACGGGATGTTATCGAGAAATGCGGATGCGATTGCGCTCAGCCACAGGATAAGGATGGCCGATTTGGTTACGTCCCCGCCGGTAATGCCTATGGCATATTCCGCAAGGGCTGCTATGACCTCCGTCTCGACAAGGCCGGACACCAGCACGAACAAACCGACAAAGAAGAAGATCGTCGTCCATTCTACCCGATGGAACGCCTGCTCAAGAGCGTGCTCCCCCGTTAATAACAGCAGCAGGAAGGCGCCTGCCAAGGCGACGGTAGCCGACTCCAGATGAAGGATTTGATGCACAAAAAATCCAAAGACCGTCAAACCTAGTACCGTTAGGCACTTCACCAGCAGCTTAGTGTCGGTAATCTCCGACCTTTCATCCATTTCCATGATGCCTTGACGCAGCTCATCCGTGGTTTGAATCTTCTTGCGGTAGATCAGGACGAAAAAGGGCAGCGTCGCCAGTAAAATCAGGATCGAGATTAGCGACAGATTATTGATAAACGCCATGAACGTAAGTTCCTTGACGGCGCTGCCAATCATGATGTTGGGAGGATCCCCGATTAAAGTAGCGGTTCCCCCGATATTAGAGGCCATAATTTGCGAGATGAAATAGGGAATCGGTGTTACCTGAAGCTTTCTCGTGATGCTAAGCGTAACCGGCACCATAAGCAATACGGTAGTTACATTATCCAGAAAGGCGGAGCCTATCGCGGTAACCAGGCACAATACGACGAGAATCCTGACAGGATGTCCTCCTGCCTTCTTGGCCGACCATACGGCTATATACTTGAATAAGCCTGTATCCGCTGTGATGCCGACGATAATCATCATCCCGATCAGCAAGCCGAGCGTATTAAAATCGATGTGATGTACCGCTGTTTCCTGGCTTACAATTCCTAATGCCACCATCAGGATTCCGCCTATCATCGCTACGATGGTTCGATGAATTTTCTCGCTAATGATGAGTGCATAAATGACTAGAAAAATTCCAATGGCAATCCATGCTTGTTGATCCATGTTGACCCTCCTTAAAGTTTGCGAAGCATACTTGCTTCGTAAGCACAACTTAGTTTGCGAAGCACTTACCGTAAGCCTGAAAACGGCAAAAAGGAGCCCTTGGTGACAGGCTCCTCCAAAAAACATATGCATATGCACTTGTACCGCTTATTTTTCAGCGCTTATGGTAATACGCATCAACCCAACAATGGTTCCAAATATTTCTGCCATTATGCAAAAAGAATGTTAAGTCGTTCTGCGGTGGATGTAGTACATTAACACATGCTGCAGGATCACCTTCATGACCGCAAAGAAAGGAACTGCCAGGATCAGCCCGATCACACCGGCCAGCTCGCCGCCTACCAGCAAGGCGAATATAATGACCAGAGGATGCATTTTGAGCGACCTTCCTACCACCTGCGGGGAAATAACATTCCCCTCGAGGATTTGGCAAATGGCATTGACGATAACGACCATCAGCACCATTTTCAAGGAAATGGTCGCAGCCATGATGATGGCCGGCGCAGCCCCGAAAAAAGGTCCCAAATACGGGATAATATTAAAGATTGCTACCCCCAGCGCCAGCAGCAGCGCATAAGGCATCCCGATGATCCAATAACCGATATAAGCCAATACCCCGACTATCATACATACGAGAAATTGACCTCGGATATAGTTACCGAGCGCCGTGTCCATTTCAACGAGCAGTGTCACGACCTGCTTACGCTTAGCTTTCGGCACGATAGCCAAAGCCGTCTTCTCGATAAGCTGAAAATCTTTGAGAATGTAGAACGCCAGGAACGGAATAATGAAAGCGATAAATACCATATTAATCGTACTTCCAATTCCGTCTATATACTGCGAAATGGCTAACGAAATGCCGTTCTCCAGCTTCGCCAGCGACTGGTTGATTCCGGTACGTACGCTGTCGGGCAAAAATTGCACGCTATTCATTCCGTCCACGAACCCTTGGGCTTTCATAGCCAGCTGAGGCAAATGGTTATTCAGCTGCGCCAACTGGCTCATAAACATGGGAATCACATTCATCAGCACGACGGTGGTCGATAGTATGAACACCGCATAAATGAGCAGCACGGCGACCGTTCTGGGCACCTTCCTCGCGTTCAGCAGGGAAACGACCGGATTCAGCACATATGAAATGATCATTGCTATTATAAACGGAGCCAGAATTTCTTTGAGGAAGCCGTAGATCGCTACGATCATGGGACGAATTTGCAGCAAAAAGAATAGGATCAATAAGCTCAACAATATATAAACAAGAACCGTAAACAGATGGCTCTTATAAAATCGTTCCATGCGGATCACCTGCCTCGGAGCACGTTCTTTCCTACTCTTACAGTATATGTACAACCCTGGAATCTTAATCCTAGACACCCGACAATTGTGCTTGAGGCGATCATATCTTGAATGCTGCAGAATACAATGGTTAATAACACGACGTCCACAGTTTACCCATGTCAAACAAAATACCCACAAAGCGTGGGCTGTCCATCGAAGCTGATTTACGTTACTTTGCGAGATGATGCCCTGAAATCTTATAGATTCACGGCACAAAAAGACCGGCCCCAGCAAACGCTGAGACCGGCCGTATGTCGTTTGTCATAGCCCTAACCGACGGGTTAGTTGGCATGGACTTGAGGCATTTCTTCTTCGAAAAATAAATCATCAAGGGAACTGAGCGTTCCGTCTTCTTCAACCTGATAGACGGACATTTTTTCACCGTTCACCGTCAGCTCAATGAAGCATCCCCAGCAATAAAACTGATGGGAGCCGATTTTGCCGATATCTTTGGAATTGCAATTTGGACAACGTAGCATCTGAATCACCCTATTCTTCAATTGGTATTATACTTTCCTCCAATGTATCATTGCAGTGAACGGGTACGATAATCGCGTCTTTACCTACAGTAACGGAATCAGGCAAAGGAAGCCATTTGCGCCCTTCCTTCAAATCGGAGATAAAACCTTCTGTCAATTCGTAGCCTATTACCTTTTTACCCCTATTTTGATCCAAATAAACATCGTCAACGATACCTAGCTGCTGACCGTTTATCGTTAAGACGGGCATGCCCTTCAATTTCCTGTCTCCGTTAACCAATGAGGTATAGCTTTGCTCTTCATCCAGACGGCTGATAACTTCTTCATGTTCAATCGTAATGGCGTCCTCGCCCAAAGCGATAACATCTTTCCACATAACGCAGCTTGGAGCGGCAAACCAATGTTTCGTCTCCAGAAGTACGGCTTCAACCTGCCAAGCGTCGCCGAGCAGTAAATCCTTGGCCGTACCTACCTGCTTACCGGATTGTACGCAAAATATCGGCAAACCGATCACGTCACGCGCTCTTTTCAATGGAGACTTCCTCCTGAAGCAGCTAGTTAAATAAACATTTGTTTACTATGTACTACGGACTCGGTTTACGATGGTTGCAATTTTTAGAGCTGCCGTTTCAATTTGTTCCAATGTATTTCCGCGGCCGAAGCTAAAACGTATTGCGGAAGCCATCCGTTCCTCGGGAAGATCCATAGCCTTCAAAACGTGAGATACTTCCAGGGACCCTGAAGTACAAGCGGAGCCGCTGGCGGCCGCTATTCCCTCGAGATCCAAACTCATCAGCATGGTTTCCGTCGACACACCCGGAAAGCTCATATTCAGGATATGGGGAACATGCTCTGTAGGATGTCCGTTTACCACAGCCTGCTCGCTGCCGAGCTGTTGTTGAACCCTCGAAATCATCTCGTTACGTAGTTTTTCCAAGTTTTGTTGCTTTTCATACATGTTCTGACTCAAGATTTGAACCGCTTTGGCGAAACCCGCGATGGCGGCGACGTTCTCAGTTCCAGGACGGCGCTTGCGCTCCTGATTGCCTCCATACAGAAGAGGCTCTATTCTTGTTCTATTAGCTGCGTACAGCGCTCCGATTCCTTTGGGGCCATTAATCTTATGTGCGGAAAAGCTCATGAAATCAACCGGAAGACGGCTCAAATCCATACGGATATTTCCGAGCGCCTGCACGGCATCCACATGAAAGTAAATGCCGCACTCCCGTGCTATCATACCGATTTCCGTAATGGGCTGAATCGTTCCGACTTCATTATTAGCGTACATAATGCTTATCAATATAGTATCCGGGCGAATCGCTTGCTCTACATCCGCAATACGCACGCGTCCGGTGATGTCGACAGGCAAATAAGTAACCTCAAAGCCCTGCCGTTCCAGATGCTCGCAGGCATGCAGCACGGCATGATGCTCGGCTTGGGTTGTAATAATGTGCTTCCCTTCAGATGCCCTGGCATAGGCAGCACCAAACAAAGCCATATTATCGCTTTCTGTTCCACCGCTTGTGAAAATAATTTGGGAAGGCGCGCAGCTGATAAAGGAAGCTAATGTATCCCGCGACTGATGGATAACGGAACGGGCTTCTCTTCCTGCGCTATGTGTACTGGAGGCGTTCCCGAAAGTTTGTGTATATAGGGGCAGCATAGCCTCGACAACCTCCGGATGAACCGGCGTTGTCGCAGCATGATCGAAGTAAATAAACGTCATATCCGTGCTCCGTTAGATTATATGTAGAACATATAATTATCGTTTTGTCCTTCATCCTTATAGGATATCAGGTCCTGCAAAGACGTAGAGTCGAGAACCTCGGCAATGCTGTCGCGGATACGAACCCACAGGTCGCGTTTGGCCGGATCATCTTCTTCGGTAAAGTCGACCGGACTGATCGGACCCTCAAGCACCCGAATCACATCGCCCGCGGAAATGTCTTCCGCAGTTTTCGATAATATATATCCCCCATAAGCGCCGCGAATACTTTTAACCAAGCCCGCATTCCGTAAAGGCGCAACCAATTGCTCCAGATAATGCTCGGAGAGCTGGTGCTTCTCGGCAATACTTTTCAAAGAGGTAGGGCCTTCACCATATCGGGTAGCCAATTCCATCATGATGGTTAATCCGTAACGGCCTTTGGTAGAAATTTTCAAATAAAGCACCTCATTTACATTTCATACATTTTGGTATCCTTTATATCGTAACATAAAACCCAGTAAAGTGGGAGAAAAAACTTGACATATTCATGAAATATTTTATTATTCGAATAAACCTATGTATAATACAAGAGATACGACTTTCCTAAGCTCTGATGATACTCGTCAGATGCCGGAACGAATCAACTTGAACAGCCTGAAATTGCCGGCTGCTTCGAGCTTAAGGTCGAACAAGCTGTAAGGAGGGGTAACCCGCATGAATAGTAAAACACGTGTCGTCCTCGGTATGTCCGGCGGAGTCGATTCTTCCGTTTCCGCACTCCTGTTGAAAGAGCAGGGCTACGAGGTTATCGGCGTTTTCATGAAAAACTGGGATGATACCGACGAATTCGGTCACTGTACCGCAGAAGAAGATGCGGAGGACGTTCGCCGAGTATGCGATCAAATCGGTATTCCCTATTATACGGTAAATTTTGAGAAACAATACATGGACAAGGTGTTTCAGTATTTCCTGGATGAATACCGCAAAGGAAGAACGCCGAATCCCGACGTGATGTGCAACCGCGAAATCAAGTTCGGTGAATTTTTGCAAAAAGCTCTGGAGCTTGGCGCCGATTATATCGCGACAGGCCATTACGCAAGAGTCGAGCAAAAGGACGGGCTCTTCCGCCTGCTCCGTGGGGTAGACAGCAATAAGGATCAGACGTACTTCCTGAATGCGTTGAATCAGTACCAGCTGTCCAAGGCCATGTTCCCTATCGGCCATCTGCCGAAGCCGGAAGTTCGTGCTATCGCGGAAAAAGCAGGTCTAGCCACCGCCAAGAAAAAAGACAGCACCGGTGTATGCTTTATCGGGGAGCGTAACTTCAAGGAGTTTCTGAGCGGCTACTTGCCTGCAAAGCCTGGAGATATGCGCACGCTGGAAGGCGAGCTGAAAGGGCGTCATGACGGCCTGATGTATTATACGCTCGGCCAGCGGCAAGGGCTCGGCATCGGAGGCTCCGGCAGCGGTGAGCCTTGGTTCGTCGCCTCCAAGGACCTGGAGAACAATATTTTGTATGTCGTTCAAGGCGAAAAGCATCCAAGCCTGTACTCGAGCGGGCTGCGTGCAACGGATCTCAATTGGATCAGCGGCAAGCTGCCTGAATCCCCCATTCGCTGCACGGCTAAATTCCGTTATCGCCAACCTGACCAAGGAGTCACGGTTGCTTTCGGCAAAGACGGTACCTGTGAGGTCACTTTCGATCAGCCGCAAAAAGCAATTACTCCCGGACAATCAGTCGTGTTCTATAACGGGGAAGAATGTCTCGGCGGAGCTACCATCGATGTCATGATTCCTTAACATTGCCGGTTGGAAGGGACAAAAAGGGTCACTTTATGGGAAACCATAAGGTGACCTTTCTTTGAATGAATTTATTTCAGGATTTCCCCCGCAAAGTACCTGATTCGGCCTTGAAGCCAAGGCTTTACTTTGTGAGATTTTCTCCTATGCTATATGCTGACAGACGGGTTCTCCGAGTGAGGATGCCCTTTCCCTCTCTTTTTCACCACAATTCTCGAAATGCGTAGCTGGTCCGTTTCATCGATAATAAAATCATAATGGTCATCATAGCGGATACGCTGGCTTTTTCTAGGGGGCATTTCCACTTGGGAATAGACCCAGCCGCCGATCGTATCATAATCGTCTGATTCAATCTCCAATCCGAAATAGCTGTTCACTTCTTCAATAAGCAAACGTCCGTCAATGGAATGCGTCACATCGTCCTTTTTTTCGATTTGCGGACGCTCCTCGTCAAACTCATCCTGAATCTCTCCGACGATTTCTTCAATGATGTCCTCGAACGTTACGAGGCCCGAGGTTCCTCCGTATTCGTCGATCAATAGGGCCATTTGAGTCTTTTTCTTCTGCATGAGCTTCAATAGCGCGCTGATTTGCATCGATTCGGGCACTTTGGTGATGGGGCGAACGATACTGAGAATCTGATCGATGTCCTGGTCGGATTTCAGCAAATCCTTGATGTGGACAAAGCCGATAATATTATCTTTGTCCGGATTGCAGACCGGATATCGGGTATGCATTTCGGTAATAGCGATCATCCGGTTTTCTTCGTAGGACAGGTCCGCGTACAGGCAGATCATCTCAGTTCTCGGAATCATGATCTCACGGGCGTTGGTCTCCGCAAAATCAAAAATATTGTCTACGAGGGTGAATTCGGTATTGTCGATAAAACCGCTCTTGTTGCTCTCCTTCATCAGAACACGAATTTCTTCCTCGGTGTGTACGGTATGGTGTTCATCTGCTGGCTCAATCCCCGCCTTGCGAAGCATCCAGTTCGAGGTGCCGTTTAAAAACCAGATCAGAGGGTACATGAGCTTGTAAAATAAAATGAGAGGTCCGGCAGAAAGCAAAGTAACTCTCTCTGACATGCGGATGGCGTAGGTTTTGGGGAATTGCTCTCCCAGCGTGATGTGAAAGGCGGTAATGATCGTAAAAGCGACGATAAAGGAGATCGTATGAATAACCGCAGCCGAAAGCTGCAGCGGACGCAGCGCCGGCTCAAGAAGCCTGGCGATCGCGGGCTCGCCTATCCAGCCCAGCGCTAATGAGGCTAGCGTGATGCCCAGCTGGCAGGCCGATAAGTAACCGTTCATGTTGCTCACGATGGTCTTGGCGAATCTGGCGTTCCGGTTTCCTTCCTGCACCAGCGCGTCAATGCGGCTGTTGCGGACTTTGACCATGGCAAACTCAGCAGCCACGAAGAAGCCGTTCAATAACACCAGAAATAACACGAGACTAAAATTCCATATCGCGGGTAACGGGTCACCATCCATCAATACGTTCCCTATTCCCCCGTTTAAAGGTGAATAGGTACACCTCCCTTTGGTTTATATTGTAAATTATATATTAATAAGCTATACAGTCAAACGGTGTGCTATGCCCAAAAATGGTGAAGATAACGTATAAAGGCTTGAACCATTGGGCAAAAACGGCCGAAAAAAGCATCATTCGGCCGTTTTTGCTGTTCATCAAGCTTCCCTTGCTATCGTGAAGGGCCTCTGCTATTTCTGCGAAGCTCCTGATTATGCCTGATCTTATCTTCCATACCCTGCTGAGACGCTTCATAAAAATGCTGACCGACCAGCGGTCCGGGCACATATTGCTGCTCCACATAATGACCCGGGTAGTCATGGGGATATTTATATCCCTTATGCCCGAGCTTCTCCGCGCCGGCGTAATGTGTATCCCGGAGATGCATAGGCACCTCTGCCGAGCCGATAGCGTCGAACGCGGCCATCACCCTGCTGATCGCCATCGGGATGGCGTTCGATTTGGGGCTCTCTACTGCGAACAGGATCGCCTGAGCGATCACGTACTTCGATTCGGGCCAGCCAATCTTGTGGTAGGCGTCCATGGCGGATACGGCCTGCACCATGGCTTGGGGATTGGCCAGCCCGATATCCTCGCTGGATGCGACGATCAGACGCCGCAGGAAGGTCATCGGATCCATGCCGAGCTTCTCGACGGCATAGAGGAACCAGAACAGCGCGGCGTCGCTGGAGCCGCGCACGCTTTTGTGGAAGGCCGACAGGACGTCGTACTGCGTCGACTCGTCGGCCTTCACGATGCGGCGCCGGATGGACTCCTCGGCGACCGCAAGCGTCACGCGCACCGCCCCGTCCTCAGCAGGCGGGGTGGTAAGCGCGGCAAGCTCGAGCGCATTGAGCGCGCGGCGGATATCTCCGCCGGCCATCTGCGCCAAATGCGAGAGCGCGTCTTCATCGGCCTCGATCGGCAGCATGCCGAGGCCGCGTTCACGATCGTTGAGCGCACGCCTCAGCGCCATGAGGGAATGCTCATGCGTCAGCGCATGCAGCTCGAAAAGCGTCGAACGGGACAGCAGCGCCCCGTTGACATGGTGGAACGGGTTCTCCGTCGTCGCACCGATAAAGACAATGATTCCCTGCTCCACGGCAGGCAGCAGCGCATCCTGGCGGGAGGTGTTGAAACGGTGAACCTCGTCGAGGAACAGAATGGTTTTACGTCCATACAGCTCCTTGTTCGTTTTGGCCTGTTCAATCACATCCCGGACGTCCTTCACCGAAGCGTCGACCGCATTCAGCTTCACGAACGCCCCCTGCGTTGCATGAGATATAATATGAGCCAGCGTCGTCTTCCCTGTTCCTGGAGGGCCATAGAGCAGGATGGAGGTCACCTGATCCGCCTCAATGGCCCGCCGGAGCAGCTTGCCCGGTCCCACAATATGCTCTTGGCCTATATATTCATTAAGCGTAACCGGTCTCATCCGGTCTGCAAGCAGCTTGCCTGTCTGATTCTGCTCTGCCGCCAATGAGAACAAATCCATACTATCACTACCTTTATATGAAAACTGTAATAGAGCATGCACGGTTGTGTACCATACATGCTCTATTATAAAGGAGCCTCAGGGAATTACAAACGTATTCGGAGAGCAGCGCAGTCCGCTGGCCGTAGCCGAGCTCGTTTCCTGCGTCTCGGAAGCTAGTAAACCCCTATTATTTTTTGGCGTCCGCTATTTTCTTCATCGTATCTTCCTCGGTCGCGCGGAATACGGTATTGTAGTCTCCGGTTAGGATGATTTTAGGAACCGCTTTGGCGTATGGTGTCAGCATAAGGCTGTCATACCGGGATTTTTCAGGGATCGGAGCGAACTTGTTATAGAACGAGGCGCCGAAGTTTTTCCCTTTGAAAATACTTTCTTGACCGTATACTTTCTTCACGGCGTCATTATCCAAGACCGGCATCATTCCGATTTTGGACAGCTTGGTTTGATGCTCCTCGCTAATTAAATACTTGATTACGTTCATCGCTTGATCTCTTTGCTTGGACATCGAGGTCACGGTGAAATAAGTAGGATACGCCTGCGAACCGACTTTAGGCAGGCTGTCGAACGTCGGCAGGGATACCATATCCCAGTTCATGCTCTGGAATTCCTCCGGGAATACGAAGACGATAGAGGACAGCCAGGCGAACATCGCTACGTTCTTCTCCTTCAAAAATTCATTGCGGTACGGAATGGCATCCTTAAGCTCCTTCATGTATTCAACATATCCCTGAGCTTTACTAGGACCGACAAACACGGTTTCAAAATACTCGCGCCACTTTTCATTGGTGAAAATGGTCGGTTTATCGGTTGCCGCATCGACAAAAGGAATCGATAGCTGGTTCATAGGAAGCATATGAGTCTGGGATGAGGAGAGACCGATATAGGTTTTGCCGTCCACCCGTGTTAACTGCTGGGCCAATTTGTTCGCTTCCGTCCAGGTCATGCCGTCTTTCGGATAAGGCACGCCGAATTTATCGAATATATCTTTGTTGTAGTAGAGAACCATGTTGTTGTTGAAAACGGGAATACCGTAGATTTTATCCTTGGAAATCTGCTTGATGGAATCGGCCACGGACGGCTCAATCTTGGATAAATCGATCTGATGCTTCTTGACCAAATCCGTCATATCATACTCCAGTCCGTTATCGAGAAGACCGGAGGCGAAGCCGCCTATCGAATCCCAGTAAATGTCGATCGTCTCGCCGGAGGTGAGCAGCTCCTTAATCCCGTAGTTCGATTGCTTCTGAATGTACTTGATATTGTAGTTAGGAAATTTCTCTTTAAGCGCATTGCCGAATCGCTCATTCCAGCTCTCCGGAGAATCACCGCTGTTCGAATAAACGACCAGGTTCGCCGGCTCGTTATCCGAATTGGCGGCGGCCTTGTCGGGTGTACCTTTATCGGCCCCCGCACCCCCACCATTTCCTCCGCATGCTGCAAGCATGGAAATGAGCATGCTGGACGCCACAACCGAGACTATAGACTTATTCCACTTCATTTTATGCAACTCCCCTTTTTTTCTACTTCAGACTCCATCCAAGGCATACCGTGACAGAATGCCGTCTTTGGGACCTGTACCCTTTCTTTTCTTTCTCCAGGTATTGGGCTAATCGTCGTTCGCATCATCTCATAGCATCGTGCTGGCATCTTGTCCCATCTAATCCCCTAAGCCTCCGCCAGCTTTAACCATCACACATGGTATTCCGCTATACTTACTGGGCCTATCAGGCCGGAAGGCCGCTTGTCCCGATCGATCCTATTAGCCAGACTGTTCGTAACGGCTACTCGAAGCTCATTCTCCCCTTGCTTGACGTACGCTTCAATATTCAGCCTATACGGATGCCACATGCGTACCCCGGCAAACTGTCCGTTCACCCACACTTCCGCCATTTCATGGGCTTCTCCCAAATCGAGCAGAATCTGTTCCGTACGACTTGAGACGGGTTCCTCTATGACAAAGCGGTTCACATAATGCACCGTACCCGAAAAGGATTCCAGTCCCTCGATCTCCGACCAGTCTCCTAATCCTGTAACCAGGGAGGAAGCTTCAGGGGCAGCGGACTCCACCCGCCAGCCGTTTTCCAGAACACGCACTGCCTTTTGCGATGCAGGCGTTTCACTGGTTATCACAGCCGTTCTATTCTCTTCAATTGGAGCTGCCGGGTCGATTGCCGGGTCGATACGGAAAATAGCACTTTGCCTTCTGTCCAAACGAACCGGAACGGTTGTTCCGAGATTCGATCTGAGAGCATGGGCCGATCCAATCCTGGCTTCCCACGGATCCCATAGCTCGGTCTTCCCCGATACTGCAACAGACAAGGTTCCCTCGTAGGCTTGTTCTCCCTCATGAACCAGCACATAGAAATGATTGCCATCCTTTACGACATGACTAACTCTAATATCCGGGCAAGGAGGATCCAACAGAACTTCGGGCTGCAGGATGTCATCCAGTGCCGCAATCAATTGATCAGGACTTGTCAACCGGATCGTTGCCGGCAAGCCGCGCTCCTGCTCCTCCGTATGAAGTACGAAGACCGTACCTCCTCCATCGAGGAATAGCTGCAAGGCTGCCTTTGTTTCTTCCTCCCATAAATGTTCGTTTTCCACCAGCACCACAGTGTAAGCCTGTTCTTGAATCCGAATGCAGCCTTTGTCGATCGCGTTTTCTTTCACCAGCAAGCTTTCTTCCAGATAATTAAACTCCCTCTGATGCTCGTACAACGGCTTGACCGCCTGCCACGGCAGCCAATCCTCGCGGCACAGAACGGCTATTGGCGTTGTATTGACGCTGCCCGTCATAAGCCAGCTCATTCGTTTCATGTAATCGGAAAAAAGGCGGTAATGCGGCCACCAAATGTTGTTCGGCCCCACATCGGGCGGACGCTCGTTATATCTGCGCGGTCCTTCAATGGAATAATAGAATGCGTGAGGGCATAGAAGGTTGACTCCTCTCACCAATAGCCAATCCATGTACCACTTGATGTCTCCTCCGCTTAGAGCCCATCCGCCGCCCGGGCTGCACACGCCAAGAAACTCATTGAGGTTTCTGCGTCTGCCCCTGTGCCTTGCCGCATCGGAAGAGCATTTGGCCATGGTTGTATGCCGGCCTTCCAATGCTTTGCCGTCTTCAGGAGCGACCCAACGCCATACGACATCCTGTCCCGGAATTTGAAAATGCTCCAATAAACCGATCTCGTCGCTTGCCGCCGGATGGCCTGTCAACGCAATGCCATGGTCCGCGCACCAATCGCTTAGAGGCTTATAATAGGCTTCGACCATCCGTTTGTTCACGGCTTTGCGGTAGGCCCGCCGTACGGCTTCCGAGCTGTCCCCCTCGAGCCACAAGAGAGGCAGGTCGGTTTCCCTGCAGCCTTCCTTCAGGAAATCATCCAGGAACCCTGTGGTCCATGACTTAAGCCCCTTCACATGACGGCGCCCCATAATGTCCGGCTCATCCGTAAACATAGCCTGGATCGTATTGCCGAAATAGGCTCCGAGCCGTTCATAATACCGCTGATGCGTCAGCCGAATAAACTTTTGCGTGGCCAGAGGGTTCAACAGGTCCGCGGAGGCCGGAGCATTAGGCTCCCCGTCATCCTCGCCGAAATGTATCCCCCGGATCGTTCCTTTGGAATACGTCTCGATGAACAGCAATAGTGATGCATACCCGTCGGGTATAAGAACTTCTCCGTTCACAGGCTCAACCTTGACCGCAGCCGAGGGATCAATGCTGCTCCCATCCTTCTTCTTCACAGCTTGTACGGAGACCAGCACATCGCCTTCGCTTAAAATGTCAGATAGCTCGATCGGCTTGGAGCCATCCCATTCCAGCATCTTCAAGCCCCGGCTTGCATAAGCGGGATCGTCTTGAACCACCATCCCTTTTGCGGAGCCTGACGGATACATGGCCTCGTCATACAAAAACACCGTCATGCCCAATCGTGACGCCTCTTTTACTGCCGCTTCAACCAAGTCCATGTAGCTGTCCGATAAGTACGGGATACTCTCCGGTATTCCTATTCGCGGATGGATAACGAAGCCCATAACCCCTTTATCCGCGAAGTCTGTGATTTGCTTAATGATTTCCTCCGCCGTCAGTGCATCGTTCCAGAACCAGAACGGGACCGGCGTAAATTCGTCCGAGGGCTCCAGAAATTGCTGCTCCAAGGACTGATTCGATAGCACTTCTTTCATGTTGTTTTCCGTCCTCTCTATCATTGTTATTGTTTAACCAAGGAGACGACGGGCGGATGAATGTAGTCCTGGTACTTCTCTGTTACCCGGCTGGCATCCGTATCTCCCGCGTGGAAATAAACACGGTGCTTATAGCTCAGGGATTGGCCCTTTTGAAGCAGCTTGCCGCCCAAGAAGTAGAAATTGTTGGCTGCCAGAAGACCGTAGTCCCGTACATGCCAATACGTAGGATAGTCCACATTATCGGGATGATCGAAGGCGGCGATTCCCAGCGTCTGCCCGCCGACATTGCCGTAGTAGTCGCACCATTGAGCGCGCTGACCCCAGCATTCCTTTTCTCCGACGGAACCGAAGGAATTGCGAATCACTCCTCCGTTATCGGCCTTCATCGATTCTGCGACGCGGATTCCCAGCGGTCCCGCTTCTTTCGTAGCGCCCAGCTCAACACGTCCGTTCGCCACCAGGGAAAAATCGATATCGATAAACCGGCCTTCAGCAGGAGTATTGTAGAACGTCATCGTTCTTGTTTCCGTCAATTGCGGCTTTCCTCCATAGGAGCACCATTGTTGAGTAGAGGTCAGTCTTGCCAATACCGCACCTTCGGTTTTGTCCCCGAATCCGGTTACGATTTGCTTTCCATGCCGTTCCTTCGGCTCATTCCACATATCAATGTCGTTAACATCGCCGATCGCAAGCCATAAGGATCTGTGATGCGGGTGCTCTTTCGTTTCAAAATCAAGACGTGTGAAGCTTTCGCCGTACGGCCCCATAATAGGCCCGAGATAGGGCTTGGCGATGTCCGGATGAAATACATAAGAGGTGAAATAGCTGCCTCCGATCACCACATCGATCTGATGCTCTCTTTCTTCCAGCCGAATGCCCGATACCGCTTCTCCTTCCGGATTTGCACCCGCATGAACGGTATAGGTAAGGCTCTCCCCGGCGCCCAGATGATCCACAATCCAGTGGAGGACCAGCTCGCCGTTAACATTCTCACATTGGAGCGCCACCGGCTTTCCGTCCTCTCCGATCATATGCAGCTCGGCCGTTCCATTAAGAATCTCGGCATTAGCGGCAATGCGGAAGGATACGGGACAATGCCGACGAGCATGGTGGCCGGATTGTACGGATAAAGTAAATAAAGACATCCTATTCGCCTCTTTCATGTAGTTGTACTAACAAATTTCTTACATACCTCAAGGAAGCTTGATTATGAACCATTACATTCTCTCCCATACATTCAGCAGAAACGCGCCCTTGATATCCACAGTCCCTAAGAAAGGTAAACAAGCCTCTCAGATCGACTCCGGCGTCTTCGGTCCCTGACGGGAAGCTTCGATCGAACTCGGCATAATGCACATGCGCCAGGAGGTTGCTTTCAACCGCACGCTTCACAATCTCGGGTGACTCCTGCTCCAAATGCATGTGGTAAGCGTCGGCAAGCACTTGAATATGCCGCAGATTGAGCTCGAGAGCCACGTCCAACGCTTCCTCAACTTTATTGATCACATTGCTTTCCTTACGGTTCAGCGGTTCTATAGCGACAATAAGATCATATTGATCTGCATAGCGGTCACATAGGGTCAGAAAGTCTTTAATTTGTTGAAGTCCTTGTTCGACGGCATAGCCCTCCGGAACGGTTCGGGCGCCTCCGCTGCCGAAAATAATCATTTCTCCGCCGACTTCATGAACTCGCTTCATTGCTTTTGCGACGTACTCTTCTATCGCTTGAGCCTGGGTTTCCGGGCCTGTTAATTTCAGTGCAGGAGGAATAAAGCTGTTAAAGACGGGAATGGCAATGCCTTCCTCTTTCAGCCTGCTTTGCAGCCGCGCAAATTCATCCTCTGAGAGCTGGGCTAATGCCCCGACGGTAAGCTCCGCGAAGTCATAGCCTGATTGAAGCAGGCCGTTAATTCCGGTAAGCAGCACGTCGGCTGGATCTTTCTGTGAAGCTTCGGTATTTCCGCTTTGCGGCATAAAAGACCCGGTTGTCAGGCAGCATCCAATAGCCGGAAAGGAAGAGGTGCGTTCATTTGGCTTATTCATGCTTTGCTCAGCTCCGGTACATATGGCAGGAATACTTCCTTGCCGGTTCTTGCGGATTCATAAAGCGCTTGCACGATTTCGACGGAAGCTCTTCCCTCTTTGCCTTCAATCATAGGAGGGCGTCCCTCTATTACGGCATCGATTATATCCTGGACTTGCCCTGCATGACCCGTCTTCGGCAGTGCACCCGATTCGGAAGCCGGTTTGGCTGCTCCTGTGCCATAAGCCTCCAGGATACGGGCTTCCTCGGAATAGTGCTCATCATCATCGGCCATTTTAAACAGCTCGATCTTGTTGCTTTTGGAATAAATGGAGCCCGTTGATCCGTGAATTTGAACGGAGACCTCTAGCCCCGGATAGGCGCATGTCGTTCCAATAAGGGTACCGATAGCTCCGCTTTCGAACGTCACGACGGCTACCGCTGTGTCTTCCGTTTCAATCGGGTGATTGTACGTCCCCATTTTGGCAAAAATGCTTCGCACCGGCCCCATAAACCACTGCATAAGATCAACGGTATGGATGGTTTGGTTCATGATTGCACCGCCGCCGTCCATGGCCCAGGTACCCCTCCACCCGCCGTTCTTGGCATAATATTTATCATCGCGATACCATTTCAAATGAAAATTGGATGTGATCATTTTGCCCATCCGGCCGCTTTGGATCGTTTGCTTGATCAATTGGTTGGCCGGCGCAAGCCGGTTCTGGAATACACAGCCGAGATAAAGTCCTTGCTCCGCCGCCACCTGGTTCATTTCATCAATTCGATCTACACGGATCTCCAGGGGCTTCTCGGTCAGCACATGCTTACCGGCCTTGAGCGCCATTATCGTATGCTCCTTGTGCCAGCCGCTCGGCGTGCACACGCTGATAACATCGATATCCTCGCGTTTCAGAAGCTCCTCGTAGCTCGTGTAACGGTTCGCCGGATCAATTCCATATTCGTCGCCAAGATTGTGCAAAACCGCTTCGTTCATGTCGCAGATCGCGACGAACTTGCATCCCTTAGCTTTTACCGCACTGGCGAGATGGCTTTTGCCAACTCCCAGCCCGAATACGGCATACCCGATTTCTTTGGATGACATGGATGATTTCTCCCCTTTTTGCTTCATGTGTAAAAAAATGGAACTATCGCGTTGCAGCTAATGGTCTATGGTCTTCTCATTTGCACGAAACAGCTTGGTTACTGCCAAACGGAGAACGAGAGGTACGATACAAAAGCCTATCAATAGCGTGCCTCCGAAGCCGGCATTTCCGTACAGAGATGAGAACCATAATCCCGCCGCGATCCATACGATCAACAGAATAATGAATAACCCCAGCAGCACCATGATTTTTTTGACCATACCGCACCTCCCAAGTGATTATTTTTTCACCGCATCAGCAGTCTTGCCGGCTTCTTCCTTTGCTTTCCGCATTGCCGTACTCACATCCATATTGTTAAGCGACGGATTAAATGTTTAGAACGATTCTAAGCGCTTCTTTCCACGAGCTAGCAATGCTACCAATGCTACATCCACGGATGAAGGCCTTCCCAACGGACGGTCCAGCTGCCATCGGATGGAAAACCGGGAGCGTGACGTTCCGGACTTCCCTGCCAGCCGCAGGCCATCATTGCAACTGCTGTCAAAAGCCCGCCGTTGCCAGGCAAATAAGCGTACAAGCCGGGACGCTGGTAGTTATGGCCGTTCGGTAAATACGTGTTCTTGGTGACCTCCTTCAGCAGCAGATCGACGGCCCATTCTCCTTCACCCAGCCGAGCCGCGGTCATTGCCGCCATCGGGTAATCCCAGCCCCATGTGTGCTCCCAGCGCCAGCTGTCCATAACCCGCTGCAGTGTATTTCGCATAACGGCCGGATCTGCTTTTTTGCCGGGGAGCAGACCCAGTGCACCCAGCATGGAAGGATGGTCAATGTTGGCTTTTGTATACGTATCGGGGCAATTCTCGTGAGCCAGGTAAACCCCGTCCAGCTGAGGCAGCTCGGATAGCTGCTCGCTTACTTCCAGCCATTTCGGGTTCACCGGAACACCTAGTCGTTTCGCCCATTCCATTGCTACTTCCAACCCATGGCGCCAGTATTCCAGCTCGTACGTCGGATTCCAGGTGTGCTCCGCCTTATGATTTTCTTGTGCCGGAATCACCGGCGGACCAAGGACATATCGGCGGCCTTTTTCATCCCATTCGGCAAAGGATGCCATGAAATCGGCCGATTCCAGCACGACATCACGGTATCGCTCCAGCGTCTCCCGGGTAGGCTTCGCCAAATAACACAGCTCTGCCATAACGATAGGATGCGGCTGCTGCCAGATAAGCAAAGGAGCTATAACCGACGGGCTCTGCGCCCCTTCTGCGGCAACCATCTTGGGCCAACGGGCACCTTGATAGCCCTGAGACCTGGCGATTTCACGCGCTGCCGGAAGAATATCGTTGTACCATCCCATACTTCGTTCCAGCAGATGGGCTCTGCCCCACAACGGAAAATGAAACGCATGCCACCAATGCATCTCCAGGTGAAGCTTACCGAACCAGCTGTTATACAATAATCCGGTTTCTTGAGGAGGTACGCTTCCTGCGCTGTGGATAGCGGTATTGAATTGCGACAGCACGATACGGCGTTCGAGCTCAAGCGCCCGCGGGTCCTTGCTGTCAGCCAGCTCAACGGCACCTCCGCTCATCCAGAAGCTCTCCCAATGATCGCGGCTAGCCTCCATCATCTCCTCTGCGGATGCAAGCGCTATCACTTGACCCAGTGGAGAAAAGCCAGCCGTAAATTCCATATACTTCGAGATTTGATCCCCATGAAGGATAAATTCGTGCTTCCCGGTCTGCTCCAGCCTGCCTTGCGACCAGCCTAAAGCAACGTTGTACCCGTCCTCATCCATGGTTCGTTCCAGCAAAGCACCGGTCGGAGAAGACTTGCTGCATGTGGTTGCATGACTGTCCGGCTCTCCCCAATGGAGGTCTATCGAACGGTCCCAGCTCCGCGAGGTCATTCCGGGCGCAGGAAAGCGAACCCGAATCCGTAAGCGTCCCTCTGCAAGCAGCGGACTTTCAACCGTAACTCCGAAGCTGTCCAGAGAAGGATGACAAAAGGTATGTACTATGACGGGCTGGTCATCCACACGAAAACGACTGACGATAATCCCGCTCCAAAGATCCAGCGTTTGTTCTATATCGGTAATTGCATCCAGGTTCAATAGCTCACCTGAAGCGCTCGTAAACTCAAATCCAAATTGCCCCAGCTGCAGCCTGTGCGGATTTTGTCTCAGCCAGTGATAGGCTTCTTCCTTGTCCTCCGCGCGGATTGGATAACCGCCAAGCTGACGCTCCTCATCCCTATACTGCATGCGGACATCATTGAGACTCCAGACATTCCGGCCTCCTGAGCTGTGCCAGGCCCATTGCGACTGTGTTCCCAGAGGAATCGTGTACGATTCCGGAAACGTTTGCAAACCGGTGAAATCCGCTGTAAAAGCAAATTCCCCGTTCCCGACGGAAAGCGGAGATAAATCCAAAACTTCTCTGATAACCGGATTATGCCGGGTGACCAAGGCCTTTCTGTTAATCTTCAAGCTGCATGCCCCCTTTTTAGAGAAAAAAGAATCATATAAAATTATACCAGTCTGATGACCTGACACATGGGGGGGTTACACAATGTTTATGGGGGTCTCAACTCATTTTCGCGAAAATACCAACTCTGCAAAGTGGATTATGGGTTGATTACATCATGAATCGAAGTTTATAATCTAACTAGGTGGATGATTGTAAAATGTTACCGGAGGTGGCTTATGAACCCAATGGCTTCGGAGGTATTCAGAGCGGACCAGAAATTTCGTCCGGGTATGAATATTTTTGTAAATCGAGCATTTGAAGCCTTCAGTATTCCTCAGCATACGCACGATGCCATTGAAATCAGCTATGTTACGGAAGGGATCGGGTATCAGTTTATTAACAATACGGTAGTCCCGGTCAAACGCGGAGATATTTATCTGCTTCCGATGGGTACGTCGCATGTTTATCGACCCCCTTCACCGGACAAGGTTCGAACATTATCCATTCTGAACTGCGTATTCCGGCCGGAGCTGCTGCAAAGCTCTTCCTCTTTCCCGCCGGCAGGCTCTGAGCTGCATAATGCGCTGTTTCATTCCGAGAATATGAGACAGCCTTGGTTTCATCACTATGATAAGGACAGCAAGTATGGGGAATTATTTCATAATCTTCTGTCAGAGTACCGCCTTCAGCTGCCCGGGTATGAAGTCATTGTCCATTCCATACTCATTCAAATTCTCGCTTTGCTTCATCGGGATACTTTGTCTACGAGCGTGCCCGAAACCATGAATCTGAAGGTGCAGGATGCACTGCAGTTCATCAAGCAGCATTATCATGAGGATATTAATTTGAAGCAGGTTGCCGAGCATGCCTTTCTCAGCGTAAGTCATCTGCAAAGACTTATTAAGCAAGCGACCGGGACATCCTTCACCTCCTATGTACAGCATTTAAGGGTACAAAAGTGCTGTGAGCTGTTGAAAGCCACCTCGATGACTGTACAGCAAATCGCCGGGACGGTGGGATATCACGACATGAAGTTTTTTCATACGCTGTTTCGCCAAAGAACGGGAATGACTCCGCAGGAATACCGGAAAAATGACCGCGTGCTGCCTAACCTCACTGACAAATGCTTTGCGGCTCTTATTGAAAACGCAAACATTTTAAGCTTGCCTACCGGACACTTCAGATAAGGCTCCGGTTTTTTCTGAAAAAATTGTAAAGGAATTGTATCCTATATGCGCAAAAAGCATGGAACACCGAGCTGCTGCTCTGTATTCCATGCTTTTATTATGCCTTGGCATTCCCTTTAGCCAATAAATCCTGTACGACAACGCTGACCGCAATCAATCCGGCTACCGGCGGCACAAACGCGTTACTTGCCGGAGGCTGCTGTGCCTTACGGATTTCGGGTGCGTTCTCGGGAACGATGCGCTGCGTAACGTCCTCGCGCGGTTTAATCGGTTCTTCCGTGGAGAAGACGACCTTTACGCCTTTTTTAATGCCGTCTTTCCGCAGCTTGTGACGGATTACTCTCGCCAGCGGGTCCATTGTCGTTTTGGAAATATCCGCGACCTGGAACTTGGTTGGGTCCATTTTGTTAGCGGCGCCCATACTCGATATGATCGGAATTTTGCGCTGTAAACATTGCTTGATCAAATGAATCTTATAACTGATCGTATCCGATGCGTCAATGACGTAATCCAAGGGATATTCGAACAGCTTCTCGTACGTTTCTTCCGTATAAAACATCCGGAGCGATACAACGTCACACTCTGGATTGATTTGCAGGATCCGGTCCCTCATCAAATCGGACTTGGGTTGGCCTACTGTCGATAACAGTGCGTGTACCTGGCGGTTAATATTTGTGATATCGACAACGTCCTTATCGATAAGAATGAGTTTTCCGACGCCTGTACGCGCCAGCGCTTCAGCAGCAATGGAACCAACGCCGCCGATGCCGAGGACGGCTACGCAGCTGTTGCGCATAATGTCCAGCCCTTCCGGGCCGATGGCAAGCTCTGTTCTGGAAAACTGGTGCAGCATAAGGGCCGCCCTCCTTATAGTGTTCATTATCATTTGAACAGGCGAAGAGCCGGTTATTCCCGGCATCTTCTCTGTCTTTGCTATTTATTTGGAAGCAGGCTGCTTCAAGGCCAAACGAATGGACAACAGCTCCAGCTGCTTGTCGCTTACCGGACCCGGCGCATCAGTCAACAAGTCGGTAGCGCTCGCCGTTTTCGGGAATGCGATCGTTTCGCGAAGGTTCGTACGGCCGGCAATCAGCATCACCAAGCGGTCGAAGCCGAAAGCGATACCGCCGTGCGGAGGCGTACCATATTCGAAGGCTTCGAGAAGGAAGCCGAATCTCTCTTGCGCTTCTTCTTTGGAGAAACCAAGCGCCTTGAACATTTGCTCTTGAACTTCCCGCTTGTAAATCCGCATGGATCCGCCGCCGACTTCGTATCCGTTCAATACAAGGTCATAGGCTTGAGCACGGATTTGACCCGGATCGGTATCGAAGTAATGCAGGTCTTCTTCCTTCGGACGTGTGAACGGATGGTGCTCCGCCACATAACGTTTTTCTTCTTCGTCGTAGCTCAAGAGAGGGAAGTCAACGACCCATGCAAATTTGAATTTGCTTTCGTCGATCAAGCCCAGCTCGCGTCCGATTTTCAGACGAAGGTTGCCAAGTACATCAGCTACTACCTTTTTCGTGTCGGCAGAGAACAGCAGCAAGTCGCCTTCTTCGGCGCCAAGGCGCTCTTTCAATGCGGAAAGCTCTTCCTCGGTAAAGAACTTCACGATAGGACCTTTCATTTCGCCGTCCTTCAGGACAACCCATGCCAGGCCTTTCGCTCCGTAACGGGCAGCGAATGTGCCCAGGTCATCGATTTCCTTACGGCTCCAGCTGCCGCAGCCTTTAGCGTTCAGGGCTTTAACTTGACCGCCTTTTTCAACGACGGAAGCAAATACCTTCACGCCGGAATTTGCAACGATATCCGATACGTCTTGGAGCTCGAGGCCAAAGCGCAGATCCGGCTTGTCAGAGCCGTATTTGCCCATAGCATCCGCATAGCTGATGCGTTGGAACGGACGCTCAATCTCAACGTTAGCCGTTTCTTTCATCAAACGTACAACCAGCTCTTCCATCATTTCGAGCAGCTGATCCTGGGTCAGGAAGGAAGTCTCGATGTCCACCTGGGTAAATTCCGGCTGACGGTCTGCACGAAGGTCTTCGTCACGGAAGCAGCGAGCGATTTGATAATAGCGCTCCAAGCCACCTACCATCAGCAATTGCTTGAATAGCTGAGGCGACTGCGGCAGTGCGAAGAATTCGCCCGGATGCACACGGCTTGGCACCAGATAACTGCGCGCACCTTCTGGTGTATCGTTGGTCAGAATTGGTGTCTCCACTTCCAAGAAGCCATTCTCGTCCAGGAAATCACGGAACAATTTGGCCGCTTTGGAACGAAGCATCAAGGTGCGCTGCATTTCCGGACGGCGCAGGTCCAGGTAACGATATTTCAGACGGAGCGACTCGTCGATTTCGATTCCATCCTCAATGAAGAACGGAGGGTTCTTCGCTTGGTTCAAAATTTCAATTTGGGTAACTTGAATTTCGATCTCGCCTGTGGCCAGGTTCGGGTTTACAGTAGCCGGGTCACGCTCTACTACTTTGCCGCTTACGGCAAGAACATACTCGTTGCGGGCACGATCCGCAATGTTCAACGCTTCGCCGGAGAAATCCGGATTAAATACGATCTGTACAAGCCCGCTGCGGTCGCGCAGATCGATAAACAATACGCCCCCAAGGTCGCGTCTGCGCTGTACCCAGCCGTTCAAAACGACGGTTTCCCCGACGTTCGCTTTCGTTAAAGCTCCACAGTGATGCGTTCTTAACATCATGATTTCATCTACCTCCAGATATGGTTTACCTATTTGATTCCTGTTCTTTCAGCTTGCGCAATTCGGCAGCGAAGGTGTCGAGCTTCATCGTTTGCTGTTCGCCGCTCGCCATCGTCTTGACGGTAATCTCTCCGCGAGCCAGCTCATCTTCGCCAAGGATAGCGACAAAATGAGCCTGGTACCGGTCGGCCGATTTCATTTGCGCCTTGATTTTGCGGCCCAAATAATCCTTTTCGGCCCGTAAGCCTTCCAGCCGCAGCTGATGCAGCAAACGAGGAATTTCCTGCTCTGCCGCTTCGCCAAGACCGATGACATACACATCCAGCGGTTTTACGGTTGGAATTTCAACTCCCTGCGCCTGCAGGATGAGCAGGGTACGCTCCAAGCCCAGTCCGAGGCCGACTCCCGGCTGATCATTGCCGCCGATCTGGCCGACAAGACCGTTGTAGCGTCCTCCGCCGCCGATGGTATCGATAGCGCCGATGCCGGCTGCCTTGTATTCGAACGCAGTATGCGTATAGTAATCCAGACCGCGTACCAATCGAGGATTCACGCTAAATGGAATATCCATTGCCTTCAAGTAATCTTGCACCGCTTGGAAATGGACGCTGCACTCCTCGTCCAGATGCTCCAGAATGGTCGGAGCTCCTTCGCAGTATTTCTGGTCGATTTTACAATCGAGAATCCGCATCGGATTGCGGTCGTAACGGGATTGGCAGTCTTTGCACAGCTTATCCTTCACCGGTGCAAAAAATTGCTGGATGGTATCGCGATAAGCGGCTCGCACCGCAGGATTGCCGACCGAGTTAATCTCGACGGTCACATCCTTGATCCCGACCTCCCGGTAAAATGTGTAGCCAAGGGCGATAACCTCCGCATCGATGCTCGGATCAACCGAACCGAATGCTTCGATACCGAACTGGTGCAGCTGGCGGTAGCGGCCTGCTTGCGGCTGCTCGTAGCGGAACATCGGACCGATGTAGTACAGCTTGCTAACATCGGGCTCTCCGTAGAGCTTGTTTTCCACGTACGCTCTTACTACGCCGGCAGTTCCTTCAGGACGCAAGGATATGCTGCGATCCCCTTTGTCCAGGAAGGTGTACATCTCCTTCTCGACAATATCCGTCGTTTCCCCAACACCCCGTTGAAACAGCTCGGTATGCTCAAAGATCGGAGTGCGAATTTCGCGATAATTGAAGCGTTGGCACAGCTCTCTGGCTTTTGCTTCGATATACTGCCATTTTTCTACTTCACCGGGAAGCAAATCCTGAGTTCCTTTTGGTTTTTGAATGCTCACTGCAACGACACTCCTTTCATAAAATTCATTTCAGCCGGTAAATCCAATAAACCGGTTCGGATGGATAAAACCAAAAAATCTCCCGCCCCTGACGCCTTGTCAGGGACGAGAGATCCATTATCGAAATCTTCCCGCGGTACCACCCACGATTTGAATTTGCATAAGCTGCTCCTCTATAATGGAGCCGTGCAAATTCACTCTTAAGCGGTTAACGCCCGCGCAACGCATTACGACTACTGCATCGGCTGTTCTGCCGGTGGTTCCCCGTATGTCCTCCGGGAGGTCTTTTCATCCGGTTCGCATAAGGAAGCTTGCAGCCCATGGCTTCCCTCTCTGGCTATGCTATGCTCGAAGTACTTTGTCCCTTCAACGGATCATGATCTTCATTCTTTGCATAATTGTAATATCGAATTTTGGCAAAGTCAAGCAAAAAGCATGTAAATTCTATGCAAATCCGCTTATGCTGCCCTTATTTTGCCGCGTTCAGCTGTTTATATGCGTCATGGATCAGCATATAAGTGTCACCGTTCGTCAATTCCTGCTTCTTGGCAATTCCATCGACGGTCTGCTTGGTCAGATACCCTTTGGACTGCAGCGCGCTTACGGCATCCCCTTGGGCAGCATCAAGCTTCAATAAAGACGCGATCATTCCCGCCGCGATATCCAGGGAAAGCGGCTGCTTCTGAGGCTCCTTCTCATTCGGAATGACCGCAGCCGGATTGCCTGTCAATACAGCAGGCTTGAACTTGCGTATCCCGTTCAGCATGTTGACCATGCGCTGTTGATTCGATGGGCTGTCGAGATTGAATTCATTCTTGTAGCCGCCTGTAGCCAGACCAAGGCTCACCGCCGTCTTCAGGCCTTCATACGATTTGTTCTCCATGAAAGGAGCCGGCTTGATGGTGTATGGCTTCAAATCCATCCCCTGCTTGTTCAGCAGGTCCTGAAGCTTGGCAATCGTTTCCTTGGAGGCAGACATTTGACGGAATGTCATATTCTGCTCGATGGCCAGCTTCGCAGCCGCTCCCGCTGCTTCTCCTTCCGCCATACCGACAGGAATAACCCGTGCGCTTCCATGCGGCAGCGTATCGTAGCTGGCCGCTCTGCCGACAACCAGAAGCCCGTCCACCTTAAGCGGAACGATGCTGCGGAACGGAATCGCATATTTGTCCGGATCTATAACGACCGCTCCGTTGTCCGCAGGGCTTGTCCGTTGAATATCGACCGGATAACCGCCGAAGGCGATGCGGTCCCATTGATCCCGGTTTTCCAGCAGATCGATAATGGATAATCTGTATTCGCCTATCATATGACGGGATTCGCGAACATACAGCTCAGGAGCAATGCCGTCCAGCTCTACTCCTTCAAAATCAGGGTAGCTCTTTTTCAAATAAGCAAGCACATGCGGCAGCTCGTCCTTGGCAATTTGCTGCGCTTCCTGCTTGGATTTAGGATCAAACGGGTCCACCCCGAAAATTTGCAGTGCATTGACCAGCATCGTGTTGTCATTCTGGCGCCCGCCGTTCAGTCCGCGCATTCTTACGCGTTCCTTGTTAACGGCCGGGTAATCCTGCATTTTGTCAAAGCCCCAAAGGCTCATCTCGTTGATGCCGTATTTTTGCTGTCCCTTATCCTCGGCTTGAATCGTCTTGGCGAATTGCTTCCAACGCTCCGGCGTGATATTGGTCAAGCGGAATACCGCTGTGACAGCCATCCGGCTCTTCACGTCGGCGAGGTCCTCTCTGCCGTGTGTGAATGGAACTCCGGCCATATCCCCAATGTCCCCATCCTGCGTTGCATCGATAACTGCTTTAGCCTTAATCGATAGGCTAGTGCCGTCCGCCTTCGTGACGGTAATGCCTGTGACCGTTATTTTATCGGTCGTCTTGGCGACAGAAGGCTCGATGGATTTCGCTTGCATGAGCAAATCGATATTGCTTTCTTTCTGTACCATAGAATAGAACGCGTTGGCGGCCGTCGTAATGTCGAAGGAATCTCCCTCGATTTTGCCGTACCATTCAGTGAAAATTCCTTTATTCATGATGTCATGCTTGCCAAGCACGCTTTTGGTAGGATCATAGTTCATGTCGATGCTGTTTAACCAGCCTTCGGTCATAAGCCCGCCCAGGATGGTACGGTCTTTTCCGTCAACCAACAATGTCTTGAGTCCGTTGCGAGCCGCGGATAACGCTGCCGCGACACCTTCAGGGTCGGTACCGACCACGATGACATCGTAGCTGTTTTTAATATCCTTGGTCGACTTGACTTCCATTAACGCCTTAGACACTCCCCTGCCGCTGGCCGACGCACCTTCTTTCTTCACTGCATACCAATAAGCCGCCGCTCCTATAGCAGCTACTAATACAATAGCAATAACCGCAAGCAGCCAGCCTCTTGCATTACCTGTTGAATAACCTGCTTTCCCCATTCCACACCTCGTTGACATATGTAATGACTTTCTACAACCAATAAAAGCACAATTCCCCAACCTTTATATACGGCGAAAGGCGCCAAATGTTTCAGCGTCTGCTTATAAATTCCAGTTATAAGCATTTACCCTTTGGACATGCCTGTCTTAGTGTACCATACCGCCGGCTTTCAGGAAAAGAAACAGGCCCCCGGAGTTTTTCTAGTGTGCACCCCTTAGAATAGACATTGGAAAACCCCCCTGGTTAATCCGATGAATTCTAAGGGGTGTAT
>NZ_BAABJG010000051.1:0-50643 GCF_039543185.1 Paenibacillus vulneris | reverse complement strand
AACCGCCGTATGCGGACCCGCATGTACGGTGGTGTGAGAGGACGGGGGTTAATCACCCCCTCCTACTCGATTATTTGTTCTTCACCATCAAATCCGGCATATCCATCGCCATCGATACGTTGCACAGCATGCCTCTTGCCAAAAAATTCGAGGTCCGTTCATCCGCATCCGGGATTCCGGCCTGGATAAAGGCGTTCTCCACCAGCGTCTTCACTTGGCTTAGCCCCTGTCTCATGGCGTCGCGTATCGGCGTTTCCCGTATCGTCTGGGCCTGCATTTGGAGCAAAATCTCGCTGCGATGCGACTCCATAATGCCCTCATAGGCTCGGATCAAGCCTATTTCCAATTGCTCCGGGGCCGCTGTGTCGATCACGCGTTGAAAGGCCTGCACTATTCGCTGCCAGGACACCTCCAGCGCTTCCACCAGCAGCGACTCCTTCGTAAAAAAGCGATAGACGTAAGGCTGTGAGATTGACGCACGCTCCGCTACTTGGGCCGTCGTTGCACGGTAGTAGCCGATTTCTGCGAACACTTCAATCGCCGCTGATACGATTTCCGTACGGCGATTTGCAGATGCTGTTCCTTTTGCCATATTCGTTCCCCCTTTTTTATTTTATTGATTGATCAATTAATATTAGATACATACATTGTATGCTAATCTGCCGTTAATTACAACTGCATCTTCATATGCCTTCCAGCTCCTGTTCATCCAAGAAAAAGAGGCTATCCCCTTTAAGCAGTTGCTCTGCTCCGGGAACAGCCTCAGCCTCATGAAGCCAGCGCTAGTGAGCTATATGATCGATTGAGAAACAACTTCCCGATCCAGTTCATTATTAGTTCAATTTATTATATTCCTCATCGGTTACTGGCTCCAACCATTCCGGCGTACCCGCAGTGATTGCAATGTGTTCGAACCAGCTGTCTTTTGAAGCACCATGCCAGTGCTTTACTCCATCATGGGTAACAATAACATCGCCGGCTTTTAAGGATTGAGCAGGCTTTCCTTCTTCCTGATACCAGCCTTCGCCGCCAGTCACCAATAAGAGCTGAAATCCATTCCGATGAATATGCCAGTTATTTCTGCACCCTGGCTCAAAGGTCACATTTCCAACGCCAACATTCACCTTAGGATCAGCAATTAATGTTTTCAGATAGCTTTGTCCCATAAAATATTGTGCAAATGCTTCATTTTTTTCGCCCACCGGGAAAATAACGCCATGTTTTACTTCTTCATGCTTTGCCATATTCATTCCTCCAATAATGATCCTTCCTAGTGGTATCCCCTAGCTGATCAGTTACTATAAAAAGTCCCCCATTAATAATGGTTTACTTTAATTTCCCGCCAAATACAGGGAAGAAGCTATGCTCACCGTAACTCTGGATGGGCTCTACATTTTTCAACATCTCCATATCTGCATCGCTGATAACAAAATCAAGCTCTGCATTAATTCTCATGTGATCTGGATTGGCCGTCTTAGGAATGACTACAAGTCCAAGCTGGATATCATAACGCAGGCAAAGCTGCGCAACCGACACTCCATACTTATCAGCTATTACCTTAACCTCCGCATTATCAAGAACTGCGCCGTGTGCGATAGGCGAATATGCCTCTACCAGGATGTCATTCTTTTGGCAAAATTCAATAAGATCCAGAGGCGTATTGCTCACATGTGCCAAGATTTGATTTACCATAGGCTTGATCTCACAGCTTGCAACAATATTCTGTACATCATCCTGAAGGAAGTTAGAAAGACCGATTGCCTTTACTTTGCCTGTCTTATAAGCATTCTCTATGGCTCTCCATACTTCTTTATTTTCCTCGAAGTAACGGTTCTCCTCACGGAACTCCTTCCAAGGCTGTGGGCTGTGGATAATCAGAAGATCAATGTAATCCAATCCCATTTTGGCTAAAGACTCATCAATGGACTGCGTAACGGTATCGTAGCTCTTTGCTTCTGCAGCAACCTTCGTCGTGATGAAAAGCTCTTCTCTTGCGACGCCGCAGGAACGAATTCCTTCGCCTACACCAGCCTCATTCTTATAGGCCTGAGCCGTATCGATATGGCGATATCCGATAGATACCGCATCACGCACTGCCTGTGCTGCCTGTTCATCGTCAAGCAGCCAGGTACCGAGACCTAACATTGGAATTTCTACACCGTTGGATAATCTATAAGTTTCGTTAAACATGCTTTTGTCTCCTTAGCATTGATATATTTTTTGTAGCTCTTAATTTTCGGGAATCATTTCATTGATGCAAGCTAAAGCGTTCAGTGTTCTCGGAAAGCCCATATAGGGCAGGCAGTGAGTGATGGCGGTGATCATGGTTTCCTTGTCATTTCCCATATTTTTGTTACCCTGCACATGCGCCTTCACTTGACCTTCTGCGCCACCCAAGCTACCTATAATGCAGAGAGTCAGCAACTCTCGCGTCTGTAAATCGAGACCACCGCGGGTATAGAAATCGCCAAAGCAGAAGGCGGAGAGG
The DNA here is from genome assembly GCF_039543185.1 of Paenibacillus vulneris. NCBI lineage: Bacteria > Bacillati > Bacillota > Bacilli > Caryophanales > Paenibacillaceae > Paenibacillus > Paenibacillus vulneris. The sequence goes on along the minus strand of NZ_BAABJG010000051.1, from coordinate 48,155 downwards.
TAGTCTTGGATATGCTTTTGATTGGATGGGGTACTTTCCCGCATTGTTGCAATGACATCCCCAAAAATCTCTATCTGCACGGCAAGCCCCTTTTCAAACCGATTATCCTCTTCCACCTGCTTTTGGCTCTCAAGCGGCAATGCAATATTTCTAGCTTTGAAGACTTCGTTGACCTCAGTGACTGCATTTAATGTTTTGGGAAATCCAATGTATGGCGCACACTGGTAAATGGCCTCCTTGATTTCCACTGGTGTGAGTCCAACGTTAAGCGCGGCGTGAACGTGAGCCTTTAATTGGGGCAAGGTTTGGTTCGTTGTAAGCACTACTAGGGTTATAAGCTCACGCTGCTTATTGTCCAGGCTGCCTTGATAAAAAACCTCTCCAAAAATAAAGCGGCTCAGGATGTCTTGAAAATCTGGATCAGTAGCATATGCCGCTGGGACACCATCGCCAAATAGCTGTGTGTATGTTTCTTTGCTCTTTTCAATTCGGTTCATCAATAACCCTCCTGCTTGTTTTACGGCTAAATGAGACCACCGCAAGAATTATGGCAATTGCGACTGATATAGCTGCGATCCAACCGACCGACCTATATATATTCAACATTGTTTACTTATTCAACATCTGTTTATAATTTTATATAGAATCCACGGTTTTTCAATCGTTAATGCAGCTGGATTTGTTCATTACTAAACAATTTATTAACAAATATTGATTATCTAAGAGCAGATCAACGAACTGTGGGGAATGTGCGAATCAGCACGTCAATAAGCCTTTTTCACATCAAGTCTTGGCAGCACAACTCGGGGCATTCTCGGGGCATTGATGGATAGAAATCTATGAATCATACGAAAACAAGCCGTTGTCCAAAAAGACAATGGCTTGTTTGATTACCCCAAACGTTATTCATTCTCCATCGTGCGGATGTCGATTACAAACCGATAACGGACATCGGAAGCAAGTACCCGCTCCCAAGCTTCATCAATCTGTTTGGCAGCAATAACCTCGATCTCGGGTGCTATATTGTGTTCAGCACAGAAATCAAGCATTTCCTGCGTTTCGCGAATTCCACCGATCATAGAACCGGCAAACGACCGGCGCTGAGGAATCAGTGAGAATACCTGAACCGGCAGCGGTTCCGCCGGAGCACCGACGTTGACCAATGTACCATCCAGCGCCAGCAGCGAAAGATAGGCATTAATATCGATCTTCGCGCTCACTGTATTTATGATGAGGTCGAATGAACCGGCAAGCTTCTTAAACGTCTCCGGATCGCTCGTGGCATAATAATGGTCCGCGCCAAGCCGCAAACCGTCTTCTTTCTTTTTTAATGATTGAGATAACACCGTAACCTCTGCACCCATGGCATGAGCGAGTTTCACAGCCATATGTCCAAGCCCGCCAAATCCAACAACCGCTATTTTCTTGCCTGGGGCAGCTCCCCAATGGCGAAGAGGCGAGTATGTTGTAATACCGGCGCACAAAAGCGGCGCAGCGACGTCAAGCTCCATACCATCAGGGATTCGAACCACGAAATCTTCCGTTACGACAATGTGGGTGGAATAGCCGCCCTGTGTATATTGCCCATATCTATCGATAGCTGCATAGGTTCCCGTATTTCCACTGAGGCAGTACTGCTCTTCCCCTCTTTGGCAGTTGACACATTCCCGGCAGGAGTCAACCATACAGCCTACCCCAACTCGGTCCCCCACCGCATATTTTGTAACTTCGGAACCAACCTGGGTGACGATTCCAGCGATCTCGTGCCCGGGAACGAGAGGATAATTGACAGGTCCCCAATCGCCGCGAGCAGTATGGATATCTGAGTGGCAAATACCAGCGTATTTAATCTCAATAAGGACATCATGCGGCTTAAGATCCCTGCGTTCTATCGTGGTCAGTTGGAACGAACCTTCCGGGCTGAATACAGCACGTGCACTAGTCGTAATCATAATATTACCTCCTACCGGAACAAGCCTTTCCTATCACAGGCAATTTGGCACTGATGATGTTCTCATGACCTTTGGGAATGGCTTTACGATAACCTTAGCATCCGAAGGTCTCGTGACATCCCATTAATCCTGCCTATGCTATTCTGGGCCCTTCCGAATCATTTCGTGTTTTGAATGCCATATGTTGCAATTGCTGCGATCAGTCTTGCTCGGCATGCGCTTGAATGAATAGCTGTTGCTGCTGTTCATTGTTTTGTGCAACTGCTGCGGGTGTAACATCCGATTGCTGCTGCGCGTATTGGATCAGCTCGTTGCACCCTTGGATCACTTGACTCCAGTTGCTATTGGAGCAAGCATTTTGAATTTCCCGGCATTGCTGCTGCCAGCCTTGTCCTGCTGCCATGTCGTCTCCTCCTTTTCTAACGTCCGGATACTTTAACCAAAACATAGGATAGGCCATGCAGGTATCTTTTATGCGCATTGGATTCACGCTGAGAGCTGCTGAGCTGGAGAAACCATGCAGCTTCTTAGTATGATGGCAACAAAGCTTAACAATAATGAAAGTATTCCCACTAACACAACGTAGGGTGTGCCCATTTCTGATATAAATAGCCCGCCTACTGCCGTACCCAAGGTTGTACCTACATTACAGGATGATATAAATAATCCGTTGGCGAAATCAGGCGCTTCAGGAGCTGCAGAGGCGATCAAATATTGATTTATATTTGCCATAATTCCTCCAGCCAATATGCCCCAAATGAAAGTTATAATCGCCGTAGGTACGGTAAACGGCCCGGTAAAGAATAAAATGGTGTAAACAGCACCCAATAACAAAGGAAAAGAAACTACAGACTTAAGGGCACTATGCGTAAGCAGCTTTCCTGCGATAATGTTTCCAATAATATTGGCTCCGCCGAAGATGAATAGCGTGAAACTGATCGTATTCGGGGACATCGCTGTTACTGTTTTCAAATAGTCAGCAAAATAACTATAAACCCCAAATACAGCTGAGTTTAATAAAATGACGGTCACGATGGAAAGCCATGTAATAGATTTCTTTAATACAGAAAGCTGTGTACCATAAGAAAGTCGTTCTTTCACAGGCATAGATGGCACAAAAATCAATGTAGCAATGAGTACAATAGAGTTCACAATAGCAAAGAAAGCCATCGCCATGTCATACGAAACGGCATTATTAATATAGCTTGCGATCGGTACGCCGGCTACCATCCCGGCCGATACTCCAATAAATACTTTAGCAACAGCTTTTGGAGCTTCTTCTTTACTTACGGAGGAAGCAGCAGCTGTAAATGCCAATGAACAATAGATCGGATGAAAAAAGGCTGGAATGATACGAGCCAATAATAATATGGTAAAGTTAGATGTAAATACGGACACCATGTTTCCCAAAACGAAAACACCTAGTACAAGCAGCATGACCTTCTTGCGATTCATACCCGAAAACAATAACGGCATCGTAGGACCAGACACTGCAATCGCAATGGCAAAAAGACTTACTGTCAATCCTGCTTTTGAAATGCTCACGTGAAAGTGATCAGCAATGGAAGGCAATAACCCAATAACCCCCATTTCGGTATTTAAGATCCCGAAAACACCTATGGTTAGTATCAGTATCAGCCATTTTTTTTGCTTCTCCATAATCCTCCCCCTTCATAAAGGTTACCAATCTACCCGTTTTCCGTCTCTGAAGAACCCGCCATTTGGCCCTTCAGGTCCAATAGCAGCTAACCAAAGGATCGACTCCGCAGCTTGCTTGGGAGTTCGTGGAGCCGAAGGTCCGCCCATATCCGAGCTCACCCAACCCGGATCCGCCGCATTTATTTTTAAATCTCCATTGATTTCAGCAGCTACCAATCGTATCAATCCATTTAAGGCTAGCTTAGACAATTTTATAGGCGCCTGCCCCCTGATAAGACATTTCGCTCATCGCACCATACTCCGAAGAAACATTAATAATCCTCCCATACCCTTGTTTTTCCATGATGGGAATAAAGGAACGGATTACATGATAAGCTCCGAAGAAATTCGTCGCCATCGTTTCATCCAGAATGGAAGGGTCCATAGCCATTAACTTTTTATTCTCATCCAAATACACCCCAGCATTATTAATCAATACATCTAACCTTCCAAACTGCTCATTTACTGTCAACGCCGCTTGCCGGATACTTTCTTGATTAGCTACATCCATCTACAACCACTTTATTTTCGATTGCCATTTCAACTGGTTTCTTGTGTATAATACACAATAGTGTATTACAAAACATATATGTATTATCATAAATCGAATTCTGATTTTCAATGACCAAATTCCCTGAATTCGTTAATTAGTTCACACATCCACGGAAAATGTGTATTAACTTTAGAGAAAGTGGTGCTCCCAAATGCCCAAAGTGGATCGACGAATCATCAAAACGCAAGAAGCGATTAAAAAAGCGGTGCTTGAACTGATGTCAGAAAAAAATTTCGATGAGATAACGATACAAGACATCTCCGACAGAGCGGATGTTAGCCGCAAAACCATCTACCTTCATTACTCGGATAAATTCGACCTGTTGGATAAGCTTATGGAAGAATATATAGACAAACTCCACAGAATCAGCGAAACTGCGTGTGAAATGGAGTGGAAACCGGCAACTCAGATTTGTTTTGAATACTTGGAAAGCCATTACTTATTCTTTTCGACCATGTTGGCAAATAAAGGCGCACCGTATTTTCGCAGTCGATTCCTTGAGTATCAAATCGAAGCGTTCAAAAATGAACTCCGCAAAACAAACGAAAGACATAGCGAAATTAATGAAGAGGTTATTGTTCATTTTGTTGCATCGGCTTACGTTGGGGTAGTGGAATGGTGGTTAAGGAATGGAATGCCCTGTCCGCCTCGTGTTATGGCAGAACAAGTGGGGACGTTATTTGAAGCAATTTATAATTAAATAAAAATGCTTACGAATTAACCAAATGGCAGCAAGCCTTGTCTTACAAGGATTTGCTGCCATCTGCTTGTCTTGATTGATGTTATAAGCAAGTCTCAAATTATCTTATAATCAACCCGGAATATCTCTCAAGCCTTACGAACAGAGGGCGAGTAAAATACGTCACCATGCATATGCAGAATTTTGTCCCAGTTGCCGGGATTGGTCGTGTCTGGCGCACGATGCTCCATAATGGCTTGATATAAGCTTGTTTTTTGTTCCAAATGGTCAATGTGCCGTTTGGCTTCTTCGAGTTTGGCGAGCGCCGCTTCTTTATGCTCCATAATGAGTGCACAGCGTTGCGGAACGGTTGAATCCCCTTCGAGACAGAGATCGACGTACCTTTTAATGACTTCAATCGGCATCCCGGATTGCTTGAGGCATTTGACGCCATGCAGCCAGTTGATCGATTCTTCGTCGAACATCCGGATATTATTCTCATTGCGCTGTACGCTTGGAACCAGGCCTTTATCCGTGTAAAAGCGCACGGCGTGCTCGGTGAGTCCTGTTATTAGGGCAGCTTCTTTGACCGTATGCATGTGAAATCCTCCTCGAAAAAAATTTTAAAGCAGCTTGACTTCGTGTAACACGAAGGTTCTAAGCTTAGTGTAACGCAAACGAGTCGTAAGTAGAATCCCCGCTGCTGTGCCCGATTTAGGGGATAAGCGCCGTTTGCTGTTATACATTTGAACACTGGGAGGAATTACAATGCAAACCGTAACATTAAACAATGGCGTGAAGATGCCGATCATCGGCTTCGGTGTTTACCAAGTTCCTGATGCTGAAGAATGCGAGAACGCCGTATATGAGGCTCTGATGGCTGGTTACCGCCTCATCGATACCGCCGCCGGTTATCTGAATGAGGAGGCGGTCGGTCGAGCGATCAAGCGCAGCGGTATACCACGTGGAGATCTGTTCATCACAACCAAGCTTTGGGTTCAGGATGCCAGCTACGAGAGTGCCAAGGTGGCGTTTGCCAAATCGCTGGAGAAACTCCAGCTCGATTATCTGGATCTATACCTTATTCACCAGCCGTTCGGCGATTATTACGGCGCTTGGCGTGCGATGGAGGAGCTGTACCGCGAAGGCAAGATCAAGGCGATTGGGGTCAGCAATTTCCTGCCTGACCGTTTAATGGACCTTATCGTGCATAACGAAATCGTGCCTGCCGTCAATCAGGTCGAAACGCATCCGTTCTACCATCAGATGGAGAGCGCCGCTTTTATGAAAGAGCAGGGAGTGCAGCACCAGTCGTGGGCGCCCTTCGCTGAAGGACGTAACAATTTGTTCGGGAACGAAGTGCTAGCCTCGATCGCAGAAAAACACAACAAGTCCGTCGCCCAAGTCGCGCTTCGCTGGCTTGTTCAAAGAGGAGTCGTTGTAATTCCGAAGTCAGTTAAAAAAGAACGGATCGTCGAAAACTTCAACATTTTCGATTTTGAGTTGAGTGCTGACGACATCGAACAGATTTCCACTCTCGATACGCGGCAAAGTCTATTCTTATCGTACAACGATCCGGAAGTCGCCAAGATGATGGGCAACTGGAAAGTCGATCTGTAAACCTTGATTAATCCGTAAACGCATCATGCGTTTATCTCCATCTATTAAGAAAGGACAGGGCGATCCCCCTATCCTTTCTTTACTTGAATTGTAAATTCAAACCACCGAATCCTCAGATCCTTCAAAACATCAAGCGTCTCGCTAAGTCCATTTCGAGTCACCTTTTTAATAATCATAACGGGGAATCGCTTACTTTATTTCATTTCTTTTAAAAGGAATTGAGCTCTAGCCGATAGGTCTTGGCTCCTGCCACTCATTCACGAATTTCCCTATAAAAAAGAATAAAAGCCTGATCTCTCAAGCTTTTTCTAATTGAATTAATTGGGTACTTACTTTTCTCATCAGAAACGAATCCCCCGCTGCCGCATAGCTTCAAAAAGGACCACAGTCGCCGCCATCGCAGCATTGAGAGACTCCGCTCGTCCCTGCATCGGGATAAGAATATGCTCCGTCGCCAAAGCGGACACTTCGGCCGAGACGCCTTGTCCTTCATTGCCGACAACGAACCACACCGGCTGACGGAAATCATACTCATAGCAGCTCTGTTTGCCTTGTAGACTTGTCGTCACAATGGCAATTCCCTGCGAAGCGGCTTGAGGCAGCGCATCCCGCAATTCTCCTTGCACGATCGGGAGATGGAATAACGAGCCCATAGTGGAGCGGACAGTTTTGGGGTTATACAAGTCCACCGTGCCGCGGCCAAGCAGAACGCCGGTAGCCCCCACCGCATCGGCGCTTCGGATGATGGTTCCGAGGTTACCCGGGTCCTGGATCCCGTCGATAACAACGACCAAACCCACGGAATCCGCACGCATGAAATCGTCCAGTGACCAATCCAGCTTGGACAACACCGCGAACGCTGCCTGAGGCGTCAATGTGTCCGTGCATTTGGCGAGCACCTGCTCGCTTACGGCTATGCACTCAATTCCTGCGTCAACGGCCTGCTTCAGCAATCCGTCGGGCAGCTCATGCTGCCGGTCTTCGGCAACGACTAAGGTTTCGATAGCGGCCCCCGATTCGAGAGCCTCCTGCACCAAATGCACGCCTTCAATAATGAACTGGCCTTGCTTGTCCCGGCCTTTTTTGTCCAATAGCTGCGCCCATGCCTTTACCCGGGCGTTTTGGACGGAAGTAATCGATGATTCCAACAATGTCATAACAACAGCCTACTCTGCGAATGTTTTTTCAAAATAATTCAAATCTTCATTTTTTCCTACGATAACGAGCACGTCATTTTCTTTGATCAAATCCTCCGCACTCGGGGCGATGTTCATATGCGATCCGGTCTTTATAGCCATGACATTGCATCCGTATTTGGCGCGAATGTCCAGCTCCCGAAGGTTTTTGCCGATTAAGGTCCGCGATGCTTGAACCTCGATAATGCTGTAAGTCTCGGACAGCTCGATATAGTCTAGTATATTGGATGAGATCAAATGATGCGCGACCCGCTGGCCCATATCCCGTTCCGGATAGATGACCTTATCGGCACCAATCTTTTTTACCACTTTGCCGTGAAGCTCGTTTTGGGCTTTCACGACGACTTTCGGTACGCCGATTTCCTTCAAAATAATCGTAGTCAATATGCTGGACTGAATATCTTGTCCTATGGCGACAATAACGACGTCAAAATTGCGAAGTCCCAAGGAACGCAGCGCCTCTTCATCCGTGGAATCCGCCTGAACGACATGCGTCACGATCGTCGAGATTTCCTGCGTTCTTTGCTCGCTGCTGTCAATGGCCAGCACCTCATAGCCAAGGTCGGACAGCGTCCTTGCTACACTGGAACCGAAACGTCCCATTCCGATAACGGCGAATTGCTTTTTCATGGAACTCACCCCTTCCTTTCGATAGACAGCATGCCTCCAGCAACCGCCATTACAGCTATAGCTTCATCATCAAAATGCATGATATGTACGGTTTTTATTATTATACCATAAAATATCCGGATCATAACGGAGCATGAACAGCCCCTTTTTGGAGCATAGTAATCAGGTAAACCATGAGATGAAAAGCGAGGACACTTCCATGAACTTAAACCTGAGACAGGCCATAATTCAACGAGTTACGAACAAAGATGACGAGGAGCTTTTTGGCGTTATTGAAGGGTCGATCGGGGGCCAGGAGCAAGTGCTTCCGGGGTTAGGGGTTTTGTTCGAAATCATATGGCAGAACAGCAGCCACGATACGCAAGCGCAGCTGGTGAGCACTTTAAAAGAACATTTAACGTAAGAACTTAAAAGAAAAACCGCCAGGGATGTTGGAAAGACCCTAGCGGTTTCTTGTTTATTCCTATGGGATAGGGATTAGTCCAGTATTCCTTTAACCACGCCCGCCGGCATCGGTTGAGGCTTCTCGCAGCTGCTCTGCATGATGTAATGCTTGCCTTCGTTGGATGCATCATGAAACCCGTGCATGGCTTCCAGGACATGGTAGGCAAGCTCGCCGTTCGCGCGGTTGATCCGCTTGTTCTTGATCGCGTAAGCCATATCGAGCACCCCAAGCCCTCTGCTGTTATCCGCATAGCCGTACAATAACGGCACCTCGGTGAATTCCTTAGCATCATGACGGCGAACTAGAACCGGACCGCCAAATGTATTGGGATCCGGTACGCTCAATGTACCCTCGCTGCCATAAATCTCAATCCGCGGAACCTGCGCTCCGCCGAAGGCATCGAAGCTGGTAATGATCGTGCCGATCGCCCCGCTGTGAAAATCCAGCACTCCCGCGACATGCGTAGGAGTCTGGACTTGAATGGTTTTGCCGTATTTCGGCTGACTGGTAATCGTCCGTTCCGGGTAGGAGATCTTGGCTGATCCGGTCACGCGCTGAATAGGTCCCAGCATCGCTACCAGGGCGGTTAAATAATAAGGTCCCATATCGAACATCGGTCCCCCGCCTTGGGCATAATAAAATTCGGGATCCGGATGCCAATGCTCGTGACCGCGTCCGATCATGAAAGCCGTAGCCGCTACAGGCGTGCCGATCCAGCCGTCCTGAATCAGCTTGATGCAGGTCTGGATGCCTCCTCCCAGGAACGTATCCGGCGCGCTTCCTACCAGAAGCCCTTTGGATTTGGCAGCTGCCAAGATTCGCTGACCCTCTTCGCGGGTGACGGCCAGCGGCTTTTCTACATACACATGCTTGCCCGCTTCCAGCGCCTGAATGCATACATCGGCATGGGCCGCAGGAATCGTCAGGTTGATAACCAGATCAATTTCGGGATCGGCCAGCAGCTCCTGTACGGTGCAAGCCTTCGGAATCCCGAATTCCTCCGCGCTTGCCTGCGCCCGGGCCACATTCAAGTCCGCGCACGCTTTTACATCCAATACATCAAACGACTTGCAGTTTTTAAAATAAATACTGCTGATTTTACCGCAGCCTATAATACCGATTCTTATCTTCTCCATGCGTATATGGCCTCCCTAATCCACGATTAGTAACGAATGATCTTAGTTGCTGTCTCCCATACCTGTATACTTGCTATCTCCGGAAACGATGCCTTGCGCAGCCTCTTTGCCTTCTGCTGCCCACAAGAAGCCACGGCGCATAAGCTCCTTGACTTGCGGCATGTCTACGATATCGGCGTGATGCCCAAGGGAGCAGTAGTAGACTCTGCCAACACCCCAGCGCTTCGTCCAGACCACAGGCATATCTACGGCTTTATTCAGGGAGTGTGGCCCTTCGACTACCGGGAACCGTGTCGTTGCCAGCACCTCGACCGCTGGGTCGACATGCAGATAATACTGCTCGCTTTTCACTGCAAAGTCTGCCATTCCTTCCACCAGCGGACTGGAGCTGTGCTTGATATTAACGACATACTCGACTCCGTCATTGCCGGGGTGAGCCACCCATTGGCCTCCGGTCATAAACTGCCAATCGACGTTGTTGCGGAACGCGTCGCACATGCCGCCGTGGCATCCTGCGAGACCGACTCCTTTTTGCACCGCTTCGGAGACATTCTTGACCAGCTCCTTGGTGATTTCCCCCATTGTCCATACCGGAACGATCAGATCCAACGAATTCAGCTTCTCTGCATCGGCGAATGCTTCCAATGTGTCGGATACCTCGACCTCGAAGCCGTTCTCGGTCAGCAGGCTGCGGAAAATTTCGGATACCTCCTCCGGTTCGTGCCCTTTCCAGCCGCCCTGTACAACCAAAGCTTTTTTCATCCCGTATCGCCCCTCTCTACATCTCCTCAATTTTGACCCAGCGCCGCTCCTCAATCGAGCGTTCTACCGCTTCCAGCACTTCCTGGCATTTTACCCCATCCACAAAGCTTGGCACCGGCTGGCGGTTTTCCTCCAATGCCTGCATCAGCTCCACTACTTCATGAACGAAGGTATGCTCATAGCCGATCGTATGCCCTGCCGGCCACCATGCATCCATGTAAGCGTGTGCAGCGTCGGTAGCAAGAACGCGGCGGAAGCCCTGAACGTCGGCAGCATCGTCGGTGAAATAGACCTGCAGCTCATTCATCCGTTCAAAATCGAATTTCACGCTGCCTTTGCTTCCGTTGATTTCAAAAGCATTCGTGCAGCGATGACCGGGAGCGAATCTCGTAGCCTCGAAGCTGCCAAGCGCTCCGTTCTCAAACCGGCTCATGAACAGCGTCGCATCATCGACCGTAACCGGACCTCTGGGGGCATCCTTGCTACCTTTGGCGCTTAAGCCGGTCATAGAGGTAGGAAGCGGCCGTTCTTTAATGAAGGTTTCGCTCATGCCGATGACTTCCTTCATCCCGCCGACCAGATAATGAGCAAGATCGATGAGATGCGCACCCAAATCACCATGGGAGCCTGAACCGGCTACTTCCTTTTGAAGCCGCCATACTAACGGAAAATCCAGATCGACAATCCAATCCTGAAGAAACCATCCGCGGAAATGATAGATTTCACCTAATCTTCCCTCGTCGATCAGCTTCTTGGCCAGCTGTACGGCTGGAGCGAACCGGTAGTTGAAGCCGACCATATGCTTGACGTTAGCTTCCTCCGCCGCCTTCAGCATCTCGCGGGAGTCGGCAAGCGTCAGCGCGAGCGGCTTTTCACAGAACAAGTGCTTGCCCGCCTTAGCTGCCGCCAAAGCAATCTCCTTATGAGCATCGCTCGGAGCATTAATATCGATGACATCGATATCGTCCCGCTTAAGCAGCTCACGCCAGTCCGTCACATAGCCTTCCCAGCCGAACTGCTCCGCAGCCTGGGCAACTCCCTGCTCATCCCGGCCGCAGATCAGCTTCATGACCGGCCTTGCCGATTTTGGGAAAAACATATGTAAATCGCGATAAGCATGGCTGTGCGCCTTGCCCATAAATTTATAACCGACCATTCCGATATTGAACTGCTTCATCCTTCCAATCCTCCCATGTAAAAAGTCCGGCGAATACCGACGGAAAGCCGCGGTGATGCCAACCAAGGAACAACCCCGGCTTAAGCTTCGCCGGTCGTTCATTATCCGGTTACTGCCTTTTGGAGCAAGACTGCCGAACGACGAGCTCGGTATCCATCTTGAGCTGAAAGCCTCCTTGGGCGCCTCCCAGCTGCTCCAGCAAACGTTCGGCGGCTGCGCTGCCCATCTCGTAGAACGGTACGGCTACGCTTGACAGCGGCGGATCCGTGACGCGGGCGGCATCGGAATTATCGCAGCCGATAACGGCAAAATCGCGTCCTGCCTCCAGCCCATGCTCCCGCAGCCCTTGCATCAAGCCTATTGCCATCCGATCATTGGCCGAGAACACCGCATCCAGCTCCCCTATGCGGCCGGCCATCTGGGCCGCCGCCCGGTAGCCGCTTGTTCTGCTGTAGTTGCCCTCATAGTACCATCTTTGGTACTCGCTTGAATCGATACCCGCTTCCTCCATGGCCAGCTTATATCCATGCCACCGGTCGCCGCTGCTTGAGAATTCCGGGGACCCGTTAAGAAAGGCAATTCGGCGATAGCCTTTACCTAGCAGGTATTGGACCGCGCGGTAGCTGCCCCCCGTATGATCCGCATCAACTTCGTTAAACTGCTCTCCTGCAAAATGCTGGTTGACAAGGCAGAACGAATGCCCCCCTTCTTCCAGCTTTTTCAGCTGCTCCCTCTCTCTCGGCGTGTCGCCGGCACCCAGAATAATGCAGGCGTCCACTTTCTGCGAGAGAAAAATATCCGTATATTCACTCTCGTCCTCCGGTGAGCGGAACATCAGCAGCAAATCATACCCTTTTTCTCGCACCTTAGAGCCTATACCGCTTAAAATCTCGGCAAAAAAATACGTCGAAAACAAATGCACCTTGGGCACATAGGGAAGAACCACGCCCAAATTGCCACTTCTGCGGCGGGCGAAGCTCTGAGCAATCGCGTTGGGATGATAGTTCAGTTTCTTAGCTGCCTCCAATACCCTCTGCTTCGTTTCTTCCTTCATCGGCCCTACGCCGTTGAAAACCCGGGAAACGGTAGCTTCGGATACTCGCGCTAACTCAGCAACTTCCTTCCTCGTTACTATATGCGTTCTCTCCTTTCGTTCAGCTTTTCCTTATTACTTGCTAAGCTTCAACATGTTCTTGCAACCATAATGTACACGCGTACATTTTCTCATGGAAACCCTTGGTTTGTCAATTGGTTCATCGTCTCATCATGCACCTGTTCCGAGCCGATCCAGTATTGATATTCATCCCTCAACCGACTATGCTTGAAGGGAGATATAAAGAAGAAATCAAGGAGTGTTTTCCGTGAAGCTGCTTGTCGCCGAGGACGATCTGTCCGTATGTGAAATGCTGCAACTTTTTTTTCAAAAGGAACAATATGATACCACCTTCGTCAATGACGGAATAGCGGCACAGCGGCTAATAGATGAACAACCATGGGATTTCGTTATTCTGGATTGGATGCTTCCGGGCAAAGACGGCATCAGCCTGTGCCGGGATCTGAGACAGAATCAGCAAACCCCCGTTATTCTGCTCACCGCGCGCGATCAGGAGCAGGACAGAATTAAGGGGCTGGAGCTCGGTGCGGACGATTATGTGACCAAGCCGTTTAGTCCCATGGAGCTAATTGCCAGAATGAAAGCCGTATTGCGGCGCTATAAGATCGGAATTAACGAGGACCGCGAGGCTCTTCCCGTCCAGGAGGAGCAGGCTAACGGTTTCAGCACGCTGAAGCACAAATTCATTACGATCCAGCTCGAGTCGAGGACCGCCATCATTCAAGGCCATGAGATTACGAACCTGACACCGAAGGAATTCGATCTGCTCTGCTTGTTCGTCCGCTACCCGAAAAAGGTGTTTACCCGCGAGCAGCTGCTCGAAAGCATCTGGGGCTATGACTATATTGGAGAAGAACGGACGGTTGACGTGCATATCAAAAGACTCCGCAATAAAGTCTCGACACCGGATTGCGCGCTGATCGTAACAGTCTGGGGAGTCGGCTACAAGCTGGAGGAATAACGATGGGGAGCCACAAGCGTTATCGCTTTACGTTTTTTCAGCGCCTTTTTCTAAGTCACCTCATTGTGTGCCTGCTCATCCTCGGCTTATTGAGCTTTGGGTTCGCTTATTACACCAAGCAGCAGATTTATCAGGCGGAGACAGAGGAATTAACTACTACGGCCAAGGTCATCTCCAGAATGTTTTCACGGGAGGAGGATGAGCCGCAGCCTGCGCTTCAAGCCTACCGTACTCTGCTTGTGGAACGCAAAATTTCGTTTATTCTGTTCGACAAAACGGGGGAAATGGCGTACCGCGATCCCAAAATGCCGAGCGCTTACCGTTCCAAGCCTTTCCTGGACGGACTGAAGGCCAAAATTTTCAATATGAATGAAAATGAGAGCTTCATTGTCAACCGGAATACGGAAGAGCCGTTGGTGGTTCTGGGCAAGCCGATCCGTCCCAAGAGCCAAAAAGGAGATATGTACCTGTTCGTCTTCTCTCCCCTTCACGGCTACCAGGAGACGGTGCAATCGTTCAATAAGGCACTGATCTATTTATTCGCAGTCGTATTCCTGCTGGCCGTTATCGTCAGCTTGCTGATATCCCGCAATATGAGCAAGAGCATTCAGCCGCTTCGCCGCGCTACACGGCAGATTGCCGCAGGACAATACGAAGCAAGACTGCCTGTTACCCGTACGGACGAGCTTGGGGATCTTGCCTTCGATTTCAATGCCATGGCGGCCCAACTGGAGGCTTCGTCCAAGAAATTGAACCAGTACGAAACGATGCGGCGTCAATTCATCATGGATGTCACTCATGAGCTGCGCACTCCCTTAACCTCCATCCGGGGCATTATCGAAGGGCTGAAGAGCAATCTGGTTACCCAGCCGGAGGACAAGCAGAAGTATTACGGCATTATCGAGAAGGAAACGTTCCGTCTGATCCGGCTCATTAATGAGCTGCTGGATACGGAGAAAATCGAGAATGGCATGATTACGCTGCATAAGAAGCATATCCCTCTGAAAGAATTAATGGAGGTGGTCTCGGAGTCGCTGGAGATCCTGCTGGAAGCGAAGCACCTCCAAATCATTATCGAATGCGATCCCATGCTGCTGGTCTACGGGGACTATGACCGGCTGATGCAGATTCTGATTAACCTTGTGAAGAACAGCATCCAATTCACCGATTACGGTTCCATCCGATTGCGGGGACAGGAAACCGAAACCGAGACAAGGATCCAAATCTCGGATACTGGACAAGGCATGACTCTCGAGGAGCAGGAGTATATCTGGGAACGGTTTTATAAGGCCGACCCTTCCCGCAGCAAAAGCAACAGTGAAACGGGACTGGGGCTATCTATCGTGAAGAGGCTGGTGGAAGCCCATCAAGGAACGATTGAAGTTCAAAGCACCCCCGGCATGGGAAGCGAGTTCCTCATCACACTGCCTAAAGCGCAAACGGAAACCACCTCTCCCGCAGAGACGGACTCCCGCGATTCTTAAACAAAGTTAAACCCCTCGTTAGCTGATACTCATCCCGAGAATCCCGTACCCCCGAACATAAGCGGATACGGGATTTTGTCATAATGACGCGATGCTAGACTCTTCCGTAGGCTTTGGCGTAACGGTATACTTTGCGATACATGGTTTTATCCTTCAACCGGTTGAAAATGTACGGATCCGGATTGGTATTCACCTCCAGAATCCAGGGCTTGAGATCCTTATCCAAGGCAATATCCAGACCGACTTCCTTAATGCCTTTATAGGTTTTGAACAGCTCTTCCGCCGTCACCAAGCCGAGCTTCTTCAAATACCGGATGAAGATCTTTTGCTTATCCGCAGGTAAATAAGCCTTCAATAAGGTCTCAATCGATTTGATCTGTCCTCCGTTATGAACGTTCGTCACAATTTTCTTGGGGTCTGCGACACGCCCGATAATGCCTGTAGTCTCCCATTTCTTTTGCGGCGACTGCTGCACATGGACGCGAATGTCGAAGCTGCGCTTGAGGTATTTGGTCAGGTGAATGCCCATTTGAACCAAATACAGCCGATTTTTCGTGAGATCGATAATGGAATCGTACATGTCGTCATAGGATGAAAATTTCCGGATTTCCGAGCCGCTCTGATAACGGTACACCGGCTTCGAGGCATCCGAATCCACCTCCACTCTCATAACCCCGATCCCAAAGGTTCCCTTATCCGGCTTGATATACACCATTCGGTATTTATCCAGCATGCTTTTAAGAGAGGAATGCGTCATTTTCTCTGTCGGAGGTATATGAGCACGGATTTTGGTATTTTCGCTCAACACGCAGGTCTTCGTCCATTTACTGACGACGAACCGATTATACTTCTTACTCATGACATCCACCTTTCCTCGAATCGCCAGGTATACATAATCCCGTTTATAGCGTGCTTTGTTAGAACCATACTTGTAATCGCCTTGAGCTTCTTGCATAAGCGCATGGTCCGCATCCGATGCGGCACCCGCCCAAACAGTCGATTCAAACACAATATTGTATGCTGTACCTGCCCTTCCGGTTCGGAGGCGGACTTCATGGAATGCAAAATAACCCGGTAAAGCGGGTTGGTCTGTTGAACAATCTATTGAGCATGTGCTGATTTACTCCAATGGGGTATCCCCCTCCCACCCAGGCTTCCTAGGCAGGCTGTGCTAACGCAAGGCCCGAAATGAATAAAATAACCCCACAAAGTGGGGCCTTGGCTTCGGAGCTGATTCAGGCTTTGCGGGGAGCCCCGAAATTTATAAATTGTATACTGTTAAGAAAACCCGATCCGGTTCGGATCGGGCCACAATACTTTTTCTCATGCAAAAACCAGCTTGGATTACTTTCCTTTTGCCAGCAAAAAGGTAAAAAATCGAATGTAATACGATACAAGCACGAAGAAGATACCAATCGTCCAAGGATCTTTCCCGTACATCTGCATCGGATTCGCGGAAGGGTCATACGCATCGGGTCCCAGAGACTGCATCACCAACAGCCTGTAAGCAATCCTGCCCACCAATAAGGCAAGCACGGCCATATTAACCCATAGATGCGTACGATAATACATTCCGTCGCTCTGCTGCTCGAATTGCGTATGCTTAATCGCATAATGCGCCAGCACCAGGCCGCAGACCAGACCCACTCCATCAGCTATAAGGTTAATAGGGTGAAGAACTCCCAGGTATAGAAACACGCACCCCAGCAGACTGAACAGGATGATCCGAAACATTAGCCTGGAACGTACGATCTTCTGCAAGCCGATCGTCCGCTTGGTCCTGCGGTAAATCATGAATCCAACCAGCAGGACTATTCCCAAAGTCGGTCCCATGTGCTGCATGCAGTTACCCACCTGCCATTTCCTTAATTTAGCTTAGTAAGCATTTTGTTTGTATCTTTTTTTACCCTTAAGGGGCATTCTCCAAAAATTTCGCGTTCGGATTTTTTTCCATTGCCGAGCGCATCGCATACTCACTTTCGAATAAGGCGACATAGTTGTCGTTCTTATCCCGAACCAGCTGGGAGTTAATGCGGAACTTGCCCGGATCGATCTGATCATCGATAATCCATCTCGCAAACTGGAAGTTCGTGCGCTGAAGCTGAACGTCTACACCGTATTCCGCTTTCATCCTGTACTCGAATACCTCAAACTGAAGCTGGCCGACAACGCCAAGAATCAAATCGTCAAATCCGATCGTACGGAATACCTGAATCGTTCCTTCTTCCGTCAGCTGGTCGACACCTTTTTGAAACTGCTTATGCTTGAGCGCATTTTTCACGGTTACCTTGGAGAACAGCTCCGGCGAGAACGTCGGCAGCTCATTGAATTCGACATTGCCGGCCTGGCTGAGGGAGTCACCCAACCGGAAAATCCCCGGGTCGAAGAGCCCGATAATGTCCCCCGGATAAGCCTCTTCCACGATGTCGCGGTCCTGCGCGAGGAACTGCTGCGGTTGAGCCAGCTTGATATCTTTGCCTGCCCGCACATGCTTAACGGACATTCCGCGCTCGAACTTGCCGGAGCAAATGCGTAAGAACGCAATCCGGTCACGGTGAGCAGGGTTCATGTTCGCCTGGATTTTGAAAATATACCCGGTAAACTTCTCGTTCATCGGATCAATCTCGCCTTCGCTGCTGCTGCGCGGCGTCGGCTTCGGCGCCAGCTGCAGGAAGTTTTCGAGGAATGTTTGCACACCGAAATTGTTGATGGCACTGCCGAAAAAGACAGGAGTCAGCTCGCCGCTGCGTACCTTCTCATAATCAAACTCGTCACCCGCTACGTCCAGCAGCTCCAAATCCTGCACCAGCTGATCATAGAAGAAGTCCCCCGCAATTTCCTTCACCACAGGGTCATCGTATCCGCTAACCTTGCGAACCTGAATCTCCTTATGATCGTCTCCCTGGAACAGCTCGACTTGGGTTAATTTACGGTCGTATACGCCGCGAAATTGCTTGCCGGAGCCGATAGGCCAGTTCATCGGATAAGAACGGATGCCAAGCACCTGCTCCAGCTCCTCAAGAAGATCGAACGGGTTTTGTCCTTCACGGTCCATTTTATTAATGAATGTAAAAATCGGGATGCCCCGCATGCGGCATACCTGAAACAGCTTCTTCGTCTGCGCCTCGACCCCTTTGGCCGAGTCGATCAGCATGACCGCACTATCCGCCGCAGTCAACGTACGGTAAGTATCCTCTGAGAAGTCCTGGTGACCTGGAGTATCGAGAATATTGACACGATGTCCAGTATAATCGAATTGCATTACGCTCGATGTAACCGAGATCCCTCTTTGTTTCTCGATTTCCATCCAGTCGGAAGTCGCATGCTTGCTTGCCTTGCGGCCTTTTACCGTACCTGCCAAACGGATCGCTCCCCCGAAGAGCAGCAGCTTCTCGGTCAGCGTCGTTTTCCCCGCGTCGGGGTGAGAAATAATAGCGAAGGTACGGCGCTTTTCAACCTCTTCTATCATCTTTTGCTTGGTATCCATGCTCATAAGCTTCTGTAATTCCTTCCTTATCGTTAAGTTAGCTTCAGGCTCCAGTCCGCTTCCTTCAACCAGGCTCGCTTACTGAACTCGCGGCCGCGAACGGTAACTCTGTCCTTATACACCTGAACATATAAGCCTTGCGATTTTTCTTTCCCGGCATTTTCATAATTCCGGTTCAAAACCCTGCCGACCGACGAATTATGGAAGTAATGGAACGTTTCCTTCACATAATGCTCTGCGCCGTTCTGGAAATCCTGATGCCGGTGTCCGCAAAAGACGAATACATTTTTGTAAGGCTTCAATATTTCGCGGAACTTCTTCGCGGGGATCAGCTGATGACTTCCTCCGTCGGAGCCGATAGGCGGCAGCGGCTGGTGGGTCATGACGAAGATCGGCTTGCCGTCCTTATGCTGAGCCAGCTGATTCTTGAACCAATCCAGCTGCTGATCGGAGTACCAGGCCCCTTCGCCGACCTCCGGCTTCTCTTGGACGTAGGCTTCCTGTGACAGCAGGATGATAGGGAACCCGTTGATCTGCGCGGCGTTGTAGATGCTGTCCAGATTAAAAAACTTCTGGAACCGCTCGCGCGCCTGCCAATCCGTCTTCCCGTTGGGCATCGTTTCTTTATTGAATGCCCCCTTCTTGTCTACCCAAATATCGTAATAATCGTGATTGCCCATGTTCGCGTAGATAGGCGGCAGCTTATAGGCCGACAGCAGCTTCTGAAGTTCCTTGTAGCCGTCCGCGCCTCCGAAATCCGTCAGATCGCCTGTGATGATCAAAGCTTCAATCGGCGATTCGAATTGCTTCATATCTTCTAGGGCTTCCTTCATATGCTTGATAGTATTGGGATCATATACCGAAATATGAAGATCGCTTAATATCATAAATGAAAATAACGGATCCTTGTCATTGGCCGGCTCCGGTTTAGCTTCCGGCGGCTCCTGCTTTGCGAGTCTCGGTTCCGAGTCTGTACTCGGCTGCGCTGCCAACTGCGTGTCCTCCGATCGCTGAAGCAATTTGAACAGTCCGGTAAAAGCCGCCCCTATAAGGACAAGCAATCCAAGCATCCAGCGGATAAAAGCCCGACGGGACATAGAAGTATTCCCCCTGAGTATGAATCATGCCATCATTTTATTCAACGTTCATTTTACCATGAAATGCGTTTCTTTATTATATCTGTTTATCCGGATGTATGCACACTTTTTCAATGCACGGGAGATTCACTAAAGCATTAACGCAGGTAAGATTTCGACAAAAGAAACAGGGCTCGTACCCTTATGCATGTACGGCCCTGCGATTTTCACTTGTCCTGCTGACATAAACGGCTTAACGCTGTGTAAACTCCCAAGCCACTTCTCCCTCATCCTGTCCGTTAACCGGCCACCATTTGAAGCCGTCCTCAGACAGCAGCTGCTGAGCTTGATCCGGCCCCCATGTTCCGGCAGGGTACAGATGCAGGTTATCCGTGCGCTCTCCCCATGCCGCGGCGATCTTGTCCACGTACTTCCAAGCCAGCGCCACTTCATCCCAACGGGTAAAGTAGGTGGAGTCGCCGCGTGCCGCATCATGCAGCAAACGCTCGTAGGCCTCCGGCGTATTCAGGCCGACCTGGCAGCTCTGGCAGAAATCCATGGCAACAGGCACAATCGTGCCTTCGGATCCCGGCTGCATCGCGTTCATTTTGAAGTAAATGCCCTCCATCGGGTTTACCCGGAACACTAACAGATTCGGCTCGAGCTTATGCTTCTTCGAAAGGTACACATTGTTAGGCACATTCTTGAATTCGACAACGACTTCCGTCGTTTTGACAGGCAGCCTTTTGCCGGTGCGGATGTAGAATGGAACGCCCGCCCAGCGGAAGTTGTCCACGAATACGCGCGCGGCGAAATAGGTTTCGGTCGTCGACTCCGGATTGACGGAATCCTCCTCGCGGTACCCTGGAACCTGCTTGCCTTTGTTGGTTCCCGCCACATATTGTCCGCGAACCGTATTGGCCCGGACCTCAGCAGCATTCTGGAAGCCCCGCAGCGAACGGAATACTTTGACCTTCTCGTCGCGGATATCTTCCGGCGACAGACGGCTAGGCGGTTCCATTGCCATCATGGCCAGCATTTGCAGCATATGGTTCTGGCCCATATCGCGCAGAGCACCCGAGTGATCGTAATACCCTCCGCGCTCCTCGACGCCAACCGTTTCACTTAAAGTAATTTGAATGTTGGCAATATATTTGTTGTTCCACAAAGGCTCGAAGAACGCATTGGCAAATCGAACGACGCTAATGTTCTGAACCATTTCTTTACCCAAATAATGGTCGATACGGTAAATATCTTTTTCATCGAATACTTGCCGAATTTCTGCATTCAGCTTCTCTGCGGAAGGCAGATCGTAGCCGAATGGCTTTTCAATGACCAGGCGCGCCCATCCGGAGGTTTCAAGCAAGCCTCCTGCCTGCAGGTTATGAGAAACACTGCCGAACAGTTCAGGTGCCAACGCCAGGTAAAACAGGCGATTGCCGCCTACGTCGAATTTGTCGTCAAGACGGTCCGCCAAGCCACGCAGATCTTTAAACGCCGACGGATTGTTGATGTCCAGGGACATGTACTCAAAGTGCTCTGCAAAGGATTCCCACTGCTCGTCCTTCGTTACATTATAACGAGCGAATTCTTTGATCGATTCCAGCACATCCTCACGAAACTGCTCATTGGTTCTTGAGCGTCTCGCCAAACCGATCACGGCAAAGCGATCCCCCAGCTTACGCTCGCGGTACAAGCAATAAATTGCAGGGAACAGCTTGCGGCGGGCCAAATCGCCCGTAGCACCGAATAGGAAAAACACCGTATTGGTCATCTTCTCATCATTCTTTCTTATGTATTTTTTATTGCTTTAACTAATCAAAGTCATGAACTCTTTAAGCATAACGAAAACTGGCTCAGGATTCAATGCCCTCATCATGCAAAATAGGCGCGTAACCTCTAGGCCATTATCCAAACGCACATACACGTTACGCATAGACTAGAGTGTACATGATGACGGAGGTGTAAACATTCATGAGACATATTCATCCCATTAACGAAGACACGTGCCGGGAACATTTCGGCAAGCCTGTGCTTGTCATTCTAAGAGACGGCAGCGAAATGGTTGGTGTACTGAGCGCTTATGAAAACGGTCAAATCATTTTGAACCGTCAGGCAGCCGCAGCCGATCCGGCCGTCGGCTCCTCGAGCTCCAAAAGGTCCGGCTCCAACAGCATCAAATCGCGAAAAACTAAGATCAAAGCGAAAACAAGAGCCAAGCTGTCCGCCTTCCCCGGGCCTGGACCCGGATTCGGCATTCCTCCCTTTGGCGGAGGTATCGCGCTGGATCTTTCCCTAATTGCTCTTTTGTTCCTGCTCGTTTAAGCGATTCAGCTCGAGCTGACTCCGGCATTCGGCGGACGGGAGGGCTCCCCCCTCCGCCGAGGCTTGCATCAAGCGGAAGACAGTCTGTTTGCCTTACTATCCCCGGAAATGGTAATGCAATAAACCATCCGTTCGCGAAACGTATCCCTTCCATTATGCGAGGTCCCGTCTATCGACATATGGCGATCATTCATAGAGGGATGATAGGCATTATCACTGCGCTGACGCTTTAGTGGAGGTATGCGCGGTAAAAAAGGTCCCGCCCGTCCGCAGCGAAGACCCGCCTATTAGGTTTAAAAAGGTTACTTCTTCAAATGGATACGCTTCGACAATTGGTAGCAGCGAATCAGGCTGTTGTAATGAACCGGTACATAATCCTTGGAGGCATAAAAGCGCTGAGCCTGCGTATTCGTATCATCTACCCACAGCCGAATTTCATTCTTTCCGGCCAGCACGGCTGAACGCTCCGCGTGCTCCATCAGCCTGGAACCCATTCCTTTGCCCTGCGCTCTCGGATGAACGGCAAGCATGTCGATGATAATGACCTCCTTGTCCTCACGGAGCGTAATGAACCCGCACGCCGCCCGGCCCCCCGAGCATGCGACATAGGTGCTGCTTCCCTTCATCCGATCCCGGATCAATGGAAGCGTCACTCGCAAATCCGGCTGGGTCAGTCTTGCATAGGGTAACAGAAGCAGCTCCACCAGCTCCAGTATCACTTTATCGTCCCGACGCGGAATTCGCTTTCGGATCACTGGCGTCGCCCCCTAGAATAAAGAATTACTTTATACTATGAAGCGACAGCAGGGTGTGCTATTATTTCAAATACTTTTTACCGACGAAGGCAAGAAACAGCACGCAGACGATAATAACAACCACGATGACGGCCGTTTGTACCCAATCCATGACAAAATGCCCCTTTTTCCAAGTTAATTCTATATCATACAGTAGCGTCAATAATTATGTCAAGTTCCAATTTACGTAAGATGGAACATTATGTATAATAAAACCAATCCATTTCTCATTATTCATCGGAGGTGTTCAAGCATGCTGGCCAAGCTATCTAAAGTGGCTCGTACATACCGTACCAATGCCTTATGGCATTCAGGAGAGGATCTATGGAAGCGCCGTTCGCGTCGATCTTCACCCTTCTTCAATCCGCCATCGATCTCGTCCCATGCGTTCCATCATGATTTCGAACCATTCGCATTCGCTGCCGCGTTAAGCTTATCCCATGTCTTGACCGCCGCCGTCGAAGTGAAGGAATCTGTCGAGGCGTTGAATCGACAGCCCGATCAGGAATGGGAAGCAACGGATGAGCAAGACCCTGCCTTCCCTGAACAAGAGCAAAAGACCACCTTCCGTCAACAGCAGGTTGAGGAGCTGGTCCAAAGCTATATTCTTCTTCATCAAGCATTGACTTCAGCATCCACCTATATCGACAGCAAGACGCTGGAGGAGGCGCTCAGCCAGCCCGCTTCAGAACTATGGGAGGAGCTTGGTCTTCGACAATCAGACGGAGAAGCCGCGTCACTCATGGATATGCCTGTTCCCCATCAGGTCGACGCGTCACGGACCGGCGAGCTGGCCGTTATTCTATCTGAAACGGCCGATCGGCTTCTTGCCTTTCCGCCGGAGCAGCTTCTCGACAAAGAACAGCCGCAATTCAAGACGATAACGAAATACCGTTTTCGACAATGGGAGGCAGGCCAGGTGCACACCTACTTCTCCATCCCTCTTAACGGAATCCTCATTAATCAATATTTATAAGGCGCGGCTTAAGCCGCGTTTTTTGCTT
The DNA here is from genome assembly GCF_039543185.1 of Paenibacillus vulneris. NCBI lineage: Bacteria > Bacillati > Bacillota > Bacilli > Caryophanales > Paenibacillaceae > Paenibacillus > Paenibacillus vulneris. Next base: position 24,062 of record NZ_BAABJG010000051.1, on the reverse strand, counting down.
TCCAAAGCCTGCATCAGCGCAGCTTGCTTAGCTTTGGCTTGCCTGGCGTTGTCAGGCATGTCGAACCATTCCCTGCACCTGTACAGCTCCATAAGTGCGTGCTCTGCCGCTTCCGACGCCTGCTTTTCATTATTCAGCAAGTAGAAAGCGATTTGATAGCAATATTCCTCATAGCGCCGAAGGTGAACGGCCTTCTCCCTGCACGGCAGGGTCGCGAATTCCATTCTCCTATCGGCTATAGTAACCGCCATCTCCCTCTCCCCTTTTCGTCTCCAATTTGGACCACGCTCATCCACAACTCTAACTACTATATATCCAAGGCGCGAAACGCCAGTTCATTTTTTTTGTCTCACTATATATAGACGAAACAAAGCGCGATTTTCTTTCACTGTTTCCGACATTTCCACAAAAAAACAGCCTCTTCTTTAGAAAAAAGATCACTGTCAGCGGAAGATAGGGTTTACCTTTGGATTATTAGACTACCATCGTTTCTTTTCGCCATTTTTTAGAGACCGTGAATTTTGTCAATTTCCCCGGAAATAATCACATTTTGAACATGTCCCCCGACAAAGATGTTTATTTCACCAATCGGCCTGTCTCACAGAGTCGAACCGTATGAGGTTTCGTCAATCTCGTCCGCCTTCAGAGCCTCTTTTGAGGATTTCGACAGACTTTATCTATCCGCTTGTTGTCGAATGACGGCCCGATGGTCTCTCAGGCTGTCTGGCTCCTCTGTCCGTTCCATTCTCTGCCCGAATATGTGAACTTCTCTACCCATAATTCTCAATAATTATTGGAACAGAAACTATTTTGCCTTCGGTCAATAAATAAATCCCTCTCCTGGCAAGCACCAGAAACCCTTTCCATGCATAGGTTTATGACTATCCTATATGTGGATACGGCCCAATGTAATGTTTCCCTTTTTCGCACCATTCCTATTCTATTTATCAGCTATATCCAGTGTTAAATAAAATAACACAAATTTTAATGACTCTTGCAGATATCATTCACCAGCTGGTATTATGTTATTATAATTAACATTAATAAGGACTACTTATCATAAAGAAACGGAGCTCTGATCATGACTTCTAGTACGATTAAAGCCGCTGCATTACGCCATTTTGCAAAAAACGGGTATGAGGGCACCCCTTTATCCGAAATCGCCAAGGACGTGGGAATCAAGACGCCGTCGCTCTATGCTCATTTTCGCAGCAAGGAAGACTTGTTTCTCCGGCTCTTCGAGGAGCTGCTTCAAGAACATGCCGCCCGCGTCGGCCAGCTGCTGGAATCCATTCACGACTACCCGGTGAAAGAGAAGCTGTTTGCCATTCTTAGGGACTCCTGCGATACTTATTTGGTCAGCGAAGAAAAAATCACCTTCCTGCGCAGAGCGATGCTGTTTCCCCCTACCTTTCTTCAAGAACGGCTGCAGCACAAATTTATTGAAATCGAGCGTCTTTTTACAGCCCCTCTACAAGAAATCTTTTCGACAGGAATACAAAAAGGACTCATCCGCGATGAGCCCGTCGAAGAGCTGCTGGCCTCCTATCTTTGTTTGATGGATGGCTGCTTTCTCCAATTATTTTATTATGGCCGGCCCCAATTCGAACAGCTGCTGGAAGGAGTATGGCGCATCTACTGGGAAGGCATTGCCGCCCCTATTCTACCAGACCGTTCTTAAAGGCATATATGGCCGCCTGCGTACGATCCTCGACACCAAGCTTGGCAAGAATATTCGTTACATGGAACTTGACCGTTTTAATGCCGATGAACAGCTCATCCGCCACATCCTGATTGGACTTGCCGGAAGCGATCAGACGAAGCACCTCCATCTCTCTTTCCGTCAGCTCCTCGTGAGCAGGAGCGGCAGCCTTCGGCTGTCGGAACCGGTTCATGATCTTGGAAGCCACCTGGGATTCAAGGATGGATTGGCCTTTTACCGCAGCCCGGATCGCTTGTGCAATTTCCGCAGCCCGAGAGGTTTTCAACAAATAGCTGAAGGCTCCCGCTTCAATAACCGGGTACATCTTCTCATCGTCCAGGAAGCTTGTCAGAACGATCACTTTGCACTCGGGGTACAGCTGAAGCAGCCGCCGGGTCGTTTCGATTCCGTCCATTCCTTCCATAACCAGATCCATCAAGACGACATCCGGCCTGTATTCCTGAGCCAGTCTAATACCCTCCGCACCATTACTGGCCTCGCCAACAACCTCAATATCTTCCTCCGTACTCAGCACCGCTGCCAAACCTATCCGAACCATTTCGTGGTCATCCACCAATAGAACTTTAATCGCCATCTCGTTCTCCATCCAATTCTCCCCCTTCCGTCAAAATCGGCACCCGAATCTCAATCCGAGTTCCTTTACCCGGCGCCGTTATCAAATTCAAGGACCCGCCGATTTCATTCACGCGTTCCTTCATGGTCACAATACCGTAAGAAGCATGCTTTTTCGCATCGAGATCAAAGCCTACGCCATTATCCCGGATCAGCAGTCGAATCGCATCGCTGGAAGGCTGAGTCAACCGTACCTCCAGCTTGGTAGCCTTGGAATGCCTGAGGGCATTCGACATCGCCTCCTGCACGATCCGGAACAAATGATCCTCGATCCCTTTAGGCAGCTTGACGTCCTCCTCCAACTCCCAGGAGATTTCCATAGGAACCTTGGCCATCAGCTCCTGAAGCAGCTCCAGCAAGCCTTCCGCAAGACGCTTCCCTTCCAGATGGACAGGACGCAAATGAAGGAGCAGCGCGCGCATCTCCGATTGAGCCACAGAGGCCATTTCCTCAATCAGATGAATTTGTCTCTTGGCCTTTTCGAACAAGGTCTTGTCGAAGTCCTTGTCCAGCGTTCTTCCAACCGCTGTAGCCGTCATCGAGATCGCGAACAATTGCTGACTGACGGCGTCATGCAATTCCCGAGCCAGCCGCTGTCGCTCCTCCACGATAGCCGAATACTTCGCCTTTTGCGCCAGCTGCGCATTGTTGCTGGACAAGCGCTGGAGGGAGGTTACCTGCTCCTCCCATTTTTTCGTAATCTGGTTCAACTGCTCGCCGAGCCTGCCGATTTCATCCTCTCCGAGAGGAGGGACCTTGCGGCTTAAGTTTCCTTTTTCCAAGGAAATCATCACCTCGCGAAGCAGCTCCAGGCGCCGTTTGGTCTTGCTGCTGTTCCACAGCCCGTAAGCGCCTCCGATCACCGTAACGATAGCGATGACCGTCAGGCTGAGCCGCACACCCTCCTGCCAAGTCGTAAATTCATTGATATAGCCGTTGGAACTCAGGAAGTACACGATGACCCCAAACAAAAGAAGGCTGAGTATAATTGACTCGCCCATGCTTCGCCATATCATGTTGGTCAGTCGTTTGTCATGCCCTTCCATCCATTTCGGCCTCCATTGTTATCTGATCTGTTTCAAAGTTATAAACGAGATTACTGCTGCAATTTGTTGCATTACACGATTTTAATATCTACATCAGCAACGACATAAGAGATAAGAAGCTTCACCCGCATGTCCGCGGTTTCGTAGTTCGGCGACTGCCATACCGTCTTGTTCAACGCCCCTGCCTCCTTCAGCGGTCCGATATCGGATTGACCGAACAAGACCGAGGAAGTGACGGAGACGCCCATATCCTCCGGAACAATAATATCCACATCGGCAATAACGCCCTGCAGGACGATCGTCGTTTCCTGCTGCTCCGGGATGGCATAGGTCAAATCGATTTGAAGCTCGCCAAGCACGTTCCATATCGAGCTGCTGCGCAGCACCCACGGTTCTCTTCCCCAGCGGATGCTCTCAATCAGACTCTGCTTCCTGACATAATCATCGCCCCGCTGAAGCTGCTTGGAGCGGATATAGAAGAAGCCGAGCGAGATCAGCACCACGGCCAGCAGAAGGGACAGGTTCCCTCCGATCAGGATGACCAATCCGATGCCGATAAATATATAGCCTTTGCGTACGGAGGCGGACCGGATTTTATTAATGCCGTAAAGAATGAACAAGAGAGCCAACACGGTGAAAAAGCCGAAATGATTATCCAGGAGCAAATACAGCCCGACTCCGATCAAGATCAGAGCTACATTTCGGTTATTGTTTCGATGCTTCCAATTCTTCTTCATCCGTGCTGCCTCCCTTCTTATGTCGATTCTGGTTCGCCCTTCGATAGGCGCAAAAGCCATAGCGGCCTATCGCTGCCCTATGGCTTTTTGCCTTTCCTAGCATATCATAATTTACTATGGCCTCAAAGAGGATTTTATCAATACGGGCGCAGCTGCCTTATTGGGATTGCTCTGAGTTCAGCTTCTCCTTCAACAGCTGAAGCTGATCGTCGACCTTTTGCTGCTTCGCCGCATCGGCTGCTCCGTAAGTGCCAGGATAACCGGCATTCGTCGAATAAGTATTCACATAAGGCTTGCGGGCAATTTCCGCTTCAACCTCCAGGGAAAGAATTTTGTCCTCCATGCGGCGGAAACCTTTCACTGCGTTGCCGCCGTCAATAACGTTATTTGTCGTTACCTCGGCCATTTGCTTTTTCGCTTTGGCCAATTGAGCGCGGGATATCAGCTCGCTGCGCTTGTTGCGCATTTGGTAGAACGCATCCTTCATCTCATGCAGCTGCTGAACAAGCTCCTCCGCTTGCGCCTTCGATTGGGCATGCATTTCGGCGTATTCGGTGATTTTTCCTTCGTAGTACAGCTTTTGCTCCAAAGCCTGACGAGCCGCCGCTTCCTGACCGTGCTTCAGGGCTTCCTTAGCTTGTTCTTCACGCTGTGCGGTCAGACGGATCGCTTCATCCCAACGCTCCTTTACTTTGCGTTCCGTTGCGATTTGACGGGCTACAGTCACTTCCGCTTGGGCGATTTCCTCTTCCATATCGCGGATATATTGATTCAGCATGATGATCGGATCTTCAACCTTATCCAGCAGCTCATGCAGCGACGCTTTTGTCATATCTTTAATTCTAGAAAATACTCCCATTATTTAACATCTCCCTTAGATTGTTGTTGTTTTTCGTATTGAGCCACTTTGCTGCGCAATTCCTCGATCTCTTTCCACATAGCCTTTTTCTCAATATCTTTCATCATATCGTCAAGATCAGACCCTGCTTGCTTCTCCTGCTGGTTCTCATATCCATATCCTGCCTGGGTATAAGCTCCCTCATAATGACCGCGGGGATCTCTTTCATCATGTCTGCGCGAGCCGCCATGACGTCTTCTTTCATGGCCGCGTCCCCAGGAGCCCTCACCGCGGTTCCATGGCCCTTGTCCCGGTCCTCCGTATCCGTAGCCTGCGTACGAAGCGTCAGGATAAGGCTCGCTTGGTATGACGAGAGCCGCCAGGAAGTACAGCGGAATGACGACACCGCCGGAAAAGAACGCCGTGACGACAACGATCAGTCGAAGCAAATTCGAATCGATTCTTAATGTATCGGATAATCCTCCGCAGAGACCGGTCACTTTTCGGTCCGTACGAGAACGGTATATTCTGGTCATGATCGCATCCAGCCCTCCTGCTGTAATTTCGATTTCAGCTTGGCCATCTCACTCTCCAGCGCCTGGGAAGCTGCACTGCCGGCCGCCATGAAGGCGTCGCGGGTTTGCGAGCGAACTTCGCGAAGCGTGCGCGCCGTCATTTCCATGTCGGATACGCGTTCCTCCAACCGGTCAAACATTCTCGGCTGCGCCGAGCCGTAGCCTCCCATGCCGCGCAGACGCTCATTCATGCGCTGCTGCAGCCTTACGCTCTCCAGTCTTGCGATATAGTAGCTGCGCTTGGCCGCCACTTCCTCAAAGTCCGACTTGAGCTGCTGAACCTGCTCCTCAAGCTCAACGATGCCGAGCTTGCTTTGCTCGTACAACGCTTTGTACTGCGTGCTGCGCTCCTCCTGCTGGAGCTTCTCCTGCAGAGCTATGCGCGCTACCTCCTCCTCGCCCGCCTTAAGAGCAATCATGGCCTGCTGCTCGCGGCGCTCTTTCAGCTGAGCGGCGTTCATGTATTGCTGCCTTAGGGAGGCTGCATGGGACAAACATTGCTGCAGCAGCTTCTCCGACTCGCGGATTTGTTCCGCTTGAGACTGTAGATATTTATCTATCAGACGAACCGGATCTTCCGATTGCTCCAGCATTTCGTTGAAAGTCGCTACGGTAATGTCTCTGAATCTTTTGCCTAAACTCATGCCCTAACCACCTTTTCCTTCAAATTGTCATCCCCGTTTGGGGGAAGATCACATCACTTTCCTATAATCAATAAGCGTCGCCTGATTTTTTCTTTAAGATGCAAACTCCGTAGCAGATAAATCCGATAGCAACCGCTATGGCAATCAATCCGGACAATTTACCAAGAAGAATCATCCCTCCGAATACGAGCAAGATCCAACCGATAATGGAACGGCCGTTTTTGATGCCCAACCAGCCTAGCCCGACGAGAGCTAGAGGGAATACGTAGCCCATAATGTGACCTGTGTGGAAGCCGAACTTGTTCAGCAGGATGATGGCTCCGAAGAAGATTAATAGAAGCGCCAAACCGCTGTGCCGATTTAGTCTCATTTATGTATTCACCGCCTTTCGTTGTCTTTGTGTTTCATTCATGTCTTTATTTTAGGTTCTTTCGCCTTTTCCCAAAACGGACCTGCGTCGGTTTTTGCTCCTAGACCAAAGTCGGGGGGACCTTCGGACCTTAGTCAAAGCCACGAAAACGCCGGGAGAAGTCTGCAGGGATGAACTCTCGTTTTCTGTGTCATACTAGGTTTACTACCTTATGAGAACGGAGAGATCCTTTGTGAAAAGACGAAGCGCTTTCATTCATCACGTTACACTTATTTCGCGTACCCTTCTCTTGGCCTGCCTGCTGTGGACGCTATCCTTTGCTTCCGTTTATGCGGAGCCGCAGCCTCCCGTTCAAGTCTTTGATGTGAAAAAGGAGCAGGTCGTTGCAACGCTGCCCAACACGTCTGCCTTCCGCGAGCAAGCGGCAAGCTGGCTGAAGGCGGTACAGAGACTGTCGGGAAGAGCGCGTGTCGAAGCCGAATCCGGCATCGTCGTGCACATCCCGCTTCAGCCTCCCCTCCCCGTGAAGCACAGCTGGCTCACGATGAACGCCGCGGACCTGTACCTTTTTGTAGACCCGGAACAAAAAGAAAGCCCCCATCTGCTCGTATTCAGCAGTGAGGGCAAGCCATACGTATTCGATTGTCCAAGCGACCCGGACTCCTTTTTGAAGCAGCACGGTCTGCTTGAATTGGCTAGAAAAAGTCAGGCAAATAAGTCTGACCTTCCGGAATGATCGATTCCAAAAGCGCAACCGCTTCCCGGTCACCTTCCAGACGGTCGACATCATGCAGGAACGTTGGCCGCTGATATCCCATGAACATGGCAGCCAGCGTTCCGACTCCACAGGACACGGCAGGTGCTCCGGAATCGGCTTCCTGCACCTTATCTATACGGACTCCACCGTCCGGGGAAATCTCCAGCAGAAACTCCCCGTCATTCCATTCCGCATGAGCATCCGAGATCCTGAGTCTTAACCTCCGGATGTCGCTTTCTTGAGCCGCGGGCACAAACGGGAACTGCTCCATAAACGACTTCACATCGACGATTCTAGCCATAAAATAAGGGATCACTTCCTGTTTGATACGAGGATTGTCCAATAGGAAGGACGTAGCATCATTTGCCGGGACGCTTATCGTCACCTTCTCTATCATCGAGTCGTGATCGGCAATAAAGCGCCATAATCCTTTCCAGGCTTCCCGGTGGAGATAGACCAGCTCATGGATGCGGCAAATTTGCTGCTTTACCTCGTAATGAACATAGCCGGACGGTTCGCCGGAGCCGTCGTAATAGACCGCTACAGTCCCTTTTTTGCCATCGAGAATCCGGTGATTCCACCAGCCTTCGTCACGGTCCAGCGTACCGTTATATCCCTTAGCATATTGCTGATAAATGGAATTAAGGAGCTCAGTTTCCCTGCTGACCCTTACGACCCGGCCCGGTTGATGAGGAAACTTGGGCAGAAGCGCAGTCGGAATTTCGTATTTTTTCGTCTCCGTATAGGTCTCCCACCCGAACTTCCGGTAAAAAGCGAATTGAAACGGATGCAGGAAAGAGAGAGACTGTCCTTGCTCTCGCATTACATTCAATGCATTGGATAGCAATGCGGATACCAAGCCGCCTCTTCGGTATTCCGGCCATGTAGCTACGGACGCAATCCCGCCCATGGCGAAGCGTTTGCCGTACAGCCAGACGTGCAGATCTATTACGGTCATACGGGCGGCTAAATTTCCTTCCACGTAAGCTCCCCAGCATTCTTTTTCTTTTAATAGTGATAGCTTTTTGGCGCGTTCCTCCTTAGGGACCTCGTATTGAAATGCGAATTCCGATAAGGACAAGCTGTCCTCGAATTGCTCCTTGGGAATATGACGAATAATAAATGGCTTCATGACGTTTCCTCCATCTTCTTTTGGAACGATAACGGCAGACGAATTGTAACGGTCGTGCCTTTTCCCTTCTCGCTTTGCAGCTGAAGCATTCCATTAGCCGCTTCTATGATTTTATAGCAAATCATGATCCCTATTCCCGTTCCCTTCGTTTTGGTGGAATAAAAGAGGGACCCCAGCCGCTTTAATTCTTCCTCCGACATGCCGATTCCTTCATCCAGAATGCGAATGACGGCATGATCATTTTCCCGGTACAGCTCCAGCTGAAGCCTTCCGCCATCCGGCATAGCCTCTATCCCGTTTTTAAGCAGATTGACCATTAGCTGCCTTAGCTTTTTACGATCGAAATAAATGGCGAGCGAGGTTTGACAACAGGTTCTTATTTCCACCTGATTCATATTCGCATAGGGCTTCACGTCGTCAATGGCATGGGACATTTGCTCGCTTAACTCCAGCTTCTCCCACTCTGCATTCTGTGGCTTGGCGAAGGACAGGTAGTCGCTCAGAATAGTCTCGGCTCTGTCGAGCTCCTCGAGGATGAGCGGCGCGTAATCATTAAAACGTTTTAATGCAGCACCGTGAGAGTTCATCAGCTGCATAAACCCGCGTACCACCGTCATTGGATTGCGGATTTCATGGGCAACCGAGGCAGCGAGCTCCCCTATCATCTGCATTTTCTCCTTCTGCTGTATTTCCGCCTTCGCTATCGAATTTTCATGCATTTTCTCAATAAAATAAATAGTCGAAAACGCGCATGCCGCTTGAAGTAAACCGAACAGAAGCATGTGGCGGATCGTTTGAATACTCCAGAGGCCTGTATCGGCCGCAAGCCAATAAGTCAAGCCAAGCATCAGCTCTCCGACAATCCCGGCAAGAATGGGCCCGATCCACAGCCTTTTTCTAAACGGCAGCAGCCGATAGGTTCGACCGGTATACGATAAGGTCATCCATCCCATCATTGCGAACAGGATCGCAGGCCACAGCCCGCCCTCGCCCTGCATTGCGCAGATGATAACGGTAATTGCTCCTAGTACCCAGCCCGCAAGCATGCCGCCGTACAGATTACCAATGAGCAGCAGGACGCCTCTCAGATCGAATGCGAATTTCTGAGAAAGATGCATGGGAAACGACATGCAGCCAGCCAATCCTATGACCAGCACCGCCGTCAGTACCGGCTTATCCAGCTTTGCTTTATGGTTCAGCCTATCTAACCACAGCACCTGATACAAAAAGATACATGCCCATATGATCAGCACGTTCAACAAAAGATGACTCAAGTCGTTAACAGGCCCCCTTTATTTTTCGGCAAGTGTGACCGCCCTGATCATTTCAATGGTCTTCCCTAATTTCCCCAGATGCTTATCTTCCGTTAAGCCCAGTTCATTGATACGGTTCCATTCTTTTTTGAATATCAGCCTCTTTCTCATGATGGTTGATTCCATTAATGTATTCAGAGTACAGTATATGGACATATTACCATTATGAGGCTAAAAATACTATCATAAAATAGGTATTATTTCCGGTTTTTTCCGTTTTCTTTTGTTATCCTTTGTCGAATCGAGAAATTATATAAGACAAGCCCTTTTTATCCACAAACGGGCAAAGTACCCAATCAGCATTCATCTCCACGACATATGGTATATCAAGTCTTCTGAAAGGGGGATGTCGAATGAGCGGTGTTGGCGGAGTTTTCACAAGCACAGGTGTTATCCTTGTATTGTTCATCCTGCTGGTTATTGTTACTCGCGGTGTATTGTATTAATGAACCCAGAACAGGCGGATCGCTAGAGGCAATCAGCTGAACATCCCTTCTGTCTCAACAAACAAACCCCCGATAAGGTGCCGTCGCACTTTATCGGGGGTTTCCCTTTTGATCCACTTATTAACCTATGATCGGTTTCCCGGCAAGCATAAGGACCTTTACCATTTCCCCTTCCGCTGCGCCTCTTCCCCCGGCTGGAATACAGATCAAGCAATCCGTATCCTTGATGGATACCATAATGCTGGATTTGTCTTGGCCTGCCGGCCGAACTCCGATCATTCCCTTACGCAGCTCCAGAGAGCCGCGGACATAGCGCGGATATGCGGAGCCTTTGGAATAGTCCGTCATCAGTCTGGCCTCTATTTCATGATGATATAGGGACGTGCAGCCCAATAAACCGCGCAGGAACGGCCGGGCAAAAAGCTCGAATCCGACAAAGCACGCTCCGGGATTCCCGGAAAGAGCTAACAGCAGCTTATTCCTCCATACACCGGCAGAAGTCGGACTTCCGGGCCGCATAGCTACTTTGTTAAAAAGCAGCTGCCCATCCCATCGTTCAAACAGATCCACCAACACATCCTTATCGCCAACCGAGACTCCGCCTGTCGTCAGAATCAAATCAACCTGATCCGCCAGGGCCAGGAGCTCTCGTTCGACTATCGCCGGATCATCTGGCATAATCGGCATAATGAAAGGCTCTCCGCCTGCCTCCCGAACTTGATAGGCCAGCATATAGCTATTGCTGTTGCGGATTTTGCCAGGTTCAAGCGGCATGTCCACATCCAGCAGCTCCGAGCCCGTAGAGAATATCGCCACTCGAGGCTTGCGGAAGACGGGGACGCTGGAGTAGCCGAAGGAGGCCAATACGGCGGTCTCTCCCGCTCCTATTGCTTGACCTGCATGCAAAAGCAATGTCCCCTGCGATACCTCTTGTCCTACCGGGGTGATATTCTCCCCCTCCATCATCCTTTTGCGCAGGTGAACCTGCCGTTCCCGTGCCTCCGTCATCTCGAGCATAATCACGGCATCGGCCCCTTCCGGGACCACGGCACCCGTCATAATTCGGGCGGCCTGGCCCGGCAGAACGCTCCTTTCGGGCACGTCGCCGCTAAATATTCGTTCTACGACCTCCAACGCTATCGGGTTGTCCGGGGAAGCCTCCGTACTATCGGAGGCATGGACGGCATAACCGTCTACACCCGAACGTCGAAAGTGCGGTATCGGCTGCTCCGCCGATACAGCTGCGGCCAGTCGCCGCCCGAAGCTCTGGGCCAAGGGCACTTCCTCGATTTCCAGATGTTTGACCCATTGAAGTACAGCCTGTTGGGCCTCGAGAACGGAAATTGCTTTTCGGTGGAACCTTAATCCGGACACGTCGGCTTTACCCTCCTATCTGCGACATTCTTCGCAGCGTAGGAATGTGGCTTTGCTGTTCATTGAGCAGCGCTTTGGCCATTTCATGGCTTTCAGGCTTCACATTCAACGCTTTGAGGAATAGATCTGCCAGAGCTTGATCGTCGCCGATGTATCTTCTCACATTAAATTCATCGGACCAATACAGACAAGGCTTAATATTCCCATCCGAGGTAAGACGGAGACGATTGCACGTCTCGCAGAAATGATCGCTCACCGGATGGATCAGGCCAAACGTACCTAATGCCCCCTCAATTTTAAAGTTTTGAGACGGCCCGTTGCCGTAGATTTCACCATAAGGCTGTACCGGCCAGCCTCGTGCCGCACAACGGTCGGTGACCGTGCTTAACGGAACATATTTGCTTTTCCATCCCTCATCGTCATGGCCTATAGGCATATATTCAATAAATCGAACCTGGATTTTCCGATCGATAGTCATCAGCAAGAAATCGTCAATCTCGTCGTCATTCAACCCCTTCATCAATACAACATTCAGCTTGATAGGGTCCAGTCCTACGCGATAAGCTGCATCTATCGCTTCCAATACCCGCTTGATATCCCCGCCGCGGGTGATTAACGAGAAACGATTCGACCTGAGCGAATCCAGGCTGATATTGATCCGTGTCAAGCCTGCGGCGCGAAGCTGCTCGGCTTTAGAGGCAAAGAAGATTCCGTTCGTCGTCAAAGCAATATCCTCAATGCCGTCAATGGCGGATAATCTGGCAATGAGCTGCTCGATATTTTTTCTAACGAGCGGTTCCCCCCCGGTAATGCGAAGCTTTCTCAGCCCAAGAGCCGCCAGTACGCGTACAACCTCGACAATTTCATCAAAGGTGAGCAGCCGTTCATCCGGCTCGAACTGCATTCCTTCCTCAGGCATGCAGTAGACACACCGAAGATTACAACGATCCGTGACCGAAATGCGTAAATAATCGTGAACACGTCCGAAACGATCCGTTAAAATGACGGACATCTCAGCTCACCTCCGCTTTCCGAGTTAAACTTAATATGTGTCTGTTCTTAATCTTAGAAGCTGTTCATATTGGGCCGGTTCGTTGATATTTAACGCAAAATCGGCAGCTATGCCCTTTCTCGCGAAAAAATGTTCGTCCGTTTCCCTGTAATGCAGCCGTTGCAGCAATTCCATAACCTTATATTGAGCGGTTTCGAGCATGTCGTCAACGATTTCTCTGCAGCTCCTTATCCGGTAAACCGCATGAAGAGGTTGGATTTTGCCATGCAGCACAGGTACGACGGCATCCCAATGCTGTTCCGCTAGGTCCAGCTCCTCCATCATAGCACTGGCAGCTGCACCGGAAACATGAGGCATGTCACAAGCGACAACCCACATCGCCTCGCCCTGTGCCGACTGTATCGCAGCTTGCATGCCGGCGAGCGGGCCCATGCCCGGATGCTGGTCGGGAACAATCCGGATGCTGCCGGAATCCACTTCCTGAACCAGCTTCTCGAATGGGGCGGTATCGTTCGCGATGATCAGAATCTCTCCGCATACCTTGCCCAGCTCATCAAGCTGACGCTCTACAAAGGACCGCCCCTGAAGCTTAAGCATTGCTTTCGGCTGACCGCCCATCCGGCGGTTCTGGCCGCCGGCCAATATAACGCCCGTCAGCCACTTCTTTCTCACGTGCAAAGGCCATCCCTCCATCATAACTGATTGGCGTCCTGCCTAGCCTTTTGCCGAGTCCAGTCTTTTTTGGAAAGATGCTCTCCAGCTCTCCGATAAAGCATCGATTTCCAACAAGGCTCGAATCCTGGCCCAATCGCTTTTATCATGATATTTCACACGGTTGGCTTCCATTATCGTCACGGCTGATGAATGGCGGTCGACAAGCTTAATTCTTTGACCTTTCTCGACAAGCCCCTCCTTCAGAACGCGAAAGTAGTAGCCCGTGTAGCCTGTATTTTGAAACATCAGTGGCAGCTCCGGCTCATCGTACTTTTTGCCTAGCTTAAAGCAAGGCTGTCTCGGCTGGCTGATTTGCACAAGCGCCTCTCCTACCTCGAAGATGTCGCCGATATGGACCTCGGACTCGACCATCCCGGAGACGGTGAAATTTTCGCCGAAAGCCCCGAAGGACAAGGGACGTCCCAGCTTTTGACTCCAAAAATCAAAATGCTCCGAACAATAAACGCAGACCGCCTTATCCTTCCCGCCGTGGTTAATCAGATCCGCCTGTCCGTCGCCCTGAAGCTGAATAGATGACAAATAGACAGGGCCCTCTACGGGCTTCTTGTAAATACCAGTCTCCAGCGGCTTCCCCATATATTCGATCACAATAGGTTTTCCTACATTTAAAGACAACAGCTGCATACCGTAAATCTCCTCTCCGTGCCAACCCTTATGCCTCAAAAACAAATATTTTCTTACTACTATAAATGAAAATGCTTCTCATCGCTATACATTCCTTCACGGTTCCCGTTTAATGCCACTCAGGTAGGGATAAAATAGGAAGAAGAATATATTTTATGGAGGGGCTTGCAGCATGATTGAGAAGGGGAGAATCTCCTCATTCCAGATGGCGATCGTCATGTATCCTACCATCATATCCACATCCCTACTCTCCGTTCCCTCTATTACCGCTAAATACGCAGATAAAGATTTATGGATAGCCCCTATTTGGGCTTCGTTGGTCGGCTACCTGCTCGTTTATGTCCTGTTTCGGCTTCACAAGCTGTATCCGGGTCAAACCTTCATGGAATACAGCGTCTCCATCCTCGGGATCACCATGGGAAAGCTGCTGGGATTCATCTATATCGTCTTTTACTTCATCAATGTCGGAATCATGATTAGAGAGTACGGCGAATTTATCATGGACGCCTTTTTACGGCAGACCCCGATCATCGTCGTCATGAGCAGCATGGTCATCGTTTGCGCGTTTGCCGTTCGCAGCGGACTGGAAGTGCTGGGCCGGGTGGCTCAATTCTTCGTCCCGATCGTGGTCATTCTGCTATTTCTTATTTTTTCCTTGGCCATGCCGGACCTTGATGCGAAGAATATGCTGCCTATATTTGAACACGGCATTACGCCTTCCCTCAAGGCGGCTGTCCCGACACAAACCTGGTATAGCGAGTTTTTCGATCTTGGTCTGCTGATCCCCTTTTTGTCCGACCGCGAAAAAGGCTTGAAGTGGGGAATGATTTCCGTATTGGCTGTAATGATATCTATGGTGCTTTGCGGCATCATCAGCTTACTGCTGCTTGGAGACATTGTTGGTAGCTTCAGCTATCCCGTTATGCTGGCAGCTCGTTACATCAGCCTGGCTGACTTCCTGGAGCATTTGGAAGCCACGGCTATGGCTGTCTGGGTGCTCGCGATGTTTATCAAAATTTCACTTGTCTATTATGTGCTGGTCTTAATGGTCAGCCAGTGGTTTCAGCTGCCGGGCTACCGCTCGATTGTCTTTACAGTCGGCTATATGCTGGTTGTATACAGCAAGTGGGTCGCTTCCAGCCGGGAAGTGTTGAACCATATGCTGTCAACATCCCTTGTTTTCTTCTATACCACCATTCAGGTGGTCATTCCCGTTCTGCTGCTCATGATTGCCCTTGTACGTAAGAAATGGGGCAAGCCCAAAGAACCGGTCAACCGGTTGGGGTCTACGGCAGCGTCAGAGAAAAACTAAGCATGCTCAGGAAAGTCTATTTTTGCTGACCCAGGCGTCATTGTCATAACCGCGTACCTCCCAATAACCCATATGCTCCTTATCGATCAGTTCGATAGCCTGGAGCCACTTTACCGATTTATAAGCATACATTTGTGGAACAATCAGGCGAACCGGGCCTCCCAGCTTTTGTGGAATCGGCTTTCCGTCCATAAGCACGGCTACCATGACATCCTCCATGCGCGCCTGCTCCAATGACAGGCAATCCGTGTATACTTTGTCTCCCGAATACATTTTTACAAAGCGCCCCGTGCTCTTGACATTCACCATGTCGAGCAGCTCGGACAGAGGGATGCCTTCCCAGGTAACTTTATAGACGGACCAGCCGGTTACACAGTGAAAATCGCTGACCTGCACTTTCCGCTTAAGCTTCAGAAGCTCTTCCCAGCTCCAGGATTGGGGCTTCTCCACTAATCCCGCTACCGTGAAACTCCAATGATCGCTAGAGAAGGCGGGGATTTCTGTGACGGTATAGATTCTGAATTGGCCTTGGCCGCCGCCTCCAAGCGGAGGATTCGATTCAGGCAGTGCCTCCGGCACCGGGAGCATCCGATTCGCATCCTCTCCTGCCAGCTTCTCCAGCTCCGTTCCTCCGTTATCCGCTGCGGTCTTGATCCAACGGTAAAAGGACGGTCCTACCCCGAATACAACGGCCAAACCGACAAGCCATCGGATAAAAGCGGAGCGTGAAATAGGCGCCTTCTGCCAATATCGGATTCGCTCCTGAGGATCATCCGCCGCGGCTCCAGCACTCCCCGTTCCCGTGGAAGCTGCTCCGTCTTGCAAGTTCGCGCTGATGGCCTCCCGCTTCTCCTCGCGCTTCATTGCCTTCAACCACCGGCTCCTTGAGATGGAGTGATAGATTGCATAGGGAATGCCTATCCATGTAAACAGGTCATGCAGAACAAGCGCCATGTTGCTCCATACAGGAGAGAGGCTTCGGAACTGCCACAGCAGGATCCCCGTCACACTCCATCCGGCAAGCAAAAGGAGTACGATGAATAAATTCCAGCGCTGATTTATTTTTTGCGAGATTTGCTTCCAATGTTTTGGAATATGGCGCAAATACATCAAAATAATAACAATGGATAGAAGGCCCAACCCAATATGTAACTGCTTAAGAAATACTCGAAAAGCTCCCAAATCCCCCCGGATTGAGGGAATATACAGGATAATCCCCGTTATGGCCAGTAACACGATTAGCCATGCATTCCGGGCATGAAGCCGTTTCAGCTTTTTCCCGAACGGTTCCTTCAACCAGCTTCTCCAAGCATCCATCTTCGCACTCTCCTTATTTAGAGACGCATCCGGCTCCTTTTTTACTTCTATTTTCCTATTGTAGCATATCGCTCTCCGGCATCTAAGAGGTCCGGCAAGTCTCCATCGCAAAATAACGAAAAAAGCATGAGCCTGCGCCATCGGCGTATGCTGCATGCTTTCCTTTGGATATTCGAGTTTTTTTATTGTTTATAACTCATAATGATGCCTGCCGTCTCCTCGATCGCCTTATCGGTTACATTGATGATCGGGCACCCTACCTGTTTCATCAGCTTTTGCGCATAATCCAGCTCTTCCATAATACGCTCCATTGCCGCATATTTTGCCCCAAACGGCAGACCGACGGCTCTCAGACGTTCCGTACGGATCTTCAGCAGCTTGTCCGCATCCATAATAAGACCGACAATCCGGTTGCCCGGCAGCAGGAACAGCTCCTTAGGCGGCTTGACTTCAGGCACAAGCGGCAGGTTAGATACTTTGAGTCCCTTATGTGCCAAAAAGATGCTGAGCGGCGTCTTCGACGTGCGTGAAACGCCAATCAGGACGATATCCGCCTTTAACAGGGAGCTCGTGTCTCTGCCGTCATCGCATTTTACGGCAAACTCAATCGCATCCACCCGTTTGAAATAGTCGTCGTCCAGCTCATGCAGCAGTCCCGGCTTACGCTTGGGAGAATCGTTGAACGTATCGATGAACGCCTGCATCATCGGCCCCATAATATCCACGGCACGAACACCCAGGCGGATCGCTTCCTCCCTCATCATTTCGCGAAGCTCCGGCTGAACGAGCGTATAAGCGACAAAGCCGCCGCGTTTGGCAGCCTCCTCCATAATCGCGCGAATTTCATCCTCATGTTTTATGTGACCGATCCGCTTGGTCTTAACCTGCTGGGCATCAAATTGCCGCATGGTCGCCTTGACAACCGCTTCGGCGGTCTCCCCAACCGAGTCGGAGCAAATCGTGATCTCATAATGCTGGTCGTCTTTCATCATCCGGTTCTTCTCCTTTATTATTGTCTCACACGTTTTCATCCATTTTCCGTATCCTTACGGCTCGGTCGCCAGCTCCAGCAGCAGCTGCGTCATGATCGTTTTGGTGACTCGGCCTACTACATCCCATCTGGACCGGCCATGCGTCGTATCCTGCTTGGATTTAACAACCACCGGAAGGCTATCCACCTGATGGAGAATCATTTTACGGGCTGCGTCAATCACCGTATCTTCGGGGCTAACGTGAACCACGTTCGGCTCCCGGGTCATGACCATACTAACCGGCATGGATGCGGCGGCGGTATTGCCAAGTGTAAACTTTAACAAGTCTTTTCGGGAAATGACGCCGGATAAACAGCTTTCCTCGTCGACGACGATCAAGCTTCCCACATTTTCCATAAAAAGCGAGACGACCGCATCATGAACGGACGCATTCTCCCTTACGATGACGGGCATGGACTGTACATCTTTTACTTTAAGTGACTGAAGCCTGCGGGAAGCCTGACTTCCCGAGGACATTGCGGAGCCCGGAGAATAACCTACCTTTGGCTTCGCATCGACGTAACCGAGCATAACAAGCAATGCCAAGTCGGAGCGGAGGGTAGGCCGGCTTAGTCCGAGCATTTCCGCTATCTGCTCGCCCGTAATCGGCGCATGCTGTTTAACCAATTCTACGATTTGTAATTGGCGGGCTGTCAGTTCGATGTTCATAACCTCCTGTCTTCATTTCGAGCATGTCATATTACATGCATTGTACCAAATATTGAGCTGAACTTATATATAAATACATTTATATCTCATAATAAGCTCAAAACGACCGAATGGTTAAGCAAAATAGAAAATATATTGCACGTTTTATCACTAATTATTATACTATATTTATTAATCATTGTATCCTATTTAAACTACAGATGATACGCTAGAACAAAATCGGATTTGGGGGCTATGTACATGGAAAGAGAACTGGCACTGGAAATTGTTCGCGTCACCGAGCTTGCAGCCTTGTCTGCAGCACAATGGATGGGCCGCGGCGACAAAATTCAAGCGGACGGAGCTGCTACCTCCGCCATGCGGACGATGTTCGATTCCGTCTCCGTTCAAGGCACGGTCGTCATTGGGGAAGGCGAGATGGATGAAGCCCCTATGCTGTATATCGGTGAGAAGGTCGGTAACGGTCAGGGCCCGGAGGTCGACGTTGCGGTCGATCCGCTGGAAGGCACGGAGCTTGTGGCCAAAGGGCTGAATAATGCCTTGGCGGTAATTGCTATTGCAAATAAAGGCTGCTTGCTGCATGCCCCCGACATGTATATGGAAAAGCTGGCCGTAGGTCCGGCATTGGCAGGGAAGCTGCATCTCAGCGATCCGCTTGAACTGACGCTTCAAAAAGCGGCCGAGCATCTGGATAAGCCTTTAAGCAACCTGACCGTCATGATTCTCGATCGGGAACGCCATCAAGAAATGATCCAAACCCTTCGCCGCGTCGGAGTACGTATCAAGCTGCTTAGCGATGGCGATGTAGCCGGTGCTATGGCCCCGGCTTTGTCCGAGTCCGGTATTGATCTATATGTAGGCTCCGGAGGCGCTCCAGAAGGCGTTCTGGCTGCTGCCGCCCTTTGCTGCCTCGGTGGAGAGCTTCAGGGAAGACTTATGCCGTCTAACGATGAAGAGTTCAAGCGTTGTCTTGATATGGGAATGGACGATCCTTTAAAGCTGTTGACCATGAAGGATATGGTCGGTACAGAAGATGTTATTTTTGCGGCCACAGGCATTACGCCGGGAGAATTTCTAGGTGGTGTTCAATATTTGGCCAATCAGCGCGCGGAGACTCATTCCATCGTTATGCGCGCCCGAACCAAGACCGTTCGATTTATTCGTTCCATTCATTATTTACCTAATAAACTTCAGATTGTGACTTCATTATAAAGACATATACAGCCCATCTTCTCTTGTATGGTACAATTAAGGACACAAAACATAAATGCGGGAGAAGATTAATGATGGAAATCTTATTTTACACTGCTGTAGGCTTGCTTGCAGCTACATTCGGGAGCCTGGTAGGCTTGGGCGGGGGCGTAATCATCGTCCCGGCTCTGGTGTACCTGGGTCCTGTTTTTGTTGGCCAGCCCATATCGGTCGCAACGGCTGTAGGGACTTCGTTGGCCGTCCTTATCTTCACGGCACTCTCCTCGACCTTGACCTTTTTCAAACAGAAACGGGTGGATTTCAAAAGCGGCTGGCTGTATTTCATTACCTGCGGTCCCGGTGCCATGCTTGGCTCCTATACGACCCAATTCGTTAACGCCAAATCGTTTCAGCTAAGCTTTGGCATCTTCATGCTTTGCATGGCTACTCTCCTTGTCTTGCGAGACTATATGAAGCCATTGAATATCCGCTGGCGCATTCAAAGGTCGTTTACCGACTCTCAGGGCCAGGTCCATGAATATGGCTACGGGATCGTCCCTGCTCTGATTATCGGATTGGCTGTCGGCTTTATCTCCGGCTTATTCGGTATTGGAGGGGGCTCCTTGTTCGTACCGGCAATGGTCATTATTTTCCGTTATCCGCCGCATATAGCCACTGCCACTTCCATGTTCGTCATTTTCCTATCCTCTATTATGGGCTCCTTCACTCATCTAAGCTTGGGGGAAATTGACGGCTGGATGGTGCTGGGTCTAGCACCAAGCGCGCTGATTGGCGGTTGGCTCGGGGCCAAGATCGCAAGCAAGCTCAGCAGCAAAAAGCTGCTATGGGTCCTGCGAGTTACTTTCTTTATCGTCGCCATCAAAATGATATGGGAAGGAATATAACGGGAGCATAAACGGAATTTCTTGCTGAGGATAATCTCTCCCCCTTTCGCGAAAACTAACGGCAACTTTGTGCAAGGGGGAGCCTATATGAAACCAGTTTTGTTCAAAACGACCTTATTTGTATCCATAGCTTCTTTGTGTTTATCGGGATGTATGGTTCAGGAGGAGAAATCGGTTCCCAATCCGATCGTACATACTTCCGATCCTCTGCAGAATCAACCGGATTTGACGCATAAGCTCTCGGTATCCGCAGCTCCAACGCCTGTGCCGCCAAAAGCAGCCACCGATCCGCAGAAGGCAGTACAGCAGTCACCCTCACCTAAGCCGGAGGCCCAGCCTGTGCCTCAAGCTCAGCAACCGGTCCAACAGCCGTCTCAGCAGTCGACACCGGCACCCCAAAAAACAAATAAAAAAATCCCAAAACAAGCTGAGGGAGCTCCTGCTTCCACCGCATCTAAAAAATCCGTATCCGCAAATCGTCTTACCTTAAGCCAGCTTGTCAAAAAGTATCCTGACCTTCTGTTATTAAAAGGGTCGCCGAATTCCAAGCAAGTAGCACTTACCTTTGATGACGCGCCTGATACCCGGTATACGATTCAAGTCTTGGATATCTTGAAACAATATAATGTCAAAGCGACATTTTTTGTAGTCGGGCGGCTTGCCGAAAAGCACCCATCCGTTGTTAAGCGAATGCATAGGGAAGGCCATGTTATTGGCAACCATACCTATAATCATGCTTTGTTAACCAAGCTAACGGACGAGCAATTTCAAAATCAAATAGCCAAAACGCAAAAAGTCGTTAAAAATGCCGTCGGCTACACACCGAGACTCATCCGCCCTCCTTACGGAGAAATAACCGAAAGCCAATTGCTGTGGGCATCCAAACATCATTATAAAATCGTGAACTGGAATGTCGACTCCCGTGATTGGAAGCAGCTGAGCCAGGCCGAGGTGACAGCCAACGTTTTAAATCATGTCGGGGCCGGATCCATTATTTTGCAGCATTCCGGTGGCGGGCCTAACCAGAACCTCTCAGGTACCGTCGCAGCGCTTCCGACGATCATCGAATCCCTTCAATCCAAGGGGTATCGATTAGTTACACTGCCAGAGCTGCTTAAAGTATCTAAACAGCTGTAATCCATCACTTTGCACATAAAAAACAGCCTTCAGACTCCTATAAGGAAACTGAAGGCTGTTATTATAAGCTTAAGACCAGCGGGAACGGCTACTTACGATCGTCCAGCAGCTTTTGCTGTGCCATACGTATCATCTCTTTCACCATGGAACCTCCTATACGGCCGCCAATCTTGCCCGCCTGCTCCGTCGTTAAACGTCCGTTACCACCATCCGAAAGAGGAATGCCCAATGTTTTGGCCACCTCATATTTAACCTCTTCCGGCTTATTCATATTCACCGGGAAGCCTTCCCTACGCATGACTTCGCCTTTAAATTGCTCCATTCCTTGGGAAGCCTGAGGAACCAATAACCTGTTGTTGTTCCTTCTTCTTGCCATACCGCTTCTCCTTTCTGTTGTTGGTATGTATAGAATAAGCCTAAACAAGCGGTACTATACTTACATAAAATGAAGATCAGCCGCCAACAATAAATAAGCCTGGATTAATGCGTCAAGGAGGAGAAAGCTGGCATGAGCCATCTATCAGAAATTATTGATAACCATACGAACCTGGACGGGTTATTCGCTATTATCAAGCATTATGGCGTTAGTGCTGAATTTGTTACGGATGCCCTTGTCCAACGTTTCGAGCAAATTCAAAAGGAAGATAGTAGCGCGGCGAATACGGAAGAGGAAAAAGCATACTGCGAGGAAATTCTAGACTCCTTGAATCAGTACTTTGCACGTCTGTAGAGGAATGACGAACTGCATTGAAGATTTCTCGTATTTTAAAAATATAAAAAGACCATCAGATACAATATCTAATGGTCTTTTTATATGCCGGTGAAGGGACTCGAACCCCCACGGTTTCCCTCACGATTTTGAGTCGCGCGCGTCTGCCAATTCCGCCACACCGGCTAGTATGGCGTGCCCTGAGAGATTCGAACTCCCGACCTTTTGATTCGTAGTCAAACGCTCTATCCAGCTGAGCTAAGGGCACATATATGAAATTATAGCTGGTGCCGAAGACCAGACTTGAACTGGTACGGTAGTCACCTACCGCAGGATTTTAAGTCCTGTGCGTCTGCCGATTCCGCCACTCCGGCGTAAAAGAATGGAGGCGCCACCCAGACTCGAACTGGGGGTAAAGCTTTTGCAGAGCTCTGCCTTACCACTTGGCTATGGCGCCTCATTATGGAGCGGAAGACGGGAATCGAACCCGCGACCCTCGCCTTGGCAAGGCGATGCTCTACCGCTGAGCCACTTCCGCATATAAGAAACTGGGGATCTAGGATTCGAACCTAGGCATGACGGAGTCAAAGTCCGTTGCCTTACCGCTTGGCTAATCCCCAATGCTGTAATAATGGGGCGATCGATGGGACTTGAACCCACGAGTGCTGGAGCCACAATCCAGTGCGTTAACCCCTTCGCCACGACCGCCATGATATGAAATTGGCAGGGGCAGCAGGAATCGAACCCACACCAAAGGTTTTGGAGACCTTTGTTCTACCTTTAAACTATGCCCCTATGAAAATGGTGGAGGCTGATGGATTCGAACCACCGAACTCAATGAGAACAGATTTACAGTCTGCTGCGTTTGGCCACTTCGCTAAGCCTCCATATTCAATTGCTTGCTGCTTGATGAAGCAATGGTGCCGTCGAGAGGACTTGAACCCCCAACCTACTGATTACAAGTCAGTTGCTCTACCAATTGAGCTACAACGGCATATTAATTACTTACATGGTGGCTCGGGACGGAATCGAACCGCCGACACGAGGATTTTCAGTCCTCTGCTCTACCGACTGAGCTACCGAGCCTCGGTATTACATTGAAGATGAATGGCGGAGCCGACGGGATTCGAACCCGCGGTCTCCTGCGTGACAGGCAGGCATGTTAGGCCTCTACACCACGGCTCCACACTTAGTAAATTGGTTGCGGGGGCAGGATTTGAACCTGCGGCCTTCGGGTTATGAGCCCGACGAGCTACCGGGCTGCTCCACCCCGCGTCGTTAGTTACATATGGTGGAGGCTGACGGGATCGAACCGCCGACCCTCTGCTTGTAAGGCAGATGCTCTCCCAGCTGAGCTAAGCCTCCATATGTATGAGTTATATTGGTGACCCGTAGGGGATTCGAACCCCTGTTACCTCCGTGAAAGGGAGGTGTCTTAACCCCTTGACCAACGGGCCTTACTACAACGGAGAGAGAGGGATTCGAACCCTCGAGACGCTTGTGACGCCTACACGATTTCCAATCGTGCTCCTTCGGCCAACTCGGACACCTCTCCATATGGCTCCCCGAACAGGACTCGAACCTGTGACAACTCGATTAACAGTCGAGTGCTCTACCAACTGAGCTATCAGGGAATAATGTTACTTCAGAGTATCAAATTGCACCCTGAAAACTAGATACGAAATGCATGCGTAAAGTTCGTGAATTAGTTCCCCGGTTTGTTCCGGGCCTGCGACGCTTACGCATCGCAACTCTCTGACCATACTTCGTATGGCAGATCATTGGTTAAGCCCTCGACCGATTAGTATTCGTCAGCTCCACACGTTGCCGTGCTTCCACCCCGAACCTATCTA
>NZ_BAABJG010000050.1:0-19798 GCF_039543185.1 Paenibacillus vulneris | reverse complement strand
GCGCTGATTGAAAGAATGCTTAAGACGACCGATTTAATCGATAAGTAAACAGTTATACTAAACAACCATTGACGACTTTCATGTCGTCGATGGTTGTTTTTTACTATTACAGGGTTTATAAATTTCGGGGCTCCCCGCAAAGTACCTGAATCAGCATCGAAGCCAAGGCCCCACTTTGTGGGGTTATTTTACCATAATAGAGTTTATAAGACACCAAGGTCATAGGATGTGAAAATTCTATTTGGCGATAAAACTTACATCTAAACGCGGTCGCACGTCTTCGAAAGGCCTCGATAGAGGTTTTCTCATTTCGCTTTGGAGGTCACTGGATATCTTATAGGCAATGGGACGATTGACATTCACTTTTCAGAGATGTAGAATTATAAAAAAATGTTAGTTACCGATAACTATCGAAAAAGAGGGATATTCTTGAGTGTCAGAACGGAAAGCACGGCTGAAAAAATATTGTCGTCCACCATCGATCTCATGTCCGAGAAAGGGTATAAGGCGGTAACCATCAAGGAAATCGCCGCTGCTGCTTCCGTTAGCGAGATGACTGTATTTCGGACGTTTGGCTCCAAAAAAGCCATATTGGATGCCATTATCGACAATTATATGTTCTCCTCGCCGATTGAGCAGACCATCCAACAAAATCTCAAGTACGAACTCGAAACAGATTTGTTGATGATCAGCGAGCTGTACCACGATGTACTGGCCAGAAACAAAAAAATTTATTTGATTTCCATCTTAGAACGGAAAACGATGCCTGAAATCCACTTGAGCTTACACAATAAAGCTACTAAATTTCTCAATATTGTTACCGAATATTTCCGTGTCATGCAGCAACAAGGCAAAGTAGTCAAAGGCAACCCGGAAACCCAGGCCTTAACGCTAATGAAGTTCAATTACGGGAAATTTGTTGCCGGTTTGCTGTTAGAGAGTATTGCACCTGCTTCTCCAAATGATAACCTGCAAGCTTCGATAGCCATTATAGCAAAGGGGTTGAGCATATAATTTTTTTTATCCAAAATGTTAGTTAGTGATAACTAAACAAAGAAAGAGGGTGCTTACGATGGGACGTTTATGGACGACATCTTTTGTCGGTCTCACGCTGTCTATGTTCTTCCTATGCTTTGGGTTTTATTTGCTCCTCCCGACTTTGCCGCTATATATTAAACAATCAGGCATTGACGAATCGCGGCTCGGACTCATCATAGGCGGGTTTACTCTTACCGCGGTCGTTGTCCGTCCCGTTATCGGCGGTCTATTGGATCATTTCGGCAGGCGCTCCTTTATCATTGCCGGGTTGATTATTTTCTCTATCGCGATGTTTTGGTACAACTGGGCAAGCGGATTTCTGCTGCTGCTTCTTGTGCGAATACTTCATGGCAGCGGTTGGGCTATCTCCACCACTTCCATCGGTACTTCGATCACAGACGTCATCCCTGCCCGGCGCAGAAACGAGGGAATGGGATGGTATGGTATGTCGATGAGCGTATCTATGGCAATCGGGCCCCTTATCGGGGTATGGATGGTCCAGAGCTACTCTTTCCGGCATTTGTTTGTTTTAGCTGCTTGTTTGTCTGTTGGAGCTATCCTTATTGCCTTGGCGACCAAGGTGCCTGATATCCGATCGAACAAAGAACAAAAAGCGGTGTTCTTCGATAAATCCGTTCTCCCGATATCGGCGGCCATCTTTTTCTTAGCTCTGACGTACGGTGGAATCACCACATTTTTGCCGCTGTTTGCAGGCACTATTCACGTCAATGCAGGGACTTTCTTTTTGGTCTATGCTGTAGCGCTAACGCTCATCCGGCCTTTTGCAGGGAAGCTCGCGGATCGCTATAACGAGGGCTCCATCATTATCCCTTCCATGATCCTGACGGTCATAGCGCTGCTGATCTTAAGCTCGTCTGACGGTCTGCCGGGAGTTATCGTTTCCGCCTTGCTGTACGGGGTTGGTTTCGGAGCGGCTCAGCCCACACTTCAGGCAGTGACACTTGGCCTTGTTTCTTCCGACAAAAAAGGCATGGCCAATGCTTCTTTCTTCACGGCCATGGATTTTGGGATCGGGTTGGGAACGATCCTGCTTGGGTTTATTTCACAGTTATTCGGCTACCCGTTCCTGTTTGCCGCATGCGCGGTTTCTGGGCTTATTGCTTTGCTCATCTTCACGGTTTTTGTAAGAAGAACCTCATTACGAAGAAAGGAGGAGCCTGTCGGCAATATTCATCAGTCAACCTAAGCGTATATTTTTTTAGAAGAATTGTTAGTTAGTAATAACTAATATGCTGTCGATTCCTTCGGCACCTTCGTAGCGCCCCCTGAAGTCTTGCCGCGGGGCGTCTTTTTGTTGCTTTGAAATGTTGCGGCAGATTTCCCATAAATTTTATTTGCGTATCTGTCACACTTCACATCCCTTCCCCGTCATACAGGTAAAATTTGAAAGGGATGATGAGTGATGCAAAAGGTGGATGTGGTCGTGGTTGGTGGAGGGATTGCGGGTTTAACCGCTGCAATATACGCAGCTAAAGCCGGGAAACAAACGGTGGTCATTGAAAAACAGAATCGCTTAGGCGGCCGAGCCATTTCCAACAAGAAAAAAGGGGCATACTTCAACCTGGGCGCGCATGCCTTGTATAAGGGAGATGCTTACGCGACTTTCCGGGAATTGGGATTGACCTTGCAGGGAAAGAAGCCTTCGGCTGAGGCTTATGGCGTTTGGAAAGGGAAGTTAAGCCCCTTGCCTTCGAGCATAACATCCTTGTTTACGACCCCGCTGTTGTCTTGGAAAGGAAAGATGGAGTTCGCTTCGTGTCTTACGAAGCTTTCAAAAGCGGACACTCGTCAATTTGACCGGATCAGTATCCGCGAATGGGTCGAAGGGAATTTGCGGGATCCCATGGTGCGCAATATCTTTTATTCGCTGCTTCGTGCCGCCAGTTATGTGGTCGGGCCGGATTTGCCAGCCGCGGGTCCTGTATTGAAACAGCTGCAGAATGCCCTTAAAGGCGCGTTGTACCTGGATCGTGGCTGGGGCGAGTTGGTCGAGGAATTGCGGCAAAAGGCATCCGACCTCGGAGTGCGGTTATTAACAAATACCAAAGTCACGTCCATCGATACACGTGGCGGGATCGTGCGGCAGGTTCTCTGTGAAGACGGAACGAAAATCGATACGCACCATGTTATCCTTGCCACATCGCCTTCTATCGCAAGTGAGTTGGTGCCCTTTGCAGAAAAAACCGCCCTTCATACCTGGAAAGAACAAGCGATTGAAGTCACCGCGGCTTGCCTGGATGTGGCCTTGAAACGGCTTCCCAAGCCCAAACAACAATTTGCATACGGGATCGATCAGACCGTGCTTCTTAGCAATTATTCGCGTGCAGCTTATCTAAGCGACGATGGCGCGCAAGTCGTATCGCTCATTAAGTACCAAGGGAAAGAAACGGACCCGGATACAGATTTGCGCGAACTGGAAGGCGTGCTGGACTTGATGCAGCCGGGATGGCGGGAACAATTGGTTGTCAAGCAATATCTTCCTAAAATAACGGTGTGTCACGACTTTATGCATGTGAAACGTATCGAGAATCCCGGACCCGCTGTCCCGGAAATACAAGGGTTATATGTAGCAGGAGAATGGGCGTCGCACGGTGAAGTATTGGTTGATGCCGCGACGGCAAGCGCCAAAAGAGCCATCCAACACATGCTCTCCCTCGAGGGTAAGGAGAGGAACGCCTATTATGAGTACAGAGGAATTATATAAGCGTTATAAAACGGAGTTGTTTTCGTTAGCGTATCGAATGCTCGGCAGCGTCATGGATGCGGAAGATATCGTACAAGATGCTTTTTTGAGCTATGACAGACTGTCGGACGTCGGGACAATCCGAAACGAAAGGGCATTTTTATACAAAATCGTAACGAATCGTTGTCTTGATCTTTTGCGCTCGTCGGCCAAAAAACGGGAAATGTACGTTGGCCCATGGCTTCCGGAGCCCCTGATTGAAAAAGGAGCCTCGGACGACGATCCATCTAATAAGTATTTGCGGTCGGAGTCGATTTCTACGGCGTATCTCCTGCTTCTGCAGCAATTGAGTGCAACGGAAAGGGCGGTATTTCTTCTTCGAGAGATTTTTCAATATCCGTTCGAAGAGATTGCTGATATAGTCGGAAAAAGCAGTGCGAATTGCCGGCAAATTTTCCACCGCGCCAAAAAAAGCATCCATTTCGACCCGGACCAACAACCGTCGGTTTCCATCGCGGAGGAGAAGATTAAAGAGTTTGTGAATTCGCTGCTGCAAGGAAATACGACGAAGCTTCTTGAACTGGTAAGTGAGAATGTTGTGCTGTACACGGACGGCGGAGGTAAAGTAAGCGCGGCACAAGTACCTGTTGTCGGGTTTGAGCAAGTGATGAAGTTACATCAAAATTTGATCAACAAACATGCGGGTAAATTTACGTACTCGTTCCTCTTGGTGAATGGGCTCCCCGGAGTCCGCATTCGTTTGGGTGAAGGGATCCAATATGTTTATTCTTTTGCTTATCGAGATCATAAGATCGAAGCGATCTATACTGTCGCAAATCCGGAAAAGTTAAGACATCTATAGAAACACAATGTAAATGGTAAAGGAGCTGACGACGTCAGCTCCTTTTTTCGCCGTTAAACCCGAGTGAAACCGAAGACCATATTCGATGTGCTGTTGTTCACTGCAGGATTGAACGGAATACACCTGAAATTGTTACTGTCTGAAAGAGCACAGCTTCGGTGAATGAACAGCTGGTCCGCTAATCAAGATCACCGTCTTCAAAAATAAAAAGCTCTTCTACACTGACCTGGAATTGCCGGGCGATTTTGACAGACAGCTTGAGGGACGGGTTGTACTCTCCTTTTTCCAAAAAATTGATCGTTTCTCTTCTTGCGCCGACTTTTTGTGCGAGCTCTGCCTGGGTGAGGTTGAATTTTGCCCGATATTCTTTTATGCGTGTTTTCATTATTCCAAGCCTTTCCGCTTCCTTGTAAGCAGCCAGGATACGTAGAGCGATCCCGCCATGCCGAATAAACCAATCAATAGTAAATCATCGATTTCCAGATATTTGTGGAGCGCGAACAAAATAATCCAGATGTACAAGGAGTAGAAATACGCTTTGCCTGCAGAATAAATCTTTACTTTTCTGGTGCGCTCATCATCAAACCCAAAACGAAGATTCCATTTCATAATCATCACCTCATGTTAGAAATATATAACTTGATGTTAAAAATATATAACATTCTCTGTATTTCGTCAATGGGCTCTATGTATGTTTTTTACATTTATTAAAAGGCAAAACGGAGTTGCTCTCTATGCAACAAAAGTTCGCGTTACTCTTTAAAGCACTCGCAAACATGCCGATTCCCGGTCTGCAAACAAAGGGCCATCCATCAAAGGATGACCCTAAAACTTTTTTCTCAAATATCAAATTCAAACTCCGAAAATCGCCTAAAGTAGACTTACGGGTAACAATGGTTTCATTATTTCGAGTGAGCCTATGCATACTTCAAGACCCCGAGGTTGCTTGCTGCCAAAAAGACCCCAAATTAACGGTTACAACTTCAATAACGTCTTGTACCATCGATTCCAACGAGCGAGCTTGGGCATCTCTGCTCCACTGTAGGGCCGACCCGAATACCCCCCAACTGACGACAAGAGCTGTAGCTTCCAGTCTTTCTTGAGGGAAGCTTTGTTGGGCCCCGGATTTAAGCCATTGGAGCAAAAGGCGATACAATTCTCTTTGTACAGCTTTTTCAAGCATCGGCTCAAACTGCTTGTCTCCCGGCGTGATGTATCCTCGAAATCGCAACTGAAATTGAAAGATGGTTTGAACGAGGGTGCGCAGATTGTCCTTATTGAAGGCTGAATCATCCGGCAGTCTTTTTTGGATAATGATCTGAAATTTTTCCGTCATCCAATACTCCAAAAAAGCGAATTTATCTTCAAAATGGGCATAGAAGGTTGCTCGGTTGACGGATGCCCGAGCCGTAATGTCGTACACGGATATCGAATAGATGTTTCTCTTTTCGTCGAGCAGCTCGTTAAAGGCTTGTATAAATAACTGACGGGTTCTTTTTACACGGGGGTCATTGGGATTTACCGGCATGCTGCACCACGCTTTCTTTGGGTCTCAAAAAACAGACAAAACGCCGATCATGTTGGGAAACCAACGAAAACCGCCTTTTGCTGATTGTGAATAAGGTTCCATCCTTTTATCTTTTGTTTATGCCATATATATGGTTGCACAAAACCGTATTCTATGCAAATCTTCTACAAAGGAAAGGATGAAGGTAACATGCTTATCGTTACTGGAGCAAACGGAAAGTTAGGCAGGGGCGTTGTAGAGCAATTGCTTAAGCGTATCCCTGCTGAGCAGATTGGTGTCAGTGTCCGAGATGTGAGCAAGGCTCGGGATTTAAAGGATCGTGGGGTCCGTGTTCGTCATGGCGATTTTGATGATGCGGACAGCTTGCTTTATGCTTTTGAGGGGGCGTCGCAGGTTCTTCTTGTTTCGTCCGGTATTTTGGGAGAGGCGGGGATCCGTCAGCATCAAACCGCGATTCACGCGGCAAAGGAGTCTGGGGCCGACAAGGTGCTGTACACAAGTCACATGGGTTCTTCTTCGACGTCGTATTTCCCGCCTATGATTCACCATGCGGCGACAGAAGCAGTGCTTAAAGAATCGGGTATGCCCTACACGTCTCTTCGCAACGGGTTTTATGCCTCATCATTAGTTGGACTCATCGGCGCAGCAATCAATACGGGAGAATTGATCGTTCCTGAGGACGGTCCGATTGCCTGGACAGCGCACTTAGACTTGGCCCAAGCCACGGCAGTTATTCTAACCGAGCAGAGCTGGGACGGCCCATCCCCGAATCTAACCGCTTCAGAAGCGATTGACATGGAGGGGGTTGCAGCAATGGTTTCGGAGATTGTGGGAAGACCTATCTACCGAAAAGTAGTCTCGGACGAGGCATATCGGGAGCATCTGACCGCTCAAGGTTTTCCGGAAGCGCGTATTGAGATCACTATGGGTTTATTTCATGCCAGCCGCAACGGGGACTTCGCGCAGACGAGCAACATTTTAGCTGAACTGATCGGTCGACCTCCGATGACGTTAAGGGACTTTTTAAAAGAGTCTATTGCTCTATAATCTCGATCCTTGGTCCAATAAATGATAGAGGCGGGTTCTGAAAAATATCGGTACCCTAAAAAGCCCGTATTGGGGTTAGCGAAACCGACGCCCGTTCTCTTGTCTGCACCATACCGCAGTAAGCAAAAAGGCCCTAAGTTATAAGGGGCCTTATTCTTGTCTATACCGATGACCGCTCCTCGGTACCAAATGGTCTTGTTCGCAGGATCAGAAGTTTTCTAAAACAATTTTACCAATGGATCGGCCATTCTCCAACCTCTCATGTGCTAAACGCAGATTTGCGGCATTAATGGGTTCAAGTCGTTCATTTAGTGTCGTTTTTAATTTCCCATCATCGATTAAGTCCGCCAGGTCATTCAGCAATTCGTGTTGTTTTATCATGTCTTCGGTTTGAAACAAGGGCCGTGTAAACATGAACTCCCATACAAACGTTACACTTTTAGAAAACAGCAAGTCCATTTTCAAGCTTCCTGCCCAGGCGGCCTTATCCGTAGGTACGATACAGCAAATTTTGCCTTGGGGGGTAATGGCCTCCGCCATATTCGCTAGATGTTGTACAGTATCATTCAAGCAGAAAATATAATCTACAGCATCTATACCCAATTCCTTGAGCTGAGGCTGGAAAGGGTTGTTGTGGTTAATGATAAAATCCGCTCCTAGTTCTTCGACCCATTGAGCTGATTCCGGACGCGAGGCAGTACCGATAACGGTCAAGCCTGCTAATTTGGCAAGCTGCACGGCAATCGATCCTACTCCTCCAGCTGCGCCGATAATAAGTATGCTCTTGTTTTCCTTTGCGTTAAGGTTAATTCCCAAACGATCATATAGGCCCTCCCATGCAGTTATCGAGGTAAGGGGTAATGCGGCTGCTGCCGCGAAATCTAAGCTTCTTGGCATTTTTCCTACGATTCGTTCATCAACCAAGTGAAATTCGCTATTAGTGCCTGGTCGGGCCACACTGCCCGCATAATAGATTTTGTCCCCTGGTTTAAACAATTGACAGTCAGGGCCAACTTGTTCTACGATTCCAGCAGCATCCCAACCAAGAATTTTCGGTGATTCGGCTTCATAGTTATGTTTGGCGCGAACGCCGACGTCTGCAGGGTTGACAGAGATAGCTTTTACATTTACAAGCAAATCGCGGCCTGTAGGTTCGGGTTTATCCAAATGCAGATCGATAAGGCTTTCCGGATCAGATATAGGGAGGTATCGGTAAGCACCGACTGCTTTCATTTGCTGGCGAGTATTCATAGGTATCGCATCCTTTCAAATAGCAATTGATTTGTACAGATAGCATTGTATATCAGTTGGGTTACTTTAAGTAAGTACGCATATTTTTATGGTATAGTATTAAAAATCAAACCTTTGGGGAGGACAAGCTGATGGGAGACCGAAGAAACAAATATGGAGCGCATCCGGATATGCAAGCATGCCCGGTTGAAACAACGCTGGATGTTATTGGCGGAAAGTGGAAGGGGATCATTCTCTATCAGCTTCTGGATGGAACGAAAAGATTTAATGAATTCAGGCGCCTGAATCCAGGAATTACGCAGTTTATGCTCACATTGCAATTAAGAGAGCTTGAACGGGACGGCATCATTCATCGAGAAATATATAAAGAGGTTCCGCCAAGAGTGGAATACTCCCTTACTGATTTTGGAAGGACTTTGGAACCGGTGATTATGTCTATGAAAGCATGGGGGGAGTCTTACAAGGTGCGGCTTGATGAAAATCGCACGATACAAGCGGAGGATAATTAAAGGCAAGGTGGGTAATAAAACCGGCCGGTGGTACAAGGCAGCAGCTGCAACAAATAATAGACATACTA
Source organism: Paenibacillus vulneris (assembly GCF_039543185.1). Classification (NCBI taxonomy): domain Bacteria; kingdom Bacillati; phylum Bacillota; class Bacilli; order Caryophanales; family Paenibacillaceae; genus Paenibacillus; species Paenibacillus vulneris. The sequence continues at coordinate 10,791 of NZ_BAABJG010000050.1, read as the reverse complement.
TCTATGTTGCGAGGCACCTGCCAATGCTTGGCTGGACATCGATGGCGGAGCAGCGAATATCTGTTTTGTGTTGTGTGACCATAAGCTTTGGCAGCCTGATGCAACGCGATCGAACCCTCGGTCTGTAGAGAGAGGGCTCGAAACAGGCTATATCTTTTCTCAATCGTCAAGCAATCGGATAGTCCATGACCACAATCCCTTCGACGAAGGATCCAATGGATTGCAATAAATGTTGATGGAGAGGATGCTGAATGTAATCCCGGCAAGCCTGCTCATTCTCAAAAGTAACTCGAATGCCCAACGTGTAACCGTGCTTATGCTCTACTTCCTCCGTAACGTTAATCCCGGCGCTTATATCTACAATCCCCGGGATGTTCCCCTTAAAGGAGTACACTTGCTTTATCACCTCTTCTTTTTGGCCAGTAGAAATAGGGGACTTGAGTTTCAATAGTACAATATGTTCAAACATCTTTTTCTCCTCCAAGGTTCCTGATTATTTTTCGCTTTGCTTCGTTAGTTTGACCTTCTCAACCAATAACTGCTGCAACGTCCATTCTTGCTTTCTCCCTAAAGGGAACATAGACTAGTGTATATAAATCTAACGAAGCTAGGAAGAGATCTGGTTATCGTAGGATTAGGAATCCTACGTTCATCAATGGATAGGAGGATTGGAGATCATGTCGAGCAGCTTGGATCGTTACGGGGAACTGTCCCGGTTTTTACGCACACGCCGGGAAAGGATTACCCCTAAGCAGGTAGGATTGCCGGAAACCGGACGCAGACGGACCCCCGGACTTCGCCGCAGCGAGGTGGCTATGCTGGCAGATGTGGGATTGGATTGGTATACCTGTCTGGAACAAGGGCGCCCTATTAACGCATCCGCCGAGGTCCTCGATCGAATAGCTGGAGTGCTGCGGTTGAACGAATCGGAACGCAGGCATCTGTTTCATCTTGCCCGTAAGCAGATCCCTTTGAACGAAACAATGAAGCCCTCCAAGGTAACACCTGCGCTTCAACGTTTTTTGGATAGCCAACACTTGTCCCCGGCGAATGTCATGGATGGGCGTATGAACATTATCGCCTGGAATGAAGCCTATTGCGCGTTGAACGGGGATCTTGCGACAATGTCTGAAAGGGAGCGGAATTTTGTCTGGATGACGTTTACTTCTGCCCGTTTTCGCTACATCAAAGGGGACGAGTGGGAGCAGCATGCGAAGCGGATCACCGCAAAATTCCATGCCGGGTATGCGCGGCACTTTGACGACCCTTGGTGGTCTGGGCAGTATGAGGCGCTGTGCCAAGCCAGCAGCGAGTTTCGCGAATTTTGGGACTCCCATGAGGTTCTCGATGCCATCGATGCTCCAAAGGCACTGCAGTGTCCGAATCTCGGAACCTTGAATTTTGATCTTGTTTCGTTTCAGTATTCGGACGATGCCAACTTGACGGTTTCCATTCATGTTCCCCATCCAGACGGCACGGTGGAAAAAATGCAGCAGCTGTTAAGCAATTATCAAAGTCAGTATTCGGAGCCGCGTGAATTAAAAGCTTTACGGAGCTAACAAGCCGCCGGCTATAACAAATCAACCCCTCTGCCCCGAAGCATTGACAGCTTTCGCTGGTTGACGCTGTCCCGCTTTCATTAAGAAGATGAGCAGGAACGCATAAATGACTGACAAGATAAGAACAAATTCCAGCGCGACAGTAAAGGCGTGTGCATACGTATCAGAAGAGGCGACCAAGATTCATACGCTTATAGCCGGTTGTAGTCCCGGACGATGGTATCCATTACATACTTTCCCCAGACCGAGGCTTCCGAGCCCCTCTCATTCCGCTCGTAAGTGATGAGTGCTTTCCATAGGGCCCAGCCGCGTGCGCGGTTAATAGTGTCCTCATCAAAATTCATGAGTTTCAAGAAAATCTCGCGGCTTGCGTCGTCAAAAAAGTTCCAGGCCATAACAAGGTCGCTGGAAGGATCACCCACGCCCATAGTGCCGAAATCAATGACGCCGCACAGCCGTCCCTCTCTCACAAGCAGATTGCCTACTGCAACGTCACCATGCAGCCATAGCGGCGCCGATGAGTATCTTGTCGCAAGAGAAAGCTCCCATATTTCAGTAAGCAGCTTTTGATCGTATTGGCCAGAGAGAGTTTCGATGGCAGACCTTGTTTCGTGATCGTAAACAGCAAGGCTTCCTCCTCGATGAAAGTTCTGAACACCTGCCGGTATGCCGCGGCTCGCGTCGATCGCCTCTAACTCTTTCAAAAACTTCGCGAGGTGTTCGGCAAATTCGTGTAGATTGCGTATGTTGTCATGAGTGACGGTGTCACCCTCAATCCACCGGTTAATGGACCAGGGAAGAGGATATTCGTCCGTCGGCTCGCCTTTTGCAACAGGAACCGGAATGGGTAAGGAAAGAAGCGGCTTGAAAGTAGGAAGCCAAGTCAACTCTTTCTCAACAGCCGGGGCGTAGCTTTCATGACTCGGCAGGCGAACAGTCATCTCGCTGCCCAACCGGTAGGTGCGGTTATCATGGCCGCTTTTTTCCACGGGCCTTATATCCAGATCCCTCCATTTTGGAAATTGACTATCGATTAATCGGCGTACCAGTTCACAAGTAATCTCTATCATTTCCTCACTTCTTTCTGCAAATGATTTTGATTATGAATTTTTAGAATAGTTGAAGCCGGGCACTGTATGTATACCCTACACAATAGGAATACTTACATCATACGCCCTTGACCTAGGCCGCCTCAAAGCGTAAAACGGATATAAAAAAACTTGCCGATACGGACGACACAGGGAACCGCACAAAAAGTGACGGCCGAAATGCAAATAAAGCCCTAACCCTGATTGCAGGGCTAAGGCTTTTATTTCATTAAGCTAGTCTCATCTTAAAATCCTGATAGCCGAACTCGCGTACGATGCGGCAATTGCCGTCTTTCTCCTGCACAGCGATGGCAGGCAGCGGCATGCCGTTGAAAGTATTGGTTTTGACCATGGAGTAGATCGCCATATCTTCAAACACTAGTCGGTCGCCGCTCTTCAGAGGCTGATCGAAGGAATAGTCTCCGATGACATCGCCTGTAAGGCAGGTCGGCCCGCCAAGACGATAAGTGTATGGCTTCTCCCCGGCTTCGCCCGAGCCGATAAGCGGCGGACGGTAAGGCATTTCCAGAACATCAGGCATATGGCAGGTAGCCGACGTATCCACGATCGCAATCTCCATGCCGTTTCGATGGATATCCAATACGGATGTGACCATGTAGCCCGCGTTCAGTGCGATGGCTTCTCCCGGTTCGAGATAGACCTCCAAACCATACTTGTCCTGCATTCTCTTAATGCAGGCTTCCAATCTTGGAATATCATAATCTTCTCTTGTGATATGGTGACCGCCGCCGAAATTAATCCATTCCATTTGCGGCAGCCATGGCCCGAACTTGTCTTCCACCGCATTCAGCGTGGTCTCCAGATCGTCCGAATTCTGTTGGCAAAGGGTATGGAAATGCAGTCCCGAAACGCCTTCAAGCTGTTCCGGCCGGAAATCCTCCCGTTTTACGCCAAATCGGGATCCCGGCGAGCAAGGATCATAGATTTCATGTCCCACTTGCGTCGAGCATTCCGGATTGATGCGAAGGCCTATTTTTCTGCCAGCAGCAAGTGCTTTCGCTTTATACTTCTCCAACTGGGAGAAGGAATTGAAGATGATATGATCGCAAATGGATATAATTTCGTCGATTTCATCTTCACGATAGGCAGGGGCAAAGACATGAGTTTCTTTGCCCATTTCTTCGTGGCCCAGCCGTGCTTCGAATAAACCGCTCGCGGTCGTACCGCTTAAGTATTTCCCGATGAGCGGATACATCTCAGTCATGGAAAAAGCTTTTTGCGCCAACACAATCTTGGCTCCCGTACGCTGCATGACGCCGTTCAAAATCTTCAGGTTTTTTTCAATGAGCGCTTCATCGACTACGAAACAAGGTGTAGGTAATTCCTCGAACCGCATATTAACGAACGAACTCCGGCTGTTTAGTTTCCTCCGGCAACGCGTCAACAAGCACCGGATTAAAGTCTTCTACCCATGGAAGTCCCCATTTGTTCAGCTCTTCCATGAATGGATCCGGATCGAACTCTTCGACATTGAATACGCCAGGCTTATTCCATTTGCCGGTCAGGATCATCGCCGCGCCGATCATGGCAGGCACGCCAGTTGTATAGGAGATGGCTTGGGAGCCCACTTCTTTATAGCACTCTTGATGATCGCAAACATTGTAGACATAATAAGTCTTGTCTTGGCCGTCTTTTTTCCCTTTGAAGATACAACCGATGTTCGTCTTGCCCACCGTACGAGGTCCAAGGGAAGCCGGGTCCGGGAGCACAGCCTTCAGGAATTGAAGCGGGATGATTTTTTTGCCTTCGTATTCAATCGGTTCGATGGAGGTCATTCCCACGTTTTCAAGTGCCTTTAAGTGCATAAGATAGCTTTGACCGAAAGTCATGAAGAAACGAATGCGTTTCAGTCCAGGGATGTTTTGCGCAAGGGATTCAAGCTCTTCATGGTACAGCAAATACATATCCTTTTGGCCGACTTCCGCGAAGTTATACTCGCGTTTGATTTCCATCGGCTTCGTTTCGATCCATTCCCCGTTTTCCCAGTAGCGTCCGTTAGCAGACACTTCACGGATGTTGATTTCCGGATTGAAGTTGGTTGCGAAAGGATAGCCGTGATCCCCGCCGTTGCAATCCAGAATGTCGATATATTCAATTTCGTCAAAATAGTGTTTCAACGCATAAGCGGAGAATACGCCAGTAACGCCCGGATCGAATCCGCTGCCCAGAAGAGCTGTAATTCCTGCTTTTTCGAAGCGTTCCCGGTATTCCCATTGCCATTTGTATTCGAATTTTGCCGTATCTTCCGGCTCATAGTTTGCCGTATCCATATAGTGAGTTTTGGTAGCCAGGCAGGCCTCCATGATCGTCAAATCTTGGTAAGGAAGAGCCAGGTTCATGACGATATCCGGTTTGAATTCGGTAATCAGATCGATCAGATCTTCCACGATGTCTGCATCGACTTGTGCAGTTGTAATTTTGGTTTTGCCGCCGTCCAATTTGGCTTTCAGCTCGTCGCATTTGGACTTGGTACGGCTGGCGATGCAGATTTCCTCGAACACTTCGCTGTTTTGAACGCATTTATGAACTGCTACAGATGCTACGCCGCCGGCGCCGATGATTAGTGCTTTTCCCATTTGTCAATCTCCTCATCTTATTAAACTAAATAAACTGTATAAACTTTTTTTACTGCAAAACGGCAACAAAAAAGCAAGCGAAACACGCACCATGCGCATCACACTTGCTTGTTATAGTCGAATAATAAGATAATTTCCAGTAAGCATGACATGATAAATCTTATCACGCTTGTCAGTCAGCCATAAAACGCATCGGTTGGAAAGGCTCTTACTATTCAAATATACCATGTTAGGATCAGAGTCTATATAGCAAATAATTACTTTTACCACTCTTATTGACCGTTTCACAAGTTGTGTGCGTATGCACCGGTTGTAAAGTAACCAACTTATAAAATTTGAGCTTTTAACTCAATCAATAAGGCAACGAAAGTTGCCAGTCGGCATTTGACCCGGCTGTCCGTATGGCCTTAACTTCCCTAAGGAAGTGGTCAAAGATTATCTGCTTGGAAAGATCCTACATGTATTGAATATTCGCTTTCCAAAAATTATGCTCCTCCATAATATCAGGATAGGAAGTATTGAGCAAGAGGAAATTTAAAACAAACTTATTTTCGGTGTTGAATACCGAACGACATATCATATTCAAGATTTCAAGCAATGTTAACACTTTATATAATTGGGTTTTTATTCCACAATGCATTGGTACGGACAAAGGATGCCCAATCTCTTATCTATCAGTCAACAAATTTATTAATTCGTTATATTCAGGATACTCTCTGAAGCTATCACTTGTATGTGTTAGCTTTTCCAACACGGTCCCCTTTTCTTGTTCAGAGAGTGCAGCTGATGTACTCCCCGTTTCTTCCCATTCCTCAGTTAACGTCTGATGTAAAGAAAGTAGACCTTGTTCGTAAACGCTGGTTGCTTCATCATGAATGGCTTTCATCAAAATCTCTTTATTGACGGGGAGTCTGCGAAAGCCTGCAAAATAGGTAACCCCGCTTTTCCAAGAAATCGAACGATGGTTCCACTCGCCCATTAGAATGGCCCATTCTTCCGGATCTAACATAAAAATATAATCAATACCCTCATCAGGATCCTCGGTTCCGCTGCAGACTTGGTCTTCATTTAGAAAGTAATCAAGCGCTTCTTTCATTTGTTCAACCCCCGTACCCATTGTTGATATAAGAACATTGTAATCTCTACAACAGGTGAGTTTCCATCTCCCGATGGAATGGATAGACAAAAAAGACAGAAGAAATGGGGAAAACCACCCCAGTTCCTGGAGTGGCTTTGATATTTAAACCTGCTTTAGCGCATCATCTGCATCCGTGGAATAAGCCAGCTCTTTCTGTACTTCCAAAAGCAGCCAGTCTTTCCAGCAGGGCTGTTCGGATTTGTTCATAGGCATCGTTGCCAAGTGCCATACGTACAGGGCCATACCCCTGATCGACACGGTGTATAATCTGCTGCGCCATTTTATCCGGGTCGCCGACAATCATTTTATTAAACATGCTCATATCAATACCGGGCAGCTCGCCCTTCATCAGGCTAACCAATTGGCCAGCTTCCTTATCCTGGTATGCTTCCATCCGATCTCCGAATACAGCGTCACGCTCATATTGGCAAGATAAGAGACTTCTTCTCTTCGAAGCCCCGGGGTACGTCTTCGTCCAGGCAGCGGCTGTATCCCCGCCTCCGAAGGCTGCAGCCGTTCCCTGCGCGATTTGATAAAATCGCCCAATGCGGATGAAGAACGATTCGTTCTCATATAGGGTTCACCTTCCTTACATTTTCAATTAGGCCGCCAAATGCAGAGAATGTACATTACTCTCTCAAAGGTCACTGTGTAAAAGTGCATATAAGACCATTGTAGTCTCTGTAACCTGTGAATTTCCACCTCCGCATTTGAATGGAAAGACAAAGAAACGTTAATGGAAGATCAGCTCGATTTTAGAACCGTGTACCAGGTAAACGTTATTATCAAGCCTGAAACAGGATGCTATTTTTCCGACCGGTAGACATATTCCGACACGACTGGTCGGAGTTGTTCAGAAATTGTTCAGATTTGTCATATATTATAAAAATGTTGGGTCTAAAGTGCCTGAACGTAAATTTTCCCCATACTCTATGCCATGGCTGAGTAACTATCTATTACATATTTGAAAAGAGATCGTACGATAATGGCAAACCGGTCGAAAGGCCGGGACGCAAAGCTAAAGGGGCTAAGGACTCGCTGTAAAAGCAAGAACCAATGCCAGCCAGCTGTCGAATGCGACGGAAACCTCCGTCTATTAGCGAATGCCCGCTTTTGGACGGGGGTTTTTAATAATTTCTAAAATAGGAGGGAGTTGCTAATGTCGAATGTATTCTGGTTGGAGGTGAGAGATGAAAAGGGCATGGCTTAAAGAAGAGAGGGGCAACTCTTCTGATTCGCGAGAAATTTGAGAGAGAATTTCTATATGAAGGAGTGAACAAAAGTTGAAATTAAATAATCGAAGAATGCTGTCTCTTCTAATGGCAATCGTTATGGTATTGACGCTGATCCCTTTTCAGCCATTAGAAGCAGAAGCAGCGGCAACGCCGACACTTGATCTCGGGAATCCTGTTGGAGTAACCGGGGCAACCTATCAGCTGCCAAACGCTGCATTCGGAAGTACAGGCGTTGTTGATACAAAGGGCGGATACTTTACAGTGGCTGTAGATAGAGGCTCCATTACACTTGGAACTCTGTCTAGCGGTATTACTGAGTTGACTAATGGTATAACCATTAATGGTATTACTACTGATAAATCCACACCCGCAAATAGAGTGTTCAATTTCTCGGGTAATACTAAATATGAAGACATTCAAGCTGCTATTCGAAACATGACATTTACACCAGTTTCGGGGCAGACTCAAAATGTCATTGTCAATGTAACACCAGGGGCGCCATTGACCGATGGAAAAACCTCTGTGCGTACTTATAATGGACGCTATTTTGTATATGTGGCAAGAGAAAGTAACGGTACCATGACATTTAAGGACGCTGTGACTATTGCGGCGAGCATTAACGGACATCTTGTAGAACCGGCAAAAGATAATCCTAGAGAAATGCTTGCGATTGCCAGTATGTTTAAAGAATTTAAGAGTTTCTGGTCGGGAAGCTGGTACTTTATAAGCTTCATAGGCGCGACTAAAACTTACTCACCTAATTGGGACACTTCTGTTGGTAACTACACAAGGTATGTATCAACGGGTTACCAAACAGGACTTGATACCTCGAATGAGATTGTACCTAATGGATCCTACGACCATCTTACACTTTTACTAGATACAAATAATACCAAAATAGGTTACTTACCCGTGCTTAATATACACGGCAGCAGTACATATAGAGACCCGGGAGTTATTGTCGAATATAACCGCGGTGTCATTAGTAACATCTCTGCCACCAAGGTTATCGGGCTTCCGGTGATGGGAGGCAGTGTAACGATCGATGGAACTGCCAAGGTCGGTCAGACGTTGACGGCAAACGTAACGGGAATTACATATTCGCCGAACACGACGACAGGTAATGTGCCGACCTACCAGTGGTATCGTAACGGAGTCGCCATTACGAATGCGACGGGGTCCAGCTATACATTAACTGCGGACGACTTGGGAGCAGTCATCACCGTGGCTGTCACGGCTGATGATGCGCATGCGGTAGGCAGCGTGACGAGTGCGGCGACTGGTGCGGTATCGGCAGCGGATCCGTCTGTTGATAAAACGCAGCTGCAAGCAATGGTCGATAAGATCAATCGAGAGAGCTTGCGAGCAGTCGACTTTACACCGAAAAGCTGGAAAGCGTTAGACGATGCACTGAAGAATGCACAGAATGTGCTCGGCAATCCCAATGCCACTCAGAAGCAGATTGATGATGCATTGGCTGCTTTGGAATCGGCTCGCAAAGATCTTGTGAAGAAGGAGCCGGTGCTTAGCGAGCTAAACCCGAGTGTTGGAGCAGCGGTATATGGAAATCCTTCGGCAGTAGCCGGCCAACCTCTAACGTTGACCCCGGCATTTGACGGCCAGTCGCATTTGAACTATAAAGCGACAGTAACGGAAGACGTATATAGCGTCGCCATCGCTCCGAAGACGGCGGACGAGAATAGTACAGTGAAGGTGATCTTCAACGGCCAATCGGTAGATGCGGAGGATTGGGCGAACTTGCCGCTTCAGCCGGGTCTGAATGTGATTGAAGTTGTTGTTACTCACACGAACGGCCAGCAGAATACGTATCGAATTGAAATTACGAAACCAAGCAAGACCGTTGACAAATCCGCGCTGCGGAAGAGAGCGGACGAAATCAGCGGCGAATCTTTGAACCCGGCAGCCTATACGCCGGAGAGCTGGCAGGCGCTGCAGGATGCGCTGAAGCAAGCCGAGAAGGTATTGAACGATCCGAATGCAACGCAAGCTGAGGTCAATGCGGCGCTAGCCGCGCTGAACGATGCGCGCAATCGTCTAGTTTCGGTGAATGGCGAGCCCGGACTTGTCTCGCTCCAAGTGGGCGATGCGAACGGCAAACCGGTCGCACTGACTCCGGCATTCGACGGCCGGCAGTTGAACTATAAAGCAGTTGTATCGAACGAAGTGACTGCAATCGGTATCGACCCGCAAGCGCTCCAACCGGGCAGCAAAGTTGCCGTTACCTTGAACGGTAACCCGGTCAGTGCTTCGGACTGGAACAAGCTTCCGCTCAAGGAAGGCTTGAACACCATTCAGGTGCAAGTGACCGGTACGGACGGCAAGCAAACGACTTATACACTGGAAATCATCCGGACCACGAACAAGCTGGTCTCGCTCACTCCATCCACCGGCGGCTTGAACCCGGCCTTCGAATCGGACAAGGAAGCTTACTCGATGACCGTGTCCGGCAGTGTATACCAGCTGCAATGGACACCTGTAGCGCTCGATCCGGGTGCTAAAATCGAAATTGCCGTTAACGGAGGTACCTTCAGCGAAGTGGCCAGCGGAGCAACAAGTGCAGCACTTCCGCTCAACCCCGGTGTTAATACGGTAACGGTGAAAGTGACCGACCGGGATGGCCGTATCAAAGAATATACGCTCACCGTCATTAGAGCAACATCCTCCGGAAATAACCGGCCAAGCGGTGGAGGCGGAGGCGGCAGTGCTTCTAATTCCGGCGACATCGTTACAACGGTGAACGATAACCAAACCTCGTTTGCAACACAAACGACAGAGAAAGTCGGAGACCGGAACGTAACTACCGTGAAGATCGATGGAGATAAGCTCAACGGCATCTTGTCCCAAGGGGGCGCGCAGCATCTGGCGATTCGCGTACCGGGTGACGGCGATGTACAGGTACAAGGCTTAACGGCAGCCATGGTCAAGCAATTGAAGGATACCGGCTCGAGCCTGGAAATCGGGAACTTGCTGGCCATCTATCCGGTGCCTAGCAGCCAGTTGGACCTTAGCGCGATCGCGAAACAATTCGGCGATGCGGCACTAGGCGATATTGCCGTGAATGTTACCATTCGGCTTTCAGAGAAAGCTCTCATCGACAACGCTCGCAGCCGTGCAGTGAACGGCGGCTATGAGCTGCTGGTGAATCCGGTTAGT
>NZ_BAABJG010000049.1:0-13202 GCF_039543185.1 Paenibacillus vulneris | reverse complement strand
ATGTTTGATTTTAGTATACCAAACGTACGTTCGCATTAAAAGAGTTTCCTGAGTTAACTGGAGAATCAAATAAAATAATAATTGTATCTCTGTAAACGCGAACCCGTCAACTCTTTCCGAAGAAATAATCGGATGAGGATGATGCCTACAAATGCGAACACAAATCCCCAGTTTTTCTTGGCATAAATAAGGTTATCTTCTCGAACCTCATAATTCGTGGTCCAAATAAGGGGGAGGGATAACACCATTCATAGACCCAAGGCCAATCCATATGCCCAACTAGGTACAAAGAGCTCCGAACTGAAAAGGTATCTGAAAGAAAGCGAACTCAAAAAGGGCCCTCCGCGTGTGTTTCGGAGTGGCCCTTTGGTCAAAGCCTACTATTTTTTAACCACAGGAACCCAAAATTCGCCGTAGAAAGTGCCTTCACCGTTTTCTTTGCGATAAGTCGCATTGGGACCGCCGATGTAAGCATAGTCAGTGATTTGTGACAAGACTTCGCCAAAAGCACGATAAGTCAACTGATCAAACAAAGTTTCCTTGTCACCGGTTCCTGCGAGCACAATGTACTCGCTCTCTGGAAACTCGATGATGCGTGTTGCGTCAGCCACCGATTTGCTAGCTTCTACCGCGAAATAATTCCACGGTCTGCCTTGATAAACCTCGTTGACTGACCATTCGCGATCATCTTTTGCGGCCGCTTTGAGCTTATCAAAACGCCCGTCAGCCTTGAGTCCTCCCCAAAACTCCGCTTTTTCCTTCTGCAAAGCTGGCGCGTCTTGGAAATTGGATTGAATTGAAAAACCATAAGCGGTCAATGTAAATGATTTCTTATGTTCAACTGTATATTTTGCCATGGGAGTGCTCCTTTTGACTGAGATTAGCCTGCTACTTTTTTTCCACGAAGCCACATTTCGCCGTAGAATGTACCGTCTTCAGCTGCTTTGACGAATGTTGAGTTACCAGGACCAACGTATTTGTAGTCTGTGATTTCTTGCAGGAGGCCACCGAAAACCTTGCCTGTTATTTCCTCAGCAAGGCGGTCTTTGTCAGCGCCTGTGCCAGGCACCACGAGGTAGTCCCCAGCGAGGAAGTCAAGGACGACCGCGCCTTCCACGTCGTATGCACCCATCACGCCGAAGCCGCGCCAAGCCTTGCCGTCGATGACGTAGTTGATTTGATATTCTTGCCCGTCAGCGAGCGTGAGAAGTTCGGCAAGCTTGCCGTTTTCAGTAATTTCAGCTTTTTTTGCTGCAGTTTTTGCTGCATTGCCTGCCCAGTCGTTGTAGTCTTCAAGTAAAACACCGAAAGCAGTCATTTTGTAGTTTTCTGAAATGGTTTGGATGGAGTAGTTAGACATTTTAATCTCTCCCTTAGCGGATTTGTTTTTACAAGATTGATACTATTCTCTAAATGTATCAAAAAACGATACCTTTTATCGAATATCAAAAAGTATTGCAAAAACAGAATCAAAATCAGTACTAGTGCTACATTTCTGATACAATAAAATCATGAAAAAGACAGAACGAGTGAACCTGATCATGCGCTTCATCAATAACCGCGCGCATTTTACGATTGCAGAGATTCAGCGGGAGTTCAAGATTTCTCGCGCGACGGCGATCCGCGACATTAACGAGATTCAGGCGATGGGTTTTCCATTGACGACCGAGCTTGGGCGCGGGGGCGGCTACAATGTCCTGCAAAATCAGTATCTGTCCGCCGTCCGTTTCACGCCAGAAGAACTGAAAGCGATATTTATCAGCTTTATCGCCTCGAAAAATTCGCAGCTGCCTTATTTGCAAAATCGCCGCTCCATCACTGAAAAACTCATCGGCATCGCGTCGCAAACCCAGCACGACGAGCTGATCGAACTGAATAATATCTTGCTTTTTGAAAATACAAATCCTGCTAATCCGAATCTTTTGGAACTCGATGATGCGGCGCCTGCGGAATTGAACCAGCTGATTTCGCTAGCCGTGCGGGATAAGCACTTGCGCTTGACGTATGAGCCGAGTCCTGGCTGGCCGCAGTTGATGGACGTTTTTTTGATTCATATTTTTAACTCAAACGCTCGTTGGCTGGTCGAGGTTTATGATCTTGATACCGGTGAGTTTCGTTATTTGCCTGTTGAGATGCTGCGGGATTCGGCCATTTCCGAGCAGAAGATGAGACGGTCTGAGCAAGAGATTTTAAGCAAAAAACGGCTTGGCGCACGTGAGTCCAATCTGATTGTCAAACTTGATACGACTGGGATTCAGCGCTTTAAGCGCTTGCACCCGCCGGGGATTATTTTGTCCTTTACAGGGATGTTCCAGTCGAGTGGGATTTTCAATGATCAACTGGATGTGACCGATGTTGAGGCGCTAGAGTATTATGCGGATTGGCTTTTGTTTTTGGGGAAAGGGGTCGAGTTTGAACGGATTCCTGATGAGCTGCGCTTGATTTTGGAAGAGCGGTTAAGGGGAAGTGCTGACACTTTAACAAAAACACGTTAAACCAATAACCGGGCTGCAACGTTAGCGAGCCCGGGTTGGCTTGGTGCCCCAGCAACCTCAAAAATAGAAGGTGCGCGTTTTTGCCAAGAAAGTAAAGAGCGCGCCTTTGTATGCTTAAACCGGGGCTTCCATCCCCATACTGATCCACTCTTCCTTGGAGGGACCGTAGATTCCGATGACAGGAAGTCCCGCCTGGCGCATCAAGATGGTTAGCTGTCCGCGATGGTGAATTTCGTGCTTGAGGAAAATCCCTAACGTAAAACCGTTCTTCCATTGTTGTCCGAACATAGTAACGGATTCTTGCAGCTTCTCGTCCGTCCACTGGGATTGTACCGCCTCTATTAGGGCAGCGGAGGTGGAGCTATACGCTTTAGCAATCTCCGCTGCGGAATCAGGAGCCTCGCTATGCTCGGGCGGCGCTTCGAATCTAAGGCCGGTTGATGTCAGAATCCCACCTTTAGGCACTAAGTGCCACGCCAAAGTTCCAAGTGTACGGAAGCCTGGGGCAATCTCTTGCTTCAATGACGCGTCTGTCAAGGAACTGAGGGTTTTTTGCGTATATTCGGACTCATTCTGGTATTCGGTAATAAAGCCTTGAATGGATTGATACATCGGGGAAAACCTCCTTATTTAGGCGATTAGCGAGTTATTCGAACTCATTTACAATACCGATTATAAGGAGCCCCAACTGACAACTGTGTGTCAGCAAAATTTTAATCAAACAAAAAAGATGACATAGCATAAACTAGTTCTTATTGAGCTAAGGGCGTGGAGAACCGTATCATAAGTAGGGCGAAATTTTGAGCTGCCAATCCTTACGGGCTTGGAATTCTCGCCGACCGATCTTGGACGTGTTCTCAGCTTGGTTAGCTCTATTCCAAATAAGCATCGTTCAGCTCCGTTGCATCCAAGACGGGGTTATTCGGTCGTTCTCTAACAGTTGCATGTTCGAGGGTCAAATAGCCCGCAGGAGAATCCCCCTTGCTGCTTCAATGAAAGATAACATGATTGGTGAAAGCCACTTGTCTTTATGCCATAACATCTGTGTAAACACTTGCAAGTCCGGAATTTGCCATGGAAGGGCAACAAGTTCGCCCCGTTCAACTTCGGCTTCCACGGTTATTTCAGGAAGAAAGGCAATACCGATTCCCGAAATTGCACATTGTTTAATGGCTTCGGCACTTTGAAACTCCAAATACGTAATCCCATCAATGCCCTCTTTTTCAAATGATCGGTCAAACATGGTTCGATAGGGACAGCCCTTTTCATTCGTCAGGAACACTTCTCCGTTGAAATCTCCCAGCTGTAGCACCGTTCGTTTCACGAGTGGATGGTCTGGAGCGGCGAAAAGGCGAAAAGTTTCTTCCAGCAACGGTTCCACTGCAAGTCCGCCTGAGCGAATGGGTTCGTCCAACATAAAGACGACATCCGCGGTTCCCTCAAAGAGCGTTTGCTTGAGCTGCTGATTTGGAACGGAGCGGAAGATCAGACGAACTCCCGGATGCTGCGAACGAAATCGTTGAAAGACAGCTGGAAGCCGATAGGCGCAAATAACCTCGTTGGCACTTATCGTTAGGGTTCCGGTTAGATTTTCATTGTCATGAACGGCGCTACGAGCTTCGTCCAATTTGTTTAGAACGCCTTGGATATGAGTTAAAAAGCGTTTGCCCTCCGTTGTGAGAACGAGCTGCTTACCCAAACGGTCAAAGAGACGAACACCTAGCTCATCCTCCAATGCTTTTATTTGCATCGTGACGTTGGAGGGGACGTAGTTCAGCACTTCCGCAGCACGACTGAAATTTAAAGTTGATGCAACCATACAGAATGTATTCAGTTGGCGCAATTCCATCATACGATCCCCCTTTTTACTTTCAAAATTATTGAATATTACTTTGAAATCTATTCACTTTTATTGAGAGTATCACAGATCTATACTAACAACAAGAAATGCATTCTCAATGGATGATTTCATTTTGAAGGGAGAGACAACACGATGGAATATGAGATTTTTGATTTGGGTGACGTAACCTTGCAATCGGGAGTGACGTTACCGAGCGCTTTTCTTGCTTATAAGACTTATGGAAAATTGAATGAAAAGAAAGATAATGTCATCGTCTATCCGACTGCTTTTGGTGACCGGCATGTTCAGAATGAATGGCTGATTGGAAACGGCATGGCACTGGATCCGCAGAAATATTTCATTATCGTTCCAAATTTGCTGGGCAACGGGTTATCTTCCTCTCCCAGTAATACGCCTCCTCCATTCGACCGGGCTAATTTTCCGCAGGTAACCATCTATGACAACGTTACATTCCAGTATCGGCTGGTGACCGAAAAATTCGGCATTCAAAAGATCGCTCTCGTCGTTGGATGGTCAATGGGAGGCATTCAATCATTCCAATGGGGGGCTAGTTATCCAGACATGGTGGAACGAATTGCACCTTTCGCCGGGGTCGCCAAGACTTGGCCCCAAACGTATGTGGTCCTGGAGGGGATGAAAGCTTCGCTCATGGCTGCTGTCCGCTTCGATTCAAGTAAACTAAACCAGTTGACTTCTGCTGATATGCGCGCGGTTGGCCGTGTCTATGCGGGATGGGGCGTATCACAGGCGTTTTACAGAGAGGAACTTTATCGTGAGCTGGGGTTTGACTCATTGACAGATTTTATGGCTGGCGTCTGGGAAGATAGCTTTATGAAGATGGATCCGCACAATGTCCTAGCCATGTTATGGACAGGCCAAAATGCAGATATTAGTGCAAACCCCGTATATAACGGAGATTTCGATAAGGCGCTCAAAAGCATTAAAGCGCTAGCTTGTGTCATGCCAGGGAGCACAGATCTCTTCTGCCTGGCGGAGGATAACGAATACGAGGCTAAGCTAATGCCTAATGCTGTTTTTAATCCTATAGAGTCGATCTGGGGCCATTTTGCCGGTCGCGGCATCAACAAGGCCGATAATAAATATATTGATGACAATCTAAAACGCTTGTTGGCTACGAGATGAGTGCTGATAGTTAAGATTAAAACGAAGGAGCGTGCCGCGGCAGGCTCCTTCGCATTTTTCGCCGATGGACCCGTTAAGATGAACCGTGTCATAAGTAGCGAATTTCATAATGAAGCTGGCAGCGTAACAAAAATGAGCTATGTTTATAGTAGTACAAGCCGTATTATTAAAGAAGAGCTAGACACATGGTATTTGCAATTGATATATGGGAAAAGGGCAAGGGGGCAGTCAATGAACAAAACAGATCGTTTGTTGGCCATCGTGCTGGAGCTGCAAGGCAGGCAAGTGGTACGTGCCGAAGATTTGGCGGCACTATTTGAAACCAGCGTGAGGACCATCTATCGCGACATGCAGGCGCTCAGCGAAGCAGGCGTGCCTATTACAGGCACTACAGGCGCAGGGTATTCCTTAATGGAGGGATATTTTCTACCTCCGATCCGTTTTACAATTGAGGAAGCCGTGACATTACTTATAGGAACAGATTTTATCGAGCAACGATTCGATGATGATTATCGTGATAAAGCTAAGGCTGCTAGGAGGAAAATCGAGGTTACTCTATCAGACAGTGTCCGCAGTGAGACCTCCCGTATACGCAAGTCGCTGCGATTGCTCGCGCCCGGCAAACAGGCTGCTCTGTCAAACGAAAGGGAAAATCTCGATAAGATCCGCCGGGCTCTACTAGATGGGCGAAAGATCCGATTTCATTATTCGAAAAAAATTACGGATTCTACGGGAAGCCGCCATAGCGAACGTACCGTCGCTCCCTATGGCCTTGTACTCGTTGAAGGGTCTTGGATGCTTGTGGCCTGGTGTGATCTGCGCCAAGACATCCGCCATTTCCGGTTGTCCCGAATGGCTGAGCTTATCGAACTGGACGAACGATTCGAGCTCCCGGCGCATTTTGACTTAAGGGAGTATACCCCTTTAGATGATCGCCACTTGCGAGTCTGCCTTCGATTTAATCATGACATCGCAGATAAGGTGAAGGAATCGAACTATCATTTCATAGAGGATATGAAAGAGCATCAAGATGGATTGGATGTGGTCTTACGCGTTCGTCAGCTGGATGAATTGCTGCAATGGGTGCTAGGCTGGGGAGCGGGCGTAATAGTATTGGAACCTGAATCTTTCCAAAATCGAATTCGTGAGGAAGCCCAAAAAATTCTCAAACGCTACTGACATAACGTTGTCAGTAGCCTTTTTTTATAATTGGACATGTAAATGTAAAGGAGATAGATAAGTAAAAAATATGTTATGCAACGGCTGTGGGACACAGCACCTATTATTACTAGGAAGGATGATATGTTATGAATTTCGCTTCTGTACGCATCATTACTGACGATGTGGATCGTCTCGTCGAGTTCTATGAGAAAGTCATGGGGGTTTCGGCGGAGCGACCCGCGCCCGTATTTGCCGAACTCGTTGTGCCATCATGCACCCTTGCAATCGGCCACTCCCAGACAGCGCAGCTAATCGGCGCCGGTTCCGTTGTGGGGGCCAACAATCGCACTGTCATTATTGAGTTCCGCGTCGACGATGTCGATGCTGAATATGTGCGCTTGAAGCCATTTGTCGATAATTGGGTAAAGGAACCGACCACGATGCCGTGGGGGAACCGTTCTATGCTGTTCCGCGATCCCGACGGCAACCTTCTTAACCTCTTCGAGCCGGTGACCGAGGAGGCGATGAAACGGTTTAGAGGTAGACATTGAGGGGCAGTAAAGAACTTGCCGTTACAGACAGCCGGAGAACCGTATCATAAGTAAGCACAAAGTTGGCGTTATGAGAAGCATCAAAGAATTACTCAATGTCTTTGATGCTTCTTTGTTTTGTTTTGTTTTGTCATCGGTTAGAACGAGCGGGACATTTTCGACAAATTCCGACTTGTTCAGAAATTGTTCAGTTTTGACTTGTAGAATTATGTAATGCCAATACAACTGAAAAAGGCAAACCTGACCGAAAGGCAGGGACGCAAAGCCGCGGGCCTTCCCCAAAGTAAATTTGGGATGGTAGCTGGGTTGCCAACGGATTGGCTTTCTTTGTGTGTCCATAGATATCAGAGGAAGGGACCTGCAAAACGATAGTTGAATGGGAGTGGTTTGGTCGTGCAGAACCTGGTTGCAGGAAGAGTTTAAATTAAAGAATAAGGAGACTGGACAATGCAACCAACTTGCCCAGGAGAACTGGGGATTTATGCCCAAATTTTTATGATTCAGTTCTTAAAAACCGAAATCATCTAAACAAATTTTTCGTTGGGCAATAAAATTTGTAACACTTTGCGTTGACTTTGGACGCAACTTTAAACAAGAGGAGGTTTGATAAGCGTGTCCGCAAGATTTGGATTTAAACAAAAGTGGAAGAAAGGCATGAACTTAACGTTCAGCGCAGCCTTGCTGTTCGGAAGCATTGTCGGCGTTGTGCCACAGAAAGCGGCTGCTGCGCCGACTGTGATGACTGGGCCAGGCGGAGTTGCAGACGGCCTGATTTCTTGGGTCAATTTGAGTGTGGCAGACAGTGTGTATTCTACTGCTACAGTCCCGATTGCTCCCACTGTCGCTGGTGCAATTCATCATGTGAATGATCTGGCAGGAGGAAGAAATTGGCAAAACGCCTCGACTGCCCAGTACAAACCCGATGCGATTAACTATAACCCGGGCTTGACAAAGGGCTCGACCAATGGTTTTCTTTCCCTTAATAAGTTTAATGTAGACGATCTATCCAGAGAAGTTTTTTCCGTGCAAAGCAATGCCACTAATAATGCGGGGTTCCCGTGGGAGCTTGGTGGCGACTTTCCAGATAGTATTCCTGGCGAAAAGGCAAAATATACCAGGGATACAATTTCCTCATATTTTGGTACTGATGTCGCTACCCGCCAAAGCCGTTCATTGGATACCGACCAGCAGAATTCGACGAATACGCATGTGATGCATGTATCGAACCTATTTAACAGCAGTGAGAACAAGCATGAGTGGGCTCTCTCTCTGGATGGAAAGCGCATTGGAGAGCCGGCCGTCATAACTCCTTACACGCCTTCTAAATTCAATTCGCAAGAGGGTATTACAACTACTTACTATTTTGGCGCTGGTCATAGTTCGGTTTTAAACGGAGCGACTTCCGAGCTTATTGTATACAATCGCCCGCTAGAACCTGAAGAAAGAAAACAGGTCAATAGCTACCTTGGAATCAAATATGGTTTGACGATCAAGAAGCCGGATGGCACCGGTATCGAGGAATATATCGATAGTAATAAAGGAGTATTCTGGAATCCTGGGAATAGCACAGATGCTACTTACCGGATTACCGGACTCGGTCGGGACGATGCCAGCGCGCTGAAACAAAAACAATCCGTTTCGCAGGAAGACAATGCGCTGGTAACTATTGCGCTCGGTGATAAGATTGATGCTTCGAATGCGGCGGTCACCGGTTTCGACATAAATAACGATAGATCGTTCTTTATGTTTGGCGACAATAATAAAAGCACAGACTTTACTGAGGACGTTGCCGACTCAGGTGCTCCTACAGGGCTAAAGAGCATGCCGCGTCAGTTCACCGTTCAAAAAACGAATAACTGGGCGGATGCCGGGATTACGTTGTCATTAGACCAGTCAGTTATGCAATCGAGATATACATACTATCTGTTGATCAATGGCAAGTTTGATAAGAATTTGCGGCTAACGAATGGTAAAGTTCAGCTTAATACTAATAAATTTGGAAATGTTGCTACGTTTACCTTCGCAAGGGAGAAACAAATGGTTCCAGCCGGATTAGATACCGATCTAATCTCGTGGTTTGAGCTGACGAAAGGTTGGGAAGCAGCGGGAAGCCCAATATCACCTGATGGTAAGTATATTAACAAAATTCAGGATCTGGCCGATCCTTCGAGAGAATGGAATCCTTATTCTTCGACAGCTAGTAGTGGACAATTACTTTCCAATTTGGGAAAAAAAATGATTAACTATCATGATGTAACTGTCCCCCAAACAGGCTCAAGAGTCATGTTCGATACCAATTTGCCGTTCTCTACTCTGCCTGCATCTAACCAGAGGGAAGTTTACTCTGTACAAATCGCAGGAACCCGAGGATTCCCATGGGAGCTTGGGGGAGCCAGGTCGGGGATCACGAAATATATCAAAACAGACATTACTGCAGATTTCGGTACTACTGCTACGAAAACAGTAACACCAACTAAGGATATAACTAGACCACATTTATTGAATGTTTGGAGCGGCGTAGGCGATTGGGGCCTTTCTGTCAATGGCTATCAAGAGAAATCAGACTCAACAAACACAACGCAATGGAATACAGTAACTACATTTAATCACTATATCGGCGGCGCTCATAATCAACCCATGAACGATGGTAATGTTGCTGAGGTGCTGGTTTTCGACAATAAGCTAAGCGATATTGACCGGCAAAAAGTGAGCAGCTACTTTGCATTAAAATATGGACTAACATTGACTAGTCCAGATGGCAGCACCCCGGTTAATTATATTGCCAGCGACGGCACCACAACCATGTGGACAGCTGCAAATAACGCCGGTTATGGTTACCGGATTACCGGGATAGGTAAAGATGGAGCTTTGGACCAAAGAATGTCCCGGTCGGAAGAAGACGGGGCCTTGGTGGCGGTGGCCATAGGTAATGGCGACAGCGATAGTGATAGCGATGGTGATCACTTTGAATCAACGAATGAAGATAATCCGACTGTTATAGATGTCGAGAAGTCGTTCTTTACGTTCAGTGATAATAATGCAGCAACAAATTATACGCTTAAAACCAATCATGCGCCCGGAACGACAGAACATTATTTGAAAAGAATGGAACGTGTGTTTAAGGTTGAAGCCAGTCCGAACTGGAAAAATAATACCGAGCAGAACGTAACTTTCAAATTACTTTCAAATGATGCCGCAGCGCCTATTGATAATTACTACTTGCTTACAAGTGAAGACGGAGTGAATTTTAATGACCCTGTCGAAGCTAACAAATTAAGCGGCAGTTATGAAGTCAAGATCAATAGCAATGATGTAAAATACTTTACGTTTGCCAGAACATATAGGGACGAATTGCAAACAGTGGTTGGCGGTTCCCCTGCTTATGTAGAAGAGAAGTACACAGCAGAAAGCTGGGCCGCTTACCAAACGGCGTTATCGAATGCCAGTGCTGTTCTGGTAGACGGTACGGCTACACAGAAGCAAATTGATCAGGCAAAAGATGCATTGACAGCGGCAATGAATGGCCTAGTATTAAAAGTTCCGAAGCTGGAATCGGCAAGTATTGATGCTGCTTCGAAAACAATCACACTTAAGTTTGATTATCCGGTGAAATTGACGGCAGCGGATGTAAAAGACGGGTTTACTGTCACCGTGGAAGGCCAGCAAATTCCGATTGAATCCATCCTCGTCGATACAACGAACGCCAAAATCGTAACCATTAAGTTACCGGACGGCGTCGATGTGAACAGCAGCCGGATTGTGGCGGTTGAGTACGATAAAACGAATGGAAACTTAAAAGGTACCAACGATAATGTAGTAGATAACTTTTCGCGGAATGCGGAAGATCCGTTTTTCGCCACCTTAACCATCACGGAGCCAAGCGGCAATACCGTAACTATCCCTAAGCCGGAGATCAAAGGAACATCCGAACCGGGGTCAACGGTTACGGCCATCGTTTACGATCATGGTGGTCATATCGTAGCAACCCCAACGGTTACTGTGAAGGGGGACGGTACATGGAGCTTTGCGCCGGGAACCAACCTGCCTGACGGCGATTATACGTTTGAGGTCACTGCAGAGAAAGATGGCAAGACAGCAAAGAAAACCAAGGCATTGACCGTGGCTGTACCAGATACAGCCCTGTTTATCACTAAACCAAGCGGCTCAACCGTTACCGAGTCCAAGCCTGAATTTGCAGGAACAACCGAACCGGGGTCAACGGTTACGGCCGTCGTTTACGATCATGCTGGTCATATCGTAGCAACTCCAACTGTTACTGTGAATGGGGATGGTACGTGGAGCTTTGCGCCGGAAACCGACCTGCCTGATGGCGATTATACGTTTGAGGTTACGGCCGTGAAAAACGGCAAGACTACAAAGAAAACCAAGGCATTGACCGTGGCTACTAAAGAGACAGCGCTAGTCATCACCAAACCAGGCGGCTCAACCGTTACCGAGTCCAAGCCTGAATTTGCAGGAACAACCGAACCGGGGTCAACGGTTACATCCGTCGTTTACGATCATGCTGGTCATATCGTAGCAACTCCAACTGTTACTGTGAATGGGGATGGTACGTGGAGCTTCACTCCGTCCGTTGATCTTGCCCCAGGCGAGTACAAGGTCGAAGTGACGGCGACGAAAAATGGCAAGATGGTGACCAAGACGAAGACCTTTACGGTCGCTGTCGTTGACAAAACGGCACTGCAAGCGAAAGTAAACGACATTAAGAGCGAGAACCTGGAGAAGAACGCCTATACGCCAGAAAGCTGGCAGGTGCTGCAGGATGCGTTGAAGCAAGCCGAGAAGGTATTGAACGATCCGAATGCAACACAAGCTGAGGTCAATGCAGCGCTGGCTGCGCTGAACGATGCGCGCAATCGTCTGGTTTCAGTGAATGGCGAGCTCGGACTTGTCTCGCTCCAAGTGGGTGATGCGAACGGCAATCCGATCGCGCTGACCCCGGCATTCGACGGACGTCAGTTGAACTATAAAGCAGTTGTATCGAACGAAGTGACTACGGTCGGTATCGACCCGCAAGCGCTACATTCGGGTAGCAAAGTCGCCATTACCTTGAATGGTAACCCGGTCAGTGCTTCGGACTGGAATAACCTTCCGCTCAAGGAAGGCTTGAATACCATTCAGGTGCAAGTGACTGGACCAGACGGCAAGCAAACGACTTATACGATGGAAATCATCCGGACCACGAACAAGCTGGTCTCGCTCACTCCGTCCAACGGTGGCTTGAACCCGGCCTTCGAATCGGACAAGGAAGCTTACTCGATGACCGTGTCCGGCAGTGTATACCAGCTGCAATGGACACCTGTAGCGCTCGATCCGGGTGCTAAGATCGAAATTGCCGTTAACGGAGGTACCTTCAGCGAAGTGGCCAGCGGAGCAACAAGTGCAGCACTTCCGCTCAACCCCGGTGTTAATACGGTAACGGTGAAAGTGACCGACCGGGATGGCCGTATCAAAGAATATACGATCACCGTCATTAGAGCAACATCCTCCGGAAATAACCGGCCAAGCGGTGGAGGCGGAGGCGGCAGTGCTTCTAATTCCGGCTACATCGTCACGACGGTGAATGATAACCAAACCTCGTTTGCAACACAAACGGCAGGGCAAGACGGTGTTGCAACGGTGAAGATCGATGGAGATAAGCTCAACGGCATCTTGTCCCAAGGGGGGGCGCAGCATCTGGCGATTCGCGTACCGGGTGACGGCGATGTACAGGTACAAGGCTTAACGGCGGCCATGGTCAAGCAGCTGAAGGATACCGGCTCGAGCCTGGAAATCGGGAACTTGCTGGCTATCTATCCGGTGCCTAGCAGCCAGCTGGACCTTAGCGAGATCGCGAAACAATTCGGCGATGCGGCACTTGGCGATATTGCCGTGAATGTTACCATTCGGCTTTCAGAGCAAGCTCTCATCGACAACGCTCGCAGCCGTGCAGTGAACGGCGGCTATGAGCTGCTGGTGAATCCGGTTAGT
>NZ_BAABJG010000048.1:0-37821 GCF_039543185.1 Paenibacillus vulneris | reverse complement strand
AGCCAGGATCAAACTCTCCAATAAAGTGTCACCGAAGTGACTTATATTAGAGCTTGTCTTAAGCTCAAAATGATACAATGTTATACTGGCATTCAAACATCATTTGTTCAGTTTTCAAAGAGCTTTCAATGTCACTCATTTTGCCGTGACAAGAATTTATCTTATCATAATCGACATCTTATTGCAACATCTTTTTTTAACTTTTTTTGTTGCGTCATCTCTTCAGGCCTTGCAGCCCTCAGCGGCGACAAAAAGTAATGTACCACAAACGGGATAGGTAATGCAACTATTTTTTAAAAATAATTTTTACCAAGCTGCTGATTGGCTGAATCCCAACGCCAAATCCCTCTTTGTCCATAAAGATGAACCCCGCCTACCCATCGGTTCACTTCGTTTCGTTCCACGAAATCCGCTTGCCCTGACATCACTTGTTCGCCCAAAGGAGTCATTCTGACCGTCCATTGCCCGAAGTCGATTGGCCCTTCGCTCATGTAGCCCGGCAAAGGCGGACCTGTCACTTCAATAAGAGGTTCCGGTTTTAAGTACAGGCCCTTTACATAGCCCCAGTACTGTACATCTCCCAGCCCGTAGGAGGGGATTGATTCCGATATATGGCGAAACAAATCCGGCAGCCGTTCCAATCCGGTGCTCAGTCCTTCCAAGGTAGCTTGCTCTGCACGGCTCAGACCGTTAAAGACTGATGGAAAGCGTTCAAGGTGACACTTCATTGAACTACCCAAAAAAGGCAGCGTAGAAGTATCTTCCTTCAAAAGCTTGATTAGATCGCGAGGATCACAGGATGCATAAGCGTTCCAGGCCCGGCCTGCAAGCTCCAGCTGTTCTTTGGATACCGGTACCCAGGTTCCGTCCAGCTGCCTGGTCTGCTGCGGGGTAAGCTGCCCGAGCCCTCTAAAAGGGTGCACATCGGGAAATGAATCTATACAAACAAGGTAAAGATCCGTATTAGCCAGAAGGAACTCATGCTTGTGAAACCATTGAAGCAAATAGATCAGCATGGTCTGATCGAACAAATCGTGCTCAAACCAAAGCACAATGTCCTTATAACGAAAGCAATCTCGGAGTTTGCTTTCCTGATCATCCGTATAGGAGCGAAAGACATTGGCAGGAACCCCTCTTGCGGCGAAATAGTTCAACCTCGCTTCTCTTGTCCCATGATCTGTAAAGGTAACCGAAAGAGGCCCTTCGTATAACGACTCCCGCCATACAAGAACCTCTCCCGCTATGCCGCTCTCTTTCAGAGTTGAGCCAAAGCTGTCTCCATTCACAATATGAAGCATCCCTTTGATCCCTCCTCGCCTGATTTACAACCAAAGAGGAGGCGTTCTGCCTCCCCTAAATAAACTTATGCCATTCCCAGCAGCTGCAGAAGCTCCTGCTCATCGTCAATAACACGAATGCCGAGTTCTTGCGCTTTGGTCAGCTTGCTTCCGGCGCTTTCGCCCGCAATGACAATATCGGTCTTTTTGGATACACTTCCGGTAATCTTAGCCCCCATAGCCTCCAGCTTTTTGCCGGCTTCATCACGGCTCATGGCGGACAATGTGCCGGTCAGAACGACCGTTTTGCCGAAAAACGGATTATCCGTATTAACGACCGCCGGCGCTTCTTCACTAACGGGGTTCACCCCTGCTTGGAGCAGACGCTCAATGCTTCGCTGCATGACAGGATCGCGGAAGAAACCGACAATGCTCTCGGCCACAATCTCCCCGATGTCCTGCAGGGTAACAAGCTCTTCCGTCGTAGCCTCCATAAGCTTTTGAAGGCTTCGGTAATGGTCGGCCAGCACCTTGGTCGTCGTCTTGCCCGTATTAGGAATGCCCAGCGCAAACAAGAACGACGCCAAGTCGCACTGCTTGCTCTTCTCAAAAGCGGTGAGCAGCTTGTTCGCCTTTTTCTCCCCGAACCTGTCCAGCTTGATTAAATCATCGAAGGTCAAGTCATATAAATCGGCAGGGTCGCGAACATCCAGCTCCTGATACAACTGCTCTGCCGTCATGATGCTGAACGTCTCGATATCCATAGCGTCACGGGATGCAAAATGGGTAATGCGGCCGATCAGCTGAGGCCTACACTCCAAACGGTTCAAGCAGAACAAATGAGCGCCCTTTAGTTCGAGTACGGACCCGCAGGAAGGGCAGTGCTCCGGATAGACAATTTCTTCGCCGTCCTGTTCGTCTGTCGCCTTTCCGAGAATTTCCGGAATCACGTCATTGGAACGGCGAATCAGCACATGGCTCCCGAGAGCATGCTTCAAGTTCTTCCGCTCGATATCGCCGATGTTGTTCAACGTACAGTTCTGTACTGTAACCCCTGCTATGTCGACAGGCTCGACCTTGGCTACAGGGGTAATTTTGCCCGTTCGGCCCACTTCCCAGGATACGGACAAAAGCGTGGTAACTGCCTCTTCCGCCTCGAATTTATAGGCGACGGCCCAACGCGGAAATTTATCGGTGTAGCCGAGCACTTCCCGCGTGCGCATATCGTTGATTTTGACGACGAGTCCGTCGATCAAAAAGTCGAAGGTATTGCGCATCGAAAGGATGCTTTCCAGCTCCTGCACGACCGCTTCGATGGAATCGAAAAATTTGACGAACGGGCTCACCCGGAAACGGTTGTCCCGCAGGAAATCTACCATCTCCCGATGGTCCTCAAAGGCCAGGCCGTCCGTATAGCCTACATTATAAAAATAAGCGTTCAGCTTCCGTTCCGCCGTTACTTTAGGGTTCAGGTTTCTAAGCGCCCCTGCAGCTGCGTTACGGGCATTTTTAAGCGGCTCTGCCGCGGTTTTGTTGTACTCCTCCAGCACGGACAGGTTCATGATGCCTTCGCCCTGAATTTCAATGATGCCTTCATTATAAGGAATGGTCAGCGGAATGGACCGGATTGTCTTAACCTGAGCCAATATGCCCTCGCCGACCACTCCGTTCCCGCGCGTAGCCGCCTGGACCAGAGCCCCGTTCTCATAAGTCAGGTTGAGGGTCAGCCCGTCAAACTTTAACTCCACGACAAAGGAAAGCGGCGGAAGCGGATTCTCCGGATTGCGGCTGTTGTAGTCGTTAACAAGCTTGGAAGCACGAGTATGCCACGCCATCAAATCGTCGAGATTCTGGGCCTTATCCAAGCTCCACAGCCTTGATCTGTGCTTATGCTCATCGAAGCCTTTCAAGAGCTGGTCTCCGACCCTCTGGGTTGGGGAGTCGGGCAGTGTAATTCCCGTCTCCCGCTCCATAGCGACCAGACGGTCGTACAATTTATCGTACTCCGCATCGCTAATACTTGGTTCATCCTTCGTGTAATACAAATAATTATGATGGTTAATTTCTTCGATGAGGGCTTTCATGGCCTGCAGAGCATCCGTCATATAAAGAAAACCTTCCTCTCCAAATAGAATCCGTTCCCGGGCATTCTAACTTCAGCTTTCCTTGGTAATCGGCGCAAACTTGGCAAGCAGCCGTTTGACTCCGACGGGCGCCGGAAAGGCGATCTGCAGCTCTGTATCATCGCCGGCACCCTTGATTGCGACAACAACGCCGGTTCCCCATTTGCCATGGGAGACTTTATCGCCCATTTTGTAGTCGCCGACCTGCTTGGCTGCGCCACCGCTGGCGGTTGCCCCAGGCCGTGCAGCGGATGAAGCGGCGCCTCCCACGGTAGGCCGGAAGCCGGCCGCTTTGCTCGGCACCGCCGTAGAGGTGCTTCCAGCCCCGGCGGAGCCGAAGCTGCCTCCGCTGCCGTAACGGCCCTCCCGGCTCCCCCAGGAGCTGACCGCCCGGCCGCCGCCTATCGTCCCTCCAGGTGAAGCTGCCTCTAGCAGCTCCTCCGGAATCTCGCTCAAGAACCGGGATGGAGGGTTCATGTTCGTACGGCCGAAGAGCGTCCGCATTCTGGCGCAGGTCAGGAACAGCTCCTGTTCCGCACGGGTAATACCGACGTAGGCAAGCCGCCGCTCCTCCTCGAGCTCCTCATTATCATTAGAAGCGCGGCTGTGAGGGAACACGCCCTCCTCCATCCCGATGATAAATACGATAGGGAATTCCAGTCCCTTTGCGCTATGCATCGTCATGAGAACGACCGAATTATTGGCATCGGCCGCATCCTCCGCGGCATCGTTCATCGAGTCGATATCGGCAATAAGCGCCAAATCGGTCAAGAAGGAAACGAGCGATTTATCCTCATTGCGCTTTTCAAATTCCATCGTAACGGACAGGAACTCATCTATATTTTCAAGCCTGGCCGTCGACTCGATCGTTTTCTCACGCTGCAGCTCCAGCCGGTATTCCGTGAGCTCCAGCATTTTTTCCGTCAGTTCGGTGACAGATAAATATTCGACCATTCGATTCAGATTGTCGATCATCTCGCGGAAATCGCTCAGTGCGTTCTTCGCTTTGCCGCTGATTTCCAGACCATCGATCTCTTCAAGCATCGCGAACATCGAAATGCCTCGTCTGCCTGCCGCCTCCATTAAGCGATCGACCGTCGTATCACCGATCCCGCGCTTGGGTACATTGACAATCCTCATAAAGCTTACATCGTCATCCGTATTGGAAATAAGCCGCAAGTAAGCAAGAATATCCTTGATCTCTTTACGGTCATAGAACTTGATGCCGCCGACGATCTGATAAGGAATATCCGATTTGATCAATATTTCCTCTATAACCCGGGACTGGGCGTTCGTACGGTATAAGATCGCATGCTGGTCGTATCGTTTGCCGTTTTTTACATTTTTATTAATTTCATTGGTGATAAAGTACCCTTCTTCATGCTCCGAATCCGCTTGATAGAAGCGAATTTTATTGCCCTCGCCCTTATCGGTCCACAGGTTCTTGGCCTTGCGTCCGGCATTGTTGGAAATAACCTTGTTCGCGGCATTCAAGATATTCGAGGTCGACCGGTAATTTTGCTCCAGCAATATGGTCGTCGCGTTAGGGTAATCCTTCTCAAAGTTCAGGATATTGCTGATATCCGCGCCGCGCCAACGATAGATCGACTGATCGCTATCCCCTACGACACAAATGCGTTTATGCTTGTCTGCAAGCATGAGGCACAGCATATATTGAGCGCGGTTCGTATCCTGATATTCGTCTACATGGATATATTGGAATTTGTTCTGGTAAAACTCCAGCACTTCCGGAACTTCCTTGAACAATTGAATCGTGGTCATAATCAGGTCGTCAAAGTCCAAAGAGTTGTTCATCTTCAGCTTTTTCTGGTAGAGCTTGTACACCCTGGCCACAATGCCGTCAAAATAGTCCCCGATCAGGTTCTCGAGCATTTCCGGCGTCTTCAGCTCGTTCTTGGCCGTACTGATGGCAGCCTGAACCGCTTTCGGCTCGAATTTCTTGGAGTCGATGTTAAGCTCCTTCATGCAGTTCTTGACAACGGACAGCTGATCGCCGGAATCCAGAATAGTAAAGCTGGAAGAAAACCCGATGCGCGATATGTCCTTGCGAAGAATTCTTACGCACATAGAGTGAAACGTAGATACCCAGATGTCCTGGCCGCCGGGGCCCACCAGCTTGCCTACGCGCTCCTGCATCTCTCTGGCCGCTTTATTCGTAAAGGTGATGGCCAGTATGCTCCAAGGGGCTGCTTTTCTCGTGGCTATCAAATAGGCGATCCGGTGCGTCAACACGCGGGTTTTACCGCTGCCCGCTCCCGCCATAATCAACAATGGGCCGTCTACGGTTTCTACGGCCTTCTTTTGCTGAGGGTTCAAGGTTTGTATGGATGCAAATATGTCAAACGTATCGTTCATTGTACTTCAATTCCTTTCACTGCATATTGCTTGCGGCCTTTGCCTCTCTTACCGCTTGTACGGTGGCCAAAGCCTGCTCCGGCTGATCATAGACGGCATTGCCCACAATAACGGTATGCGCTGCCGCGGCCGCTTGATAAGCCTTCTCCGGACTATCAATACCGCCTCCGTAAAACAATCTCGCGTCCTTCAGGAGCCCCTTCACTCGAGCCACCCATTCCATATTGCCAAACACACCGCTGTATTCCATATAAAAAACCGGACAATGCAGCAAGCGGTCCGCCATTCTGGCATAGGCCTCGACATCCTTGATGTCCAGCGCCGTGTTCGCTTCTGTTATCTGCGCTGCCGCGGACTGCTTGTTCAATATCACGTATCCTTCCGTCGCCACTTGGCTCCAGTCCAATAGAGCTCCGTATTCACGAAGCGCTCTCTGGTGATGTCCTACGATCCATTGAGGATTCCCCGCATTCAATACCATGGGAATAAAAAACCTGTCAAAGCCCGGCACAATGGCATCCAGATCGGATACCTCCAGTACACAAGGCACCTCGTATCTTCTAATCCGCGATAAAAGGTCTACTGTATTGTCAAAGGTAATCCCTGTAGAGCCTCCAACCATAATGGCATCGGTTCCCGAAAGACATACCTTTTCCAGCCATTCATCCGATATTTCCCGGTCCGGGTCCAGCTTAAACATATGACTCCACTGCTTAAAATCCGAATGCAATGCACGGCCTCCGTTCTTAATTTGGCGCTTTCAAAACGTACTATTTCAACCTTCTCTACAGCTAGTCTATGCTACCGGGAATACCGTGTCAAATCCGTTTTTATCCAATTTTCCCCAACATTTCGCCGGCTTAAAAAGAAAAAGACCAGGAACACTTGTTCCTAGTCCATTTCTCTATTCATGCTTCATTTGTTTCATATAGGCCTGTCGTGTCAGCAGGAAGTAAAACAGCTGCATCACCGCGTAAATCAGCATAATCGCCAATCCGTATTTCCAGACGGAAATACTGACGAGATTACTTAGCGCTTTATAAGCAAATCCGGCGTGGATGCTACCGACCACTACAGGGATAAAGAAGATGAGCCCGATTTGGATATTCGTAATTTTGCGTATTTCCTGCATGGAGACGCCGATCCGGGTTAAAGCCTTGTACTGAGCCTGATCCTCCTGCAGCTCCGTAAACAGCTTGAAATACAGCATGCTTCCGGACGCCATAAAGAATAATACGCTGACAAACATCCCGATGAACAGCGTTAAGGAACTGAACTGCTTCATGCCCCAGAAGGCTTCCGTCCGATTGGCGAACCGCTTTTTCTGCTCGGCAGTCAGACTGTCTTCCAGCTCCTTGATGGCCCCGTTTGCGTTTTCCCAGTCCTTCAGCTCGTAACCGATATAAGAGGCTTTTCGCTCCTCCGGCGTTGAACTAAGTATGGATTGAAATTGCTTATCGTTAAGCAGAACGATATAGGTTGCTTCCAATATAGGGTTCAAGATAGCACCGTCCAGCTGGCCGTCCATTCGCAGCGTTAGTTCAGACCCTGCCGCTGTCGTCGACAATAAATCGCCTTTTCCAAAGAGGACCACCTCGGATTCGGAGTAAGGATTGATGATCAGCGCATGACCCGGTTCAACGCTGATGCTGGTCTTGCCACCGCCTTGTCTCTGATTCTGCCTTGCCAAGTCGTTATAAAGGTCATACGGCAAGAGGAGGGCTTTGATCTCCCTGTTATGAAAGGCCTTGATTTGTATAGAGGTAAGAATGCCCGCCGTTTGAATCTGATGATCCACTTGTATCCCTTGACGGGACATAACCTCTTTCACCCGCTCAGGCTCCAAAGAAGCAGGAATGTCAGAGCCTTTAGCCACATAACCGATCGTTTGGGGAAAATGGTCCAGGATCTGCCCCCGAGCGCCTTGATAAAACATGTATACCGACCCGGACGCCGATAAAATAACCGCGCTTAAAATAGATACCGTAAACAGGATTCTGGCATTATCCTTCATTTTGAAGACAAGCTGCGAGATCGTAATCAATTGGATGTTACGATAGTAAATATGAGGCAGCCGCTGCAGCCGTTTCAAGATCGCCACGCTCGCTTGGGTAAACAGAAAATACGTGCCCACCACCACAAGAAAGATAACAGGCAGCATCACAATGACCAGGTTGTTTGGAGTTGTAGTATAAGCAAAGTAATACCCTGTGATAAGACAGGCCGCCGACAAAAGGACAAGCCATTTGGATGAGACCGGCATCGTTTTGGGCTGCTTGGACGCCTTTAACAGTTCAATGACCTGATTCCTGCTCATGCCGACCAATGTAATTAGCGTAATGGCGAAAAACAACACCAGAAAACCGATCGCTGTAATAAATAGCGCCTTCGGAACGATAAGAAACCGTATCGGGTTATCCACTTGCAAGAGCTCGGCTAAAGCCATAAAAAACAGCTTGGAGAACAGGGTGCCAAGACCGCAGCCGACGACGATGGATAGGATGGCGATGGCGACATTCTCATACAGCACCAGCCTATTAATTTGGGATCGGGTCATGCCAAACAGGGTCAGCAGGCCGATCTCCTTCTTGCGCGTCTTCAAAAAAGCGAAGCTGGCATACAGCACGAAGAAAAACGAGAAAATCACGATCAGGAATTCGCAGCCCACCATTCCCTGTCTTACCTTGGCAGCCGCCTGAATCGTTCCGTTCACCACGTCGGGGTGAAAGATAAAGGAGGCATAGATGTAAAAGATCATGACGGAAAAAGTGCTGCTCAGGAAAAAAGCGATGTATCGATGCCAATTGCCCTGAATATTTTTAAGAGCGAGCTGTCGAAAAGTCATCGAAGTTCCCTCCCAAATAGCTTAGGGCATCCAGGATTTGCTGGAAGAAGGCCTGCCTGTTGGAGCCTCTGCGAATTTCATTGAACAGCCTGCCGTCCTTTATAAAAAGGATTCGTTTGCAATAGCTCGCGGCAAAAGGATCGTGAGTCACCATAAGAATGGTAGCCCCCCGCTCCTCATTCATTTCCTTAAGCGACTCCATGACATCCTTGGCAGCCTTCGAATCGAGGTTCCCCGTCAGCTCATCTGCCAGCAGGAGAGCAGGCTGATGGATCATGGCACGGGCTATGGCGGCTCGCTGCTGCTGCCCCCCGGACACCTCATAGGTGCGCTTATCCAGCAGATGGGTAATGTTGAGCGTTTCGGCAATTTCCTGAACCTTCCGCTCGATTTCAGCCGCTTTTGTATTTTCCAGCACGAGAGGCAGGATGATGTTTTCTTTGATGCTCAGCGTCTCCAACAGATTAAAGTCCTGGAATATAAATCCGAGCTGCCTGCGACGAAATAAAGCAAGCTGCTTATTATTCAGCTTACTAGGGTTCGTTCCATTGATTTCGATATGTCCTGAAGTAGGCTTATCTATGGTAGCGAGAAGATTAAGAAGCGTCGTCTTGCCGCTGCCCGAAGGCCCCATGACACCGACGAACTCCCCCTCCTGAACCTCAAGCTGTACTTGATCCAGCGCTCTATAGAAGGCATTGCCGTTTTTGGACCCATAGGTTTTGCATAAATTCTCCGTTCTTAATACTGCCATGTACTGGCCTCCTTACGATCACTCTTTACGTAACTGCCTCTAGTATAAAAAAAGGAGGGCCCTGGCTGCTATCGATTCACCTTACAAAACAGGCGGCTTTCTTACAATGTTGTCACCTTTCTATCGTGTAAGAATGTCATGAAGCACCGAAGAAGGCGGAAAATGCAGAGTAACCGTCGTTCCCTCCCCTTCGATGGAGGCGATCTGTACGCGATGTCCAAGCTTGCGGCAAAGCTCCTTGACCAAATAAAGGCCCATGCCGGTCGACTCCCCTACCTTCCGGCCATTCTCTCCGGTGAAAAAAGGCTCGAAGACGCGAGGCAAATCCTGCTCCGGGATACCGATTCCCGTATCGCTAAAAGAAGCGCAGACCCCGTCCTTGCCCTTGGACAGCTTGATCTCAAGCTGCTTGTCTGCGGGATCGGCCGTTCTCTTGGCATATTTAATGGCATTGGTGACAATTTGCCTAATAATCACCGCGATCCACTTCTCATCGGTTTCTACAAACCGGACATCAGCTTCGACCGTCAACTTGGGATATACTCCGCGTCGAATGCAGGCCCTCTTATGTTCATTGATGACACTTCGGATCGTTTGCTCCAGGTTGACTTGTTTCACATGCACATCCAGCTCAAACTTCTCCAGACGCGCGGTCTGCAGCATCATATCAAGCCCATGCGCCAAACGGTCGTTCTCCTCCTGGATGCTTTGCAGCACAGTCAGCGGAACATGCTCTTCCGAGGATTCTGTCTTCTGTGTCAGAAGATCGATGACGGATACAGGTGTTTTCATCTGATGAACCCACTGTCGAATAAACACATCATGCTGCTCCTGCTGCTTTCTGTATTGCGCCAACCGCTCCTCGCACCCGCTGTACAGCTCATGCACCAGCTCCATCATGATCATTTGTTCCTTTTTCACACCTACTGGCAAGCCGCTGATACGCTCCATAGGCTCATGGTGCTTGCGAATCCCAGACAGCCGGAGAAAGTACTCCCTTTGCCGTACGTAATCAATAAGCAAATAAGTACATACTCCCGCTAACGATAAAATAATAATATATACGATATTGTCCGTTTGGAGCGATACCCCCTGTGGTTGCAGAGCCAATTCAACGACGCATAGGGCAAGGGCAATATTCACCAAATAAATGATGATATAGCCTAGCCTGTCCGATATAAAGTCTATTCCTCTCACTTCGTACTCCCCCAGGATGTATTAAGCCGGTAGCCCTGCCCGCGTACCGTTTCTATGGCTTTGACTATGCCGAGCTCCTCCAGCTTTTTGCGCACACGTGTTACGTTCACAGTTAAAGTGTTATCGTCCACGAAATCAATATCGTCCCATAACGCCTCCAGCAAAGTTTCGCGCGTCACGATTCGATCCGCATGTCTCGCCAGACAATTCATCAATAAAAACTCGTTACGCGACAAGTCCATTTTGACTCCGTTCCACTCCATCGTGTTTTTGGAGGTATCCAGAATCAAACCCGCTACATTCATAGTATCCCTCGGCATTGGGTTCGCTCCCGCATATTCTCCGTAGGTTCTTCTCAGCACGCTTTTTACCTTGGCAATGACCACATCCAAATGGAACGGCTTCGTAATATAATCGTCACCGCCATTCTCGATAGCCATCACCTGATCCATCTCCCCGACGCGTGCGGATAAAAATATAATAGGCACATTCGACACGCTCCGGATTTGCCGGCACCAATAAAACCCGTCATAATGCGGCAGGTTAATGTCCAGCAATACCAGATCCGGCTTATGTGTCATAAATTGCTGCTTGATATCCCGAAAATCAGTCGCTCTCTGCGGCGAATAGCCATACCGCTCCATATACGATTGCAAAATCGATGCGATTTTATCGTCATCCTCCACAATAAGAATCCGATACAAGGAACACACCCCACTAATAAAGCATTTTTTTCAACCAGTTTCATTATACTTCTTTCCATGGGTTGCAGCGAACGAAAGAACCCTGCAGAGTGGGGCCTGCGCTTCGAAGCAAATTCCGGTTTTGGGGGGAGAGCACAAAACTATAGAAAACCCCTGCAATATATGCAGGGGCCTTATGGTACCCTCGGGAGTATTACATGAACTTTCCGCTGCCGAAGGATGACGATTTATCATGAGAAGCAGACAAGGAAGAGGAGGCGCTAGACTGATCGTCGGAATCGTGCCAGTCAAAGCTGTTGCCGCCACGATTGCTTGTTGTATGTGCCGCACTGCTGCTTGCTGCACCAGCGTTATCATCCGTCCAGTTGTAGCTGTTACCGCCTCGGGAATCGGATGCCGTTACAGCCGAGTAAGACTCATTACCACTGCCATACTTGGCAGTCGAGGACCCGCCCAGAGACTGCGTGGACGTACCAGTAGCTGTACCTGCCGACGTTGTTTTGTAAGCCGAGCCGGTATATTCATTGGCAATGCTTTGCGAAATCGGATTTTGATTCTGGCTCATGCCTGTCATCCCGCTTCCCGCGGTGCTGCCGAAGCCCGCGCCCTGGCTGTGTATCGAGCTGCCGACGGACGAGCCGTAAGCGGAACCGAAGCCCCCTTGTCCATACCCTTGTGTTTGAGAAGATGGCTGTTGGTAAGCCCCCGAACCCATTCCCGCATAACCGCCTGCTTCATAACCGGAAAAAGACGGCTGCTGCTGAAATTGAGGGTTCGCGTTATACATCGGCTGCTGCTGGTACATGATGCCGGCATTCATATTGGCGCTCTGGATCGAACGTTGAACGATGGATTGCAGCTGCTCAACCTTCTGAACCTGCTGCTGAATCTCTTGATGAATCTCCTGCTGATTCGCCAATTGTACAGAACCATATCCGTTCAATTGGGATAAAACCTGATATAATTCTGCCTGCTCCTGCATCGTTCTTTGGGACAAGCTTTGGAACGTTTGGCGGATCGCCGGGTGGGTTGCTTCCAAAGCGGCCGTCGTGTATTCACGAGCCGTACGCTTCAGCTCGGACAAAACCAGGTTGCCCCAATCCTGCTCTTGAAGCGGCGTATGCTGATGGGTCGGTTGATTCATATAATTTTGCTGTTGATACATCAGATGTGCACCTCCTGCGTCATTTAGTGAGTCATTTGCGTTTGCTGCTGCAGTGTTCTAAGCAATTGATCGGAATGATGCAGACGATCCTGGGCAATCTGCGCCAGCTTCTGCTTCAGCTGCGGAGACTGACAGTCCGCCAATCCGTGGACGGCCAATTTAGCCAGTAAATCTTCGTTTTTCAAGCTGTCGGTTATGTACGCCAATTCCTTGGAGCTGACCGTGTTCATACCTTGCTGCTGTTGCTGCCCTTGCTGAGTAAACATCGATTTGTCCTCCTTTCGTTTTGACAAGTCTAGGTTGCCCAAGATGTGGAAAACTATGTGCAGGATCTTTCCAAAGTTGGAATAAAAAAAACGCCCTCCTCCTGTAATAACAAGAGGGGGCGATAGGCCAAGCCTTGATTATTGGGATTGCGACGGTTCTGCCGATGGTGATGGCGATGGCGACTGCGCCGGTTGTTCAGGCGGTTGAGGAGGCTGCTTATACTTATCCGCCAGCTCCTCGATCGATGTTACAGGCAGGGAGTACGCCCATTGGCCGCCTTGCTGGGTAAGCCAGAGGTTATCCTTATCCACCTTGCCCAAGTAGACTACCGTAGTCTCTTTATTGGACGCATCGGCGTATTTAACCTCCAGCCGAAGCTCCGGTGCATCCATCTTCACCTGATCCGCCGGTTTGGCAAGCTGTTCGGTCGACAAGAACTGCACTTTATCCAGATAAGAGCTGGCATCAGAGCCTTTCAATTCTTTATCGCCCAGCTTCCAATTCGCTTCGTAGGATTTTTTATCCGTGTCCGTCTTCGTCAGCGTCCACTTCTGTCCCTTCCATTCCACGGTGATGCCTCTTACCTGCTCATACTCCAGCCGGATCGGGCTTTTCTCCATCAAATCCAGCTGGGTCTTGGCAAGCGACTTCACTTGGGAATCACTGATTTTAAATACCTCGGGAGAGCCGCTGAGCATGGCATAATCATAACCCGGAACGAGCATCGCGTTGCCTACGCTAAGCGTTTGGACGGTGCCGTTGTTCAGCTTCACCGAAAACTGCTGCTGCGGCTTATCCAATCCATACTTGGTCAGCTCTTTCCCTTCCGCGTCAATAGTCGACTCTTTGGTTAGCCCGTTAAAGGAATCAATCCAGCCTTTGGCGCTGTATTCGTTCAAGGGTAGTGCCGACGGCTTGGTCATAGTCCATTTACCGTCTTTCTGCTGCATTTCGATCTCGGTATCTCCCGTTTTGATCGTGTAGCTCGCTACATCCTGCTGATTGACCTTGGCAAGCGATGCAGCAGGCTCCTGCTTCTCCTTGAAAAAGTCCTTGCTGGATGCGTACCAGAAACCGCCTATGCAGATGAGTACCAGTATGATCGTCGGAATGAGCCTCTTCATCCTTTTCTCCTCCTCCACCAAATCGTGCCGCCCACGATGAGGAAGAGTAACGGGAACACTAGTACAGTGCCGTAGAAAATGGTTAATGCTTGACCTCCGGTAATCATCGCAGGCTGCTGTTGATTTTCACGCGGACGAATCGTCACTTGTTCTTTTTGCTCCTGCAGCCAGCCTACGCTGTTCAAGGCAAAGTCGCGATTGCCCTGCTGCTGGAAGAAGTCGTCCCTTAAGGACGTAAAGCTGCCTAATATAACGGCCTTAGGCTTGCTGTCTTTGGTCTCAACGACATAACCCAAATTCAGAGGCCCTTTGATATCCTTGTCGTCTTTGCTGGTTTTTCCTTTAACCAACCCGGATAAATCCGTCTCGCCGTAGGCAGAGTCGGTCGTCTTCAAAATGCTGGTCGCCTTGTAATCAGCAGCCGCAGGGTCTGCATTCAAGGAAACGGCCAGCCCCATTTGCATGAGCAGGTTATTATCCTGCAGCTTGTTGGTGATTTCATGATACCCGTACTCAGGAATAATCGTGAGCGGGGATACCAATCGGCTTTGCTTCGAATCTACGGCTACGGCGTGCTGGTCCGTAATGCCATATTGGGCCATGATCGAATCCAGGTTTTTCCAGGTCGTCACCATGTTTTCCGTAAAGCCAAGCGTCATGTACAGCTTGCCGTTGCCTTTTAGATATTCCTTGATAACCTCGGCTTCCTTGTCGCTCAGATCGTTTTGAGCGCCGATGATGAACAGGGCCTGCGCATCATCAGGAATTTTACCCTCGCGAAGCAGGTTCAGGTCCTTCACTGTATAGTTCTCATTCTCCAACGAGCTTTGCAGCAAGGTCATTTGGTTCAGCGGCGTTTCATTGTGCCCGGACAAGAAATACACCGTTATTTTGTCCTTGACGTTCAAATTCACCAAGGCTTGCGTCAGCTTCTGCTCCCCGCTGAACTGGTAATCAAACTGGGATTGTCCCGAGCCCTGGAACATGTCGTAATAATTGACCATCTTCTTCTGGGTGCCGCTCTCGACGACCAAGACGCCGGAAGGATCAATCCCTTGATACTGATTGGCTATTTCCGGGTTCTTCTCCATATCATACTGGTCAAATACAATTTTACTGCTGCGTTTTTTATATTCCTGCACCATATCGACGACTTCACGATTCATAGTCAAATTCGTTTGCGAGCTCGTAAACGCAATAATATGAACATCTTTGTCGAGTGATTTTAACGTGTTGATCGTCTGGTCGGATAAAGTGTATTGTTTATTTTGCGTCAAATCGACCTGCAGCGACTTCGTAGAGTTAAGAAAAATCGTCAGGACGATGAAGATGCCGATTACCGCAAGCGATAGCACGACCGCATTCGTTCCGCGAATCCACTTATTCAATTGCCTTTCCCCCTTCTCGCCTTGCGCCTTCAGGCAAAGCCGGTTATCTCCAACGTTTTCTTTCAAGCACCTGTATGCTCAACACGATAAACACAATGGCCAGCGTCACGTAAAAGAGAATGTCTGCGAAATTCAACACACCCTTTTGCAAGTTGCTGCCTCTGGTGACGATAGAGAAAAGACTGAGATATTCTTTGGCCCGTCCCGTAGCAACGGTATCCCCCAGCCAATCGATCGTCCAAAGCACAAGCAGCATTCCGATACCCGCCAAGCCGGAGAGCATTTGGTGGGAGGAAAGCGTGGATGCAAACAAGCCAACCGCCATCATGGCCGCTCCGAGCAGGAACATGCTTAAGAACGAAAGCCACATGACAGGCTGATCGATCTTGCCGTACGAGCTCATAATAAGAGGATACAGCAAGCATCCTCCGACCAAAAGCAATTGAACGACGACGGCGGCCAAATATTTGCCGAGAATAATTTCCGTAATGCTGGCCGGTGAAGTGAGCAGCAGCTCATCGGTGCCTTGCCGAAGCTCGTCGGAGACAAGACGCATCGTCAAGAAAGGAATCACGAGCAAATATAGGAAGCTGACCGGGCTGGTCACCATACGCACGTCGATCATCATGGAGTATAAAAAGTTCGAGCTGAACATGTACCCTACAATTAAGAAAAAGAATGCAAACGCCGCATAGGAGGTCGGCGAGTAAAAATACATTTGCAGCTCCTTCCTGCAAATCGCCCAAGTTCTACGCATTCGGGGTCACCTCCTCCTCTTGTGCCGCGGCCGACTCGTTGTCGGAAGCTTCCGTCGCTTCATTGGTTGTCAGCTTGAGGAAGATGTCCTCGAGACTCAAGCTTTCTTTCTTCATCGACAGGATCGGATAGCGCAGCTCCGCCATGCGGTAGAAGATCTCTTCGCGAATGTCCGCGTTATCCTTCGCGGACACAAGCACTTTCA
Source organism: Paenibacillus vulneris (assembly GCF_039543185.1). NCBI lineage: Bacteria > Bacillati > Bacillota > Bacilli > Caryophanales > Paenibacillaceae > Paenibacillus > Paenibacillus vulneris. The sequence continues at coordinate 21,640 of NZ_BAABJG010000048.1, read as the reverse complement.
CGGTCGGCTCGACCGTGGATGCAGGCGCGGCCGTAGGCTCAGCCTGCGTGGCTTCTGCGCCCGCGGCCGGCTCGGGCGCAGCTGTGGTCTCCGCGGCCGGTGCAGCGGCCGCGGGTTCTTCCGCCAGCGGCTGCACGCTGGCGATGGCGGACATGCCGCGCAGCTCGGCCAGTATGGCCTGGCGCGGCCCTTTGACCTCGAGCGAGACTTCGAACCGCTCGCCCATCGATTGAGCCAGCTGATCGGGATGGCCGTCCATCACGATGCGGCCTTGGTTAATAATCAATACGCGGTTGCACAGCGCATTAATTTCCGGCAAAATGTGCGTGCTCAGCAGCACCGTATGGTTCTCGCCCAGCTCTCGAATCAGCTGGCGAATCTCAATAATCTGCTTCGGGTCCAGGCCCGAAGTCGGCTCGTCCAGCACTAGCAAATCCGGACTGTGCAGAATGGCCTGCGCCAATCCCATCCGCTGCTTGTACCCTTTGGACAGCCCGCGAATAATCTGCCGTTCACGGCCCTGCAGCCCAAGCCGTTCAATAACTTCTCCGACGCGCTTTTTCTGTTCTCTTCCGGGAATCCCGCGCAAATCGGCAATGAACTTCAAATAGGCTTCCACCGTCATTTCCGGATATAACGGAGGTGTTTCAGGTAAATATCCGATCTTTTGTCTTGCCTTCTTCGGATGATTGGCCATAGATAACCCGTCGATCGCAATGGATCCCATCGTAGGATTCAAATAGCCGGTGATCATCCGCATCGTAGTCGTTTTTCCTGCGCCGTTCGGTCCCAAAAAACCAACGATCTCGCCACGGCTCATGGAAAAATCAATGTTGTGGACCCCTCTTTGATTCTCGTACAGCTTACTTACCTGCTTTACCTCAAGCACGCATGAAACCCTCCATTCGAAACGAAATATGCGCCTACTTAAGCCATTTCCATTATGACAACTGCTTAACCCCCAACAATATACAAATAAAACAATAAAAGCAGCTTAAACCAATCTGAAAATTAGCTTAAAAAAATGTGTCTAAATTGTGAACTAGCATATGGTATTTTGCACCACATAAGTTCTTGCCACTGTCCTATAGGAGCTACAATGCAAAAAAAGACCTATCCATTAGGATACGTCCAAGGCGGGTATGAGTAGAATTTTCTTCGGCCGGCTTAGATAAAAGGCAGCCTCTCTGACGAACCGTATTGTAAAATCAACCATTGAAGTTTGAAGCTACGAAATGTCCTCCAGTGATTTCAATCTTCGCATCAGCGTATATTCATCCGGGTAAATCATCATATGCTGCGTCAGTCCAATGAGGCGGAAAAGCTTATGATACTGCTCCGACAGGCCGTATGCAAAGGTCTGATACTGCCCTTCTTCGCCGTACTGCGCCAGGCGGACTAACATCGTGATTCCGGTGCTGTGTATGAAGCTCATTTCGCTAAAGTTCAAAATGAGCGTGCGTCTTCCGTCACCCAATCCTTGACGCCAATCACGATGACGAAGATATCGTTCCTCCGCATGCTGATCCACCGCTCCCGCGAAGTCAATAATCAGCGCCGGTCCCTCTGTTCTTATTCTTAAGCTCATCCCGTTTCAGCCCCCCATTATGGTGTGCCATGACTCATGAAGATAAGAAGGATGTGTTCATATCCGGGTTCGGATCGACACCGAATTCCTCCATGCATATTTTCTCCCACTTGCGATAATAGATTAATGCTTCCTGCTTCCTGGAATCCATTACATAGAGCTCAATAAGGCCCTGATAAGCTTCCTCCTGGGTAGGGCATAGTGCGATCCAATTCTTATAGTAGGCTTCCGATAGATCGTACTGAGAGTGATCTCTGGCTTCCCTTGCCAATCGCTTCAGCGCTGCCGCCTGCTTATCCTGGAGAGAAGTCCTGTATCGCTCAGACCAGTCGGCATAACGGATTTCCGGAGCAAATTCCCTGTACATGGCAGCAGCCTGTTTATACAGATCAATGGCTTTGGAGCGAAAGAGGTCCCACCCCTGGTCTGCTTCACGCAGCAGAGCCTCATACTGTTCCACATCCGTTTCTTTGACCAACTGCTCTTGCAACCGTACGAGCCCATCCTTTAAAATAACCGCCTGCTCGAAGCCCAGCTCCTTTTTCAAAGTCTGCTTCAGTTGATGGACGATGACATAGAGCTGATTGGCCATTTTGTCCACATACATCGATCCGAACAAGTCCTCCATCACCTGCTCTTTGGTAGCCGAAAACTGGGGCTGCATCAATAAATAGACCAGCAGCTCCACCGCCTTTTTCCTTTTCCAATCCAGATCCTGTCTTTCATGTGAGCCTTGTACGAACCTCAGCTTACCGAACAGCTGGACTTTCCAGCTCAGGGCGCTTGACGACTCCTGGTGCTTCTCTTGCTGTTGTATCCATTGTTGATGCCATGGGTACCTCGTGATATCGGCGGCCGCTCTAAGGCAGTGCCAATATTCATTTACAAGATGGTGTTGTCGATCCATTTTCGCACTTTGATATAGCAAGCCGTACGCTTCAAAACGGATGAATAAATCGCTTCCATATTGTTTTACAATGCCCTGAATCCTTTCCCGCTCCTGCTCAGAGAGTGAAATGCCTTTGAAAAGAGAAGCTCTGCATTCATTCAATATGCAGCCGGCCCGGTGTTCGTAAGACAAAGCCTGCGAATCCACTTGCTGCAGCCATCGAACGGCCGACTCCCAATCCCCCTGCCTTATACAATCCATACTTCGCAGAACCTGACGATTCGGCTCCCATCGACCGTCCAGCCTTGCCTGCTGATCTGCAAACAAATGAATAGAAGCCATCTCCTGATCGGAAAGGGGTACCGTTCGAGCGGCTGCTATGTCCAGACAGGCCTGTACCGCTTCCCCGAGCTGCCCATGCCGAATAAACCGTTCCTTCGCAGCTAGTCCGAACTCTTTCTCTCTGGCTGGATCTCCGATCAAATAAGCTCCCTTAGCCAATGCCATACACGCTCTCCCGTCAAGCTCATCCGGCTGTCGATCCCACTGCTCCTTCAAAAAGACAAGGATCGTTTCAGCATCACGAAGCTCACCCAGCCTTACATTTATCATACAGAGAAGAGAGAGTGCCGAATTCAGCCTGTGCGCATGGGTTTGCTGGGCAAAGCCTCTCACGGCCATGCTTGCCGCGGCCCTTGCTTCCGTTAAGTTTCCTTCATGAAAATAGCTTGCGGCCTGCTGCTCTAATAGTAAGGGGGAGTTTTGAAGCAAACGAACTGGAATTTGCTCCAATACGTTCCTATCCACTGAATCTCCATTCAATACACTGCGTTCCATTCGTAAAATGATATGGGTGTAATCCTCAGGGCTCACATTGAATATAGGTCTATGGTCCATATATAATCACTCTCATCAAAAGAAAAATAGTTCTTAGGACTTGTAAGATCAATTCGACAGCCATACTGTTATTCCTTCCTGATCAATAAGAAAAACTTTCTTGAAGATGGGCCTTGTTTTACGAGAAGTTTATCGCTTCAAAGAAAAGTACCTTTTCCCCTTTTCCTATGCGGATAAAAGAGAGGTACCCCTCTCTTTTACTTTTCCAAATCGGCAAGAAGCTGTTCCAGCTCGGTACGACCTTGACTTCCTTGGGGAGACTTCTGTAAATAAGCTTTCAAAGCCTGCAATGCTTGCGCGCGGTCATTTTGTTTGACATAGGAAAGGGCAATAAAACGATACGCCTCAACATACTCTGCGTCATGAACCAAGGGTTGAAGCACCTCGACAGCCTGCGCGTAGTTCGCCTTCAAATATAACAGCTGACCCTTTTTAAATAGCAGCTCCTTGTCCTTGGGATCCTGCTTCAGTCCGTCATTCACCGTAGTTAAAGCATCGTCATTCTTTTGCTGCAGCATATAAATAGCCGTCATGTTGTTGTAGGCTTCCGTCAGTTGGGGAGTCTTCTGAACGGCCTTTGCGTAATGAACGAGTGCCTGATCCATGTTGGACTGCAATCGGTCGATATTGCCCAGGGCAAAATCATATTTTCCCTCCGAGGGTTCCTTCAACATTCCCGTTTCCAGCTTTTTTCGAGCTGCATCGAGCTTCCCCTGTTGAATCAAGGACAGGGCTTCCGCATATTCCTGCGCGTCGGCATGTACGGATTCGTTCTGCTTGGTTAGAGCGGGGTAAATAAACCAAGCGGCTGCAATAACTAGGATAGGGATAAGGATCAGTGCCAGTTTGTTTTGATTCATGTTGCCCCCTATATCGTTTATTTACATGAATGGCGAGAAAGATGAAAAAAAGAGTCAACCCGAAGGTTGACCCGAATGAAATCACACTCTTTATTGAGTTAGTTTAAGATCAATTGGAGCGATAGGGTGAATCTCGTTGTTAGTATCGATCTTCTCTAAACCGGTAATTCTGTATACGTTGTCTGTTACAGTTAGGCCTTCGGTCGGGAATACCAGGTATACGCTCTCGTATACGGAGGCTCCAACAGTTTGTCCATTAACTTTCACATTGGTAACTTGAAGCTCGCCATTAAAAGAGTCTGATTCGATAGAATCGCTAAATTTGACGATGATATAGTCTGTTTTTGCGCTGAGTGGAGCCTTAAATTCATTTTCCGCTAATTTCTTGTAAGGACCGTATACAGTTCCTGTCACAGAACCATTAGCAAATGAATCAGTAGAGTAAACTGCGTAAACTACAGAGCTCACGGAATTAGAAGGAGCAACTGTGTAACGGAAAGAGGAAACACTGCTGTATTTGCCGTCTTTGTAAGCAACTGCATTAATGTTGAGATCCGCATTAATAACAATTGGGGTTGTATACCAGCTGCTTGCCGTGGTAGGCACAGTTCCATTCAAGGTGTAGTATACAGAAGCGCCCACTGTAGCGGTTTCCAGTTGAACTGTAGTTCCAGCAGGGACTTGAGTTCCGGAAGCAATAGAAGCTGTAGGAGCTGCTACTTGCTCTTCAACAGGTCCAGATCCTACCGTTACTGTCCCGGTTACCGTAGCTGATACCGCAGATCCGGAAATTGCCGTTACTTTGTACGTCCATTCGCCATTAGCCAGACTACCGCTATGTACGAATCTAAAATAATTGTCTATCAATTCAACGCCTGTACCCACACGGAAATCGGATCCCACGCCATCCGGGGACACCAGAGTGATCTTAACGTCCGTTGCATTTTCAACGATACCTTTGATATAAATTCCTTCGTTTGCGAAGTACGCCGCAGAAACATCAAGAACTTCAGGCAAGTTGGTTTGAGCTTTGATGGTGAGCGTAAATTCTCTCGTTACAGTCAAACCATTTTTGGTTATTGTTGCAGTCAGGGTTACAACCGCGTCAGGTTGTCCCGCTTCCGGACGAACAACACGGCCCAGGACGAATTGAGTTGTTCCTTCCATTGCTTCAATAGAAATAACATGAGAATCGGAAGATGACCACGCGATTACAGAATCGTAAATTCCCAATACCGGCAGCTCAAGGCTTGTACGAATATCCTGCTGCAGCCAATCAAGATGTGCTTTCTCAGCATCCAATTGATTCAAAATCTCAGCCTTCAGCGTTTGAATCAGCTTGTTCGCTGCAACGTATTTGTCATAACCAGTAATATCTGCCTCTGCAACGCCTGCTGTCAAAGCGTTGTTAACAGCGATACCAACTGCATGGATCAGTTGTTCTTGCTCCAAGCTATATTCTTGGAAATCTTTGATAGTCATGATGGCATCGATAGCTGCTTTCTTCAATCCGTCTTTAATCGTATCGGAGAAGCTTACCGTTACGCCTTCAGCTACTTTGATTTCGATTCCGCTAAGTTTAGCAGGGTCGCCGGCCAAAGTAATGTTTGCGTTAATTTCAATGCTTTGAATGTTGGACGAAGCGCCTACCGTTAAGGTAGCACCTTCAGCAGCTTGAGAGACAGTCACGGATTGAACCGCACCTGCACCGTTCAACTCTACGGATGCTTTTGGAGCTGTGATTGTGATGGACTTCAATGTCGCTTTCGCATCAGTAGTTACTTTTGCATTAGCTGCAACTTCCAAGTCGTTTACAGTTGTAGCTCCACCTGCTGCAGTAGGAAGAAGCTGAATATCCGCGTTGGCAGCAGTGACCTTCACATTGCCGATATTCCCTTTCAGCGCTACCGTTTTGCCTGCTGCTTCCGGACCAACGATTACGTTGCCGAGCGTACCTGCTGTACCTTCCAGAATAGCTTGGGAATATACGCTGGTCGTTACAACGCTAGTGCCTTCCAGAGTTTCGATTCTTACTTTTTTGCTTTGGTTTGGTGCATTGACTTTCAAGGAAGTAATTTTGGATTTAGAGAACTTCACTGACTGATCGCTGCCGGAAAGAACTTCGATATTCGCAGCCGAAATGTTTTTCAGCTTCACTTCGCCATTCTCACCAGGGTTGATAGTCAACGTACCGGTAATCGTTGTAGTAAAACCGTCAGCCGGGCCAAATTCTCCCGATTGCGTGAGTGTCAAATTCGTATAAGTTCCGCCAAGATTCAATAATTGACCAGGCGTAGTTCCGCTATTATGTCTAGAGGAGCTGCCGCCGCCTCCACCACCGCCGCCAACAGCCGCGCTTGCACCGGTAATGGTTTTGCCAGTGTCTTTACCCTTGTAGCTCAGCTTGTACACCGTACCTGCTGTTTGAACGCCAGTAGTCAACACAACGATTTTCTTGCTGTCTTTTTTCAGCTCTGCAGCGGTAACCGTCAAGCCGTTATCAAAAGTGAAGTCGGCTTTATCCGGAGCGCTGATTTCTTCGTTGAACGTAACTTCAATCGTTACATTGTTTACAACGGAAACAGAGCTGATTGGACCTTCTACGCCCTTGGAAGCTGCAAGCTCATTCGCTTTGGCGACATACTTATCTTTGTTCGTTTTGAACTCGTAAGCAAGACGTGCCAACGCTTGACGCTCTGCGTTATCCTTTGGTGCAAATTTCAAAGATCCGTCCTTGTCCTCCAGACCGTTAACAAAGCCCACTTTGAAAGCTAGAGAAACATGTGCCTGAGCCCAGCTGGAAACTTCCTTCAAGTCGGACAGTTTCGCATCCGCTGTCAGCTTCTTAGCAGTTTCCTCCAGCTTCATAGCCCGTATGAAAAATACGACAAGCTCTTCGCGTGTCACTTTGGCATCCGGAGCAAACGTAGTATCCGAAGTGCCTTGAGTAATACCGGACTCTACCAGAGCGCCTACAAACCCTCTGTACCAGCTGCTTTTGTCCACATCCGTGAAGGCTGCGGCTTTATCTGGGTTTTCTTTAAGTCCAAGTGAAAGAACGATAATTTTCGCCAATTCCGCACGAGTCATCGCTTTGCGAGGCTGGAACGTGCCGTCCTCGTAGCCAGAGATGATACCAGAATCGACTAACGATTGAATTTCCTTTTGGGCGTAAGAATCAGCCGTATCCTTGAGCTGCGCAGCCGTCGCACCGAAAGCCATAGCAGGCATCAGCATGCTAAACAGCATCGCAACCACAAGAAGAGCGCTCATCTTACTGCGTCCTTGTTTGTCAAACATGGTTTCTCCTCCTATAAAATTGTCAATGAACGATTGTGCCTGCCGACATCCCCCATTACAGATTCTGGCAATAGCACTTGGATCAAGTGTACTATATGATCCCTTACAAATATCTTACAAAATTCGCTATTTTAGGTCTTTTTTCTTATAGACCACAAATTTTTTTGTCAGGTTGTGACCCTATTTGAAGGAATACATAAAAAAAGAACGAAACGCAGCCCATATCCGTCTGGCCGCCGTTTCGCTCTATCTTTTATGCACGAGTTCGAATCATATCCTTACGCCGGTAAACACTAAACATAATCCCCATAGCCGCCATCTCCGCAAGCAGATGACTGCCGCCGTAGCTTAAAAAAGGAAGGGAAATCCCACCCACTATTGGAAGGACACCCGCCGCCATCCCAATATTCCAAATAAATTGGAGGACAAGTAACCCCCCAAGCCCTCCGATGAGTATTTTTCCATAGCGATCTCTAACGTTAGCAAACGCTTGAAGCATTTGGACCGCAAACAATACGGCACACACAATAACCGCCATGCCCCCCAACCAACCAAAGCTATATATCAAATAAGTGAATAGATTATCTGTATGAATTTCCGGAAGCCTTGTGTATACTGCACCCAAACCATATCCCCACCAGCCTGCGGAGCGTAAAGCCTGACTAATTTGCATGTAAATATATCCAGTACCATTGGGGTCCGAATGCGGATTCAAAAAGGCGATGAATCGATGCAGCCTATATTCAGATACCCATAGAACGACAGCCATAAAAGCTCCAAATAACAATACAGGGGTCAGAACAACACGCCAGCTTTTCGTTACAAAATATAATAAAATCAAATAGGAGCATACATACAAAATAATGGAGGACAGAGATGGGCTAAGCAAATATAGATAAGTCGGCACAACCATGAGCAGAAGATGCTGCTTCCATCCGGAACGTCGGCTCGAATCCGAGTTGCATAGTATCCCCGCAGCCGAAATGATAAATAAATAGATACTGATGGATATCCAATCTAATTGAATAAGCCCCAACGAAATGTAAGCTCTTGTCCCGTTTACCTGCGTTCCAGACAGAACGGTAATTAGCGTAATCAGTGCCGTGCCTTTGTACATGACCCAAGAATGCTTCAGCATTCGGCGATAATCGAAGAACAACAGTAAAATCATGGGAATAAGTCCGATTGCGGTAAACTCCACTTTTTTCAATAAAAAAGGAATATAAGATCGCCTTTCCATGCCGGCATAGCTTAATTCAACGGCGTACATGGCGACAAACGAAAAGATAAGCCAAACTGCCACCCAGCCAATCAATCCCCATGGAATGCGCGGTTTATGTACCTTATTGAGCTCTGACCCCACGACCGACGGCTCTCCCATCTGTCTAACTGCCCAACGGGCCGCTTCCTCCTCACTGCTGCCCTCCTCCCGCTTCAAGCTGACGAGCTCCTCCAGATGATCTGCTATTTCCCGCCGGATGTCCTTGTGAAGCTCTCTCGCTTTAACAAGCCGAATAACCGAGTCCAAATAATCGTCGATAATTGGATGGTTGTCCTTGTTGATCATCCTTGCCCCTCCCCTAATACACGATCGACCGCATTGCGGAACAATCGCCATTCCTGCTTCTTCTCCTTCAGCTGCTTTCTCCCGCTTTCGGTGATTCTGTAGTATTTCCGCTTACGGCCTTCCGCTTCGTGCCAATAAGCCTCTACCCACTGCTCCGCCTCCATCCCGTGAAGAATCGGATACAAGGTTCCTTCCTTCAGCGTAAACGTTCCGTCCGAGCTGCGTTCCAGCTCCTTGATCAATTCGTAGCCGTACCGGTCTTGCCTGTCCAGCAAGGTGAGGATTAAGGTTCCCGTACTTCCCTTCAGCAATTCTTTGTTGACACTCATGGTATGAAAGGCACCTCCTGCAATAGTCTAAGCATCTTCCTTCTATACATAGCCAATCTATGCATAGTAAATCTAGGTATATAATAACAAAAATAGACTCTTTGTTCAATCCAAGCAAAAAACAGCCGGTAACCAGGGAAATTCCCTAGTATACCGACTGTTTTGCGAATATTATTTCACCAGCTGCCCGCGGGTTACGCCGAGCTGGTTCGTCGCCTTGAGTGTCTTCCATACCTGTGTTCCGCTAATGGAGCCTTGCAGAGCACGCTGATACAAATCAATGACCTCCAATACCTTCTCCGGTGTTTCCTCCAAAAACTCTATCCGGAAGGTGGAGACGCCCATGTCAAGGAAGTTGCGAATATATTCAGCACCGGATTGCTCGATAGCGTTGTACACGGTGTTCCGGCAGCCTTCGTCTACCCTTACCGGATGGGACATTCCGACACGGTCCTGCAGAGATACACGATGCTCCTCACAAGGACGGCCGCAGTTCGTATAGTCTGTCCCTTCGCTCAGGAACGTGCAGTAGACGCAGTGCTCCGTATGGAACATAGGCATATGCTGATGAATAACGACCTCCAGCTTGGAAGTATCCGCTACCTGAAGCAAGTCCACCATTTGCTGAATATTCAAGTCATACGACGGAGTCACACGGTGTAATCCCGCTTCCAGGAACAAGGCAGCCGTTTTATGGTTGGCAATGTTCAAAGAAAAGTCTCCGATCAGCTCTGGATGCTTCTCATTCGGATGCTCCATGCGCTGCTTCATATAATAGTAGACGGCACCGGTATTGCGTACCAATACAGCATCAGGCTGCAAATTGGTGATGTTCTTGAAATACCCCGTTTCACCTGGCATATGAATTCGCGGCGTAGCGAGCGCAATGCGCTTCCCGGCGGCCCGGGCCGCCTCGACTGCAGCAGGGAACTGCTTGATAAATTCAAAGTCGGCGTAGATCATATCGACATCGGTCCGCAGTGCGGCGCGCACCTGCTCCAGGTTGCGGCACAAGGCCGTCAAGCGAGGGGCTTGACGAATTTCCGGCTTGACCGGAGCATCGGACATCACCTCAACCGGCCGCTTCACATACCGGCGCGGCTGCTGGCGCAGCGATTCCAGCTGTTCAACGGCCCGGCGGCGCATGCTGTTCAGCTCTCGCATAGGCACGATCAGCGCACCATCCAGCTGTACGTCCAGCTGGTCGAGCTCGAAGATCGTACCGCCAAGACGGCCGAACTGCTCTTCGAATAAAGCCGCATCCATCGGGCGTTTCTCCGCTTGTACGAGCGGTAGCTCGGACTCAATGGTTACGGTATGGCCGGTCAGCTCATCGGTCCATTGGCTCTTCAGCAACCCGCCGAGAGTGCCAGTCACTTGAACTGATACAGGGAACGTACGGTAAGGCTTGTCAGTCTCGAAGGATTGACGGAGCCGTTTGTCCAAATGCGGATCATTCGTTTTCCAAATCCGATCTCCTACATGCACGCGGCCCAAATTCACGTCGTTCCGTCCCGGAATAATCTCAATCAGCCCGCCGGCGGCTTCGCCCTCCAGCTTCACGCCCTTGCGGCGAATGTCATAGACGCGCCCGCCTTCTTCTTTTTTGGTCGGATCTCCGGCATCGAAGCAGATACCGTCCCCGCGTTTTACAGGCGCCTCAAGCTCGCATACGACACCGTCACGCAAAATTTGCTTCACCCGTCCCAAGTATACGCCGCGGCTCTTCGGGTAAGTTCCTTCTACCAGCTGCTTGTTGTTCGTTCCCTTCAGGAAGCCGTAAGTGAAGCCGCGCGAGAAGCTTTGCTCCAGCTCCCGCAGCTCCTCCTTGGTCGGTTTGGCATTTCCGTTCTCGAAGTAACGGTCGATCGCCTTACGGTATTTGCTTACTACGTTCGCTACATATTCGGGGCTTTTTAACCGCCCTTCAATCTTGAAGGAGGTTACCCCCGCTTCAATCAATTCCGGTACAAGCTCGAGCGCCGCCAGGTCCTTGGGAGATAGAAGATAAGCAATATCGCCCATCGGCTTCTGCTCCCCATCCACCATCAGATCGTACGGCAAACGACAGGCTTGCGCGCATTCCCCGCGGTTCGCCGAGCGTCCGCCCCACATCTCCGAGGTCAGGCACTGGCCCGAATAAGAAACGCACAAGGCCCCGTGGACGAAAACCTCCATCGGCAGCTTCGCTTGATCCCCGATCTGTTTGATTTGCTTCAGATTGTTTTCCCGTCCCAATACGACCCGTTCAATATCGAACGGCTTGGTGAACTCGACCGCCTCCGGCGAGGTTATCGTCATTTGAGTAGAGCCATGAATCGGGAAATCCGGGGAAATATCGCGGATCATCTTGACCAAGCCCAAGTCCTGAACGATGACGGCATCGACACCCGCGTCGACACAGGCTTCGATCAGCTTTTTGGCATCTTCCAGCTCGTCCTCAAATACAAGAATATTAAACGTCAAAAAGCCTTTGACCCCATACAAATGCAAAAAGGACATAATGTCCGGCAGCTCATCCGTAACAAAATTGTTAGCTCTTGCTCTGGCATTAAATTTCTCCACACCGAAAAATACCGCGTCCGCCCCATTAGCGACAGCCGCACGTAAACAATCCCAATCTCCGGCAGGCGCCAACAGCTCAATATCTGATTTTTTTACCGTCATATAATGTTCATTCCTCCGAATGCTGATTCCGCGTCTGATTTTATCACTTCAACTATATAGTGTACCAGAAAAGGAGGCTCGAAAGCTAATGAAACCAGCAAATGGCAGAGGAAACGGCCTGGCCGCCGCACGAGAGACAGATTGAGCAAGCTGCGAGCCGGAATCTGCCCAATGACCGGGAGAGGCTATGAAAAAGCAGCAGCGCAGCGCAGGCTGACAAGCAGATGTTCGCCGCCTCCCCTATCGGATGGACCATTCCCCGTTTTTCAGCTGACAAAGCCAATCCAAAACCACGCCGCACCCCAACTCTCCCCCTTTGTGACACCCTGCTGGAACTGCCGACAAAAGTTAACAAAGCCCGCCATCCATGCTATAATTGCAAGGTAGTCCAACCAGAGATATAATTGAGGGATTTCATGAAGTTAACAAAAGCCCGGATCGCAGGCACCGTTATCGGCATCCTGCTTATCCTCGCAGCGTGGTTGGCCGTCTCCGACAAGGAGCTGTCCGTTCGCATGCTCTATGTATCGAATGGGGACAGCTATGACTCGGCTGCCTATGGCCAATTGAAGCAGTCGTTAATCGCCAATTTGCAATTGGAACGGCGCAGTCTGGAGCAGCTTTCGCTCAACCAGCTGAAAAGCTATGAAGCCGTATATTTGGATCCTTCCCTTCATGAAGCGATAACAGACAAGCAGCGCGAGCTGCTTCAAAGCTATGTATCGCAGGGAGGGCATCTGTTCCTTGAAAATGGATTGGCCGCGGATTTTCCGTTGGCCTTTATAGGCGCGAAGGAGCTCGTTGAGCTGACACCGCCCAAAGCTCTTGCCGCAAGCACGGCAAAAACAGCCCCGGCCGGAGCGGAGACGTTCTCCTATCCGGATGTCGAGCTGAATTTGCAGGCGATACAGCAGCTGTTCCGGCAGTTCATGGACAACTACATCAATCATGATGGAGTGTCGGACCTGCAAAGGTTTTCGTGGGGCAAAGGCTTGATCCCTTCGACGGCAGAGCCCGTCGTATCCTTGCATGATACGGCGCTGTACGCCTTAAACCGGTACGGAAAAGGGACCGTCTTTTTCAGCAGCGCTCTCCTGCCGAACCGCTTCTATATTACCGGCTATGATATGAGCAGCGGTATGGACCCCAGCCTGGGCTTCGCCAAGCTGGCGGAACAAACGAATCAAGCCAAGAAGCCGACCGCAGGCGCGTTATATTATGACCGCGGGCAGCTGCCGCTCGAGCCATATTTTCACTTTACCTTCAGCGCGGGAAGCGCGCTGTTCCGGAGCGAATATGTGGCTTTCGTATCCAAGGAAACGCTCGGCTACAGCATCAAAAAAGTGCTCGGACCTTATGGCCGGCCCGCCATGTCGCATCAAAATCACTTTGAAGCTATCGAGGCGATTCGCGACGGTGAGGGCATTCAATGGGCCGAACTCCTGAAGAAGTACAATCAGGTGCCGTCCTTCACACTCGTCCGCTCCTCATTCCATTGGGGGCGGTGGCAGGAATCGCTGGCCGTCCACTTGAATACGGGGACGAACGAGAAGCCCGCCTTCGTCGGGGAGACGCCGAACTCGTTCTATTCGAGCGGAACCCGCATCATGGGCGACGGCAAGCCGATTCAGCTTGCGCTGTATCCGGACTACCGATCGCTCGGCGATCCGATCGATAAACCCTTCCGGGCTTATCCCGCTCTCGCCGATTGGAACGGCGACGGCAAGCCGGACCTGATCGTCGGCTCGGCCGACGGCACCGTCTCCGCTTACCGCAACACCGGGACGCAGCCGGATGCCTATGCCGGGCAGCTCCTGCCCGGCGGCATAACCGCGCCCGATGCCTTCGGCAAGCGCGAGCCGCTGCGGCTGAAGAACGGTCAGCCGCTCAAGACCGATGCGTACGCGAGCGTTGCGGCGTACGATCTCAACGGCGACGGACAGCCCGACCTCGTACTCGGGCTGTCCGACGGCACGCTCGCCGTCGCCTATGGCGAAGCCGGCGGCGCCTTTGCCGAGCCCGCCCCGCTATTGGCGGGCGGCAAGCCTATCCGAGCCGCGGCGCCTGTGGCTCCGGCTCTGGGCGACATCACCGCCGACGGCGTACCCGACCTCGTGGTCGGGGATGCGGACGGCGGTGTGACGCTCTATCGCGGCCACCGCACCGCGGGCCGCGGCGGCTCGGGCTCCGGCACAGCCGGGGAGCCCGTCGCCTTCGACGCAGGCAGCCTGCTGTTCAAGCTGCCTGCCCGATTCGCCGCGCCGTCGATCCGTGACATGAACGGCGACGGTCGGCCCGACCTCGTGGTCGGCAACGTCGAAGGCGACCTGCGTATTTATTTGCAGCAGGCTGACGGCACATGGAAGCCTTCTGGCGTAGTCGAGGGCGCTACCGTGAACCAGCTCGGCAATCATGCTCTCGTAGGCGGTCACAATTCGGTGCCGCTGTGGTATGACTTGAATCATGACGGCAAAGACGATCTTATCGTAGGCCAGTTGGAATTCGGCATGCCGATTACCGTCGATGATCCCAAGTTCCCTTATGCGGAGCAGCTGAAAGCCTTTATTCAATATAACAAGGATCATTACCTGGACCTGTACCCGCACATTTTTGTCCATAACTTTACGAGCGACGAGCAGGAGAAGGAGGAAATTGCCCTCCAGCAAAAATCGTTCAAAACCTTGGACATTCCGTGGAACATGCCAGGCACGAACCAGCACACCTGGCGCATCAACAATCCGGATCGTACGCAGACGTTGAACAACGAGCGCGGCGCGGGGATTTGGTACAACTTCGGTTTCCGTCCGTCCAATATTCCGAATGAACCTCGTTTGGGTGTTCAATACAATTGGGGGATGCCATTCCTGATGACGGACCAGGGCTCATCCGAGCCTTCGAATCCGCCGATGCTGCTCGGCACACCGGCGCCAGTGCTTCGACTTGGGCAGTATTCCACCGAGGATCTGTTCCAATCCTATATTCAGCTTGATCTGCCGATCGATTATTTCGAGCACATTGAATACAAATTCCCGAATGGCGTAGCCGGACCGGGAGGCTTGCTCGAATTCGTCAAATATTTGGACCAGATCCGCAATCAGTACGGCTATAACTTTATGAAAGAGCCGCAATTGGCCCGCTCGGTCCTTAATACCTTAACGACTCAAACAACGGTATACCGGCCGTGGATCGAGGTCATCGCGGATCATTTGAAACGGATGATCGGCATCCATACGGAGCCGTCGATACGGATCAAGCCGTCAACAGACCATGTTCCCGTCCAGGCTGCCGAATACAAAGGGACGCTTGGCGTCGTCATTGAACGCGGCTTGGCTTACGAAGACCGCCCGGTTTCTACCGATGCCGACGTGTTCACTACGCTTAACCAGAAGCTGTATTTAGGCGTTCCGCAGGCTACCAAGGTCTGGTTCGGTTCGAGCGACGACGGCCGGCTGCATTTGCTCCGTTCCAATGTGCCCTATAAGCTGGACAAGCAGCAAGGCCAGTGGAAGCTGGAATGGCAGTCGGACGGCATGCAGCAGATTCAGCTGCAAAGCTCGAAGCCGCTTACGATCGAAGGAGATCAGCTCCAGATCGACCATAAAGCGGAGGACGGGACGTATACCGTGACTCACTTCGGAGCGCCGGCAACAATAACGATCCGTTATTAAGAAGGCTTGGCCCGTTGAAACGGAAGCCTCGTGACCGAAAGATTCCCGCAAGCACAAGCTCTAGCGGGAATTTCTCGCGTTACCCGCCAAATTTTTCATCATACCGAATTTAACCATAGATGACTTCCAAAGGAGGACTTTTCATGCAAGACTTGCTTCAGCAGCTCGAAGAGCACATCCGCAACCGCTATGAAATTGAAGAGGACGATGACGATTTTACCGTAGATGTCCACTTGTTCGACTACGGCTATATTGATTCTATCGGAGCTACCGCGTTGATTGCTCATATCGAGAAAACCTATGGGATCCAAGTGACGAATCAGGACCTGATGCTTTATTCTATGAATACAGTGCGAGAAATCGCCGATTTCATTCAGACCAAGACTGCGAGGTAATTGATTATGGAATGCGTCGTATCCCTAGAGGGATTGGCTTCTAGCCAGCACGGACAATTGAAATATGCCGCCGCCTTCATCGACGAGCAAATCCGCGATATTCGGATTGACGATAACAAGATCTACATCACTCATGACTCGGCCAAGGGCAACGAGGCGATTGAAGCGCACGTACGCCGTTTAATTACCCGTTTCTCGCAGGGTGATTTTGGCTTTAAAGAAAATATTTTATTCGAGCATAAAGTCGATACCCCTTATGAAGGCGACATTATTTCCGAGCTCGTAGACCGTAAAATCATTAAAGTGCTTGAGCCGGGCTTATTTATTTTCCGCGAGCCGTTCTCAAGTCTGATGCGTTTCTTCGACTATTCCTTCGTGACCAAGGTCGCCAATCGATTCGAAGGAGTGAAGGAGGAATCGTATCCGGCTGTCATTCATGCCGATACTTTGAACAAAACAAATCACTTCACCTCCTTCCCGGAGCATATCCACTTTCTTACGCATCTGCGCGAGGATCTCGAGATTATTGAATCCTTCTCCCAATCGATTCGCGATGCCGGAGGCTGGAAGCAGGATGCTCCGTTGGATCTTAACCAGACCATGCCGAAGCCAAAGTTTACGATGAACCCATCGACGTGCTACCACTGTTACGAAGGCCTTCAGAACGAAACGCTTGAGGGCGATGGTCTTATCGTCTCGGCTATCTCCAAATGCCACCGTTTTGAATCGCGCAATCATAGCGATTTCGGCCGCTTGCTCGATTTCAGCATGCGCGAGATTATTTTCGTAGGGAAACCGGAGTTCGTCAAAGAAAACCGGCTTCGTTCAATCGAATATATCAAAGAGCTGGCCGTTGAATGGAATGTAGACAGCATGCTGGAAATCGCTAACGACCCGTTCTTCACGAATGATTTCCAAACCAAGGCATCCTTCCAGCGGAATCAGGAAATGAAATATGAGCTTCGGTTGACGGTTCCTTATGTTAACAAATCGATCGCCTGCAGCTCCATCAATTTCCACAGCAATACGTTCGGTACGGCATTTAACATCAAGATGGGCAAACGCAATGCAGTCACCGGCTGCGTCGGCTTCGGCATCGAGCGTTGGGCATTTGCGTTCTTGGCTCAATACGGATTGGAAGAATCGAATTGGCCTGCCGCTTTCCGTGAGCAGTACCATGCTTGGCAGCAAAAATCGTTGTAAAGATGTAGGTTCCTTATGAAACTGAGCGCTTTTTTTCGCAAAAACAGCTTTGTGCTGCTGCTGATCGTCGTCTTCGTCCTGTCGGATCTTCTCATCAGCCTGTGGGATCCGATGGTGACGTCGCGCCGATTTTATAAAAACGACTTTACCAAGACGTTATACCACCATCAATGGCAGGATCACGGTCCTGCATTCTTCGGCAATTCGGCTGTAACCGGTGCGTATATAGAGGAAAAGTCGAACGCCAAATTAATAGAGATGGGACTCTCCTACGGCAAGCTGACCGATCTGAAAGCAATTTTGGAACGGCAGCTTTTCCATGTTGAAGACGAGCTGGTCATCGGTATAGACGTCCATACCATGATCGACAGCCTGGAAACCGACCCCACTTATCCATGGTTTAAGCTTTGGTACCAGCCTTATGTGTACGCTTACCGCGATTATTTCCGGGATACGGGTACCGAGGTCACCTGCGGGTTATATCAGGGGCTTCTCAAGCAGGATGCTTCTGCTATAAAGAGCTGCGCCGCTTTTCCGGAGACGCTTAAGCTGAGTAAGGAGCATCCTTTGGCTTATCAGCCGCGTTGGATTGATAAAGAGCTTTACTTCGGGCACAAAACCGACGAAGAGCTGAAGAAAAAATGGGGCGAATACGACCAACGCTTCGGCTGGATGTCCAGCAATGATTATAAGGAGAATCTTGCGGCGCTGGATTGGATACTCGCCTACGCCCAAGAGCATCATCTGAAGCTTCGTGTGGTCTGGATGCCGTGGAATAAAGCTTACGAGCTGCCGCGTTATATGCCAGGATTGCAGGCGGATGTGAATCAGCGGCTAGCCTCCTATAACGTCCCTGTATTGGATTTGCTGCAAAAGTACGACAAGTCGCTTTTCCACGATCTCGTTCACTTAAGCCGTCAGGAAGGCGCGCCGGTATTTACGAAGGAGGTTGACGCATGGCTCCTTTCGCTCGCAAAATCATCGAAGTGATTGTTTATACGGCAATGCTGATCATGGTATTGATCTATTTTACCGGCAAAGGTATTTTTATTTACGAAGGATTTTAAAACGGAGTATTTACGGAACGGGGTTCTTTACTAGAAGGACCGAAGGAGTAAACCTATGTTTTTTATGAACATGAACGCGGTCATGGCGCTCATCGGAATGATCATCGTCCTGGCCCTCACCCGTTGGTGGCCGCACAACAAGCGAATCTTGCTGCTGGCGTTCAATCTTTGTTTCTTGCTCCTGTTCAGCAAGAAGCTCTTTCTCTTTTATATCATCTATACCGCGCTGAACTATTTCGCCTTTTTATGGCTGTGCCATGTCAAAAAGTGGAGACTGTTCTGGTTCATCCTGCTCATCGTACTGAATGTAGGAGCTGTTTCCGGAATGAGGCTTCTCGGCATGGAGCCGACCGAAAGCCCGCTTTATGACGCCATCATTGCACTGACATTGATCTATAACGTGCTTAAGGTCATTGATGCTCATTATTTTGCTTACTTCTTCGGCAAAGATGCCCGGGCAGCCGTGATCGACTATGCCAACTACATCTTGTTCGTCCCTACTTTTACATCCGGGCCAATCCTGAAGTTTCGTGACTTTATGGCCGATGCCAAAAAGCCTTATCAGGTCAGCTCCAGTCAAGTGGAGGAAGGGATTAAGCGGATTATTCTCGGCTTGTTCAAAAAGCTGGTTGTCGTCACCTGGATGACGGATGTGTTCCATCATGTACAGAATCAGGAGCTGTATACGCACCAATCCGTCTTTCTGATGATTTGGTTCTATATTACGCTATTTTTCGACTTTTCAGGGTATTCCGACATAGCGATCGGATTTGGCCGGCTTATGGGCTACACCATTCCGGAAAACTTCAAGAAGCCGTTTCAATCGCCTACGCTCACCCAATTTTGGCGCAATTGGCACGCAACACTCGGTGACTGGTTCCGCGATCATATTTTTATGTTTTTCACGCGAAAAGCCCCTACCAAATGGACCGGAGCAGCATTGTCGATTCTCATTATGGTCCTGATCGGCCTGTGGCATGGCTTCGGCTGGATTTATTTTTTCTACGGTCTTTACCATGGTATCGTCATCGCTCTGGAAACCTTGCTGGGCAAATCGACGGTCAACAAGAAAAAGGTGTCCCGAGCCTATTTCCTATACCGTTGTGCCTTGACCCAAGCCATTGTAACGCTTTCCGTAATCGTCTATAGCGGTAACCTGGAAACCGTCTTGAAGATTTACCGTGGCTTGTTCCATTGGCCTTTCTAAGGCCGGACAAACCGAACTTTAAAAAGAGTCTTTCGTTCTCTCATTAGGAACGTCAGACTCTTTTCTTTTGCTTAATACAGGGCCAGATAGCATTTTCCCGGATTGGCTTTGGAATATAAGTACGCTTCCGTTCCAATGACTTCAATTCGTTCCAAGGATTCTACATCAATGGAACCGCCCTGCTTCTCATCCCCTTTTGCTTTCAATGCATAAATTAACTGCGGAATCATTTTATGATCACTTGAGACGAACGTAACCGGAATTTCTTTGTCCTGAAACCGGATTCTCAAGCTGATTCCTCCTTCTCTAGCGTTTCCTCGCTTTGCCCGTTACCCGTCTGCAGCAGACCGGAGAATACCGAATCCATCATTTCACTATTGGCCGTTTGGAAAACATGACATTGAATTTGATTATTGCTTGACGCCGAAATAAACACATCGCCGATGTGCTGGTATACTTGGTTATGGTCCTTCTTATGAATGTGTACGTTGCCCGACTTGATATCGATATTAAGGGAAATTTGATTGGATAATTCAACCAAGCATGTGGACTTTTTAAAGTGATTAGGGAAACGAAGCCATTGGCCAGAAACCGTTTCAACGATTTGGGTATCTTTGTTATACATATTTGATCCGCCCTCTCTTCAAAAAGTTTTGACATCCGCGATCGACCGACACCGCCGCTGCTCGGCTTTACTATACACCTCTTTTCCTCAGTAAATTGGCGCCTTCATTATTGTACTGGATACTTCCTGCAAAGAAATGGGAATGCTGTCGAGACAAACTGTCGAAGTTTATTTTTTTCCTATTGATTTCCACATATCTTGACTTGTCCATAAGTTGCACTAGGAGCGGAAGCCAAACAATGCTATAATCGAAATGATCGCGTACACGCGTACATTTTCTATTTTTTCGGAGGTGTCAAATGAAATTAGGCGTTTTTACAGTACTTTTTGGACAAAAACCTTTCGAAGAAGCATTGGACTTTATAGCATCTAAAGGCTTGGATGCAGTGGAATTGGGTACAGGCGGTTACCCGGGCAATGCGCATTGCGATCCGGACGTGCTTCTTGCTGACGAAAGCAAGTTGAAAGCGTTCAAACAAGCGATTGAATCCCGCGGGCTCTTTATAAGCGCTCTAAGCTGCCATGCCAATCCGCTTCACCCGCAAAAAGCCATTTCCCAAGAACATCAGGAATTGATTCTAAAAACCATTCAGCTTGCCGAGAAGCTGGAAGTGCCTGTCGTCAATACATTCTCCGGCTGCCCGGGTGATCATGAGAATGCCAAATACCCGAACTGGCCTGTAGCCCCTTGGCCTCCGGATTATCAGGAAATTTTGGATTGGCAGTGGACTAATAAAGTCATTCCTTACTGGACCGAGACAGGGAAATATGCTGCCGATCGCAATGTAAAAATCGGTCTGGAGCTTCACGGCGGATTCTCCGTTCACACTCCGGCTACTCTGCTGCGTCTTCGTGAAGCCGCTGGCGATGCCATCGGCGCCAATCTGGATCCGAGCCATATGTGGTGGCAAGGTATCGATCCGGTGCAAGCGATTCAAATTCTTGGCCGTGCAGGAGCTATCCATCATTTCCATGCCAAGGATACGACCATTGACCCGATTAATGTCAATAAACACGGTTTGACCGACATGCAGCCTTATACGGCGATGCTTGATCGCGCTTGGCAGTTCCGCAGCGTCGGCTTCGGCCATGATCTTAAAACCTGGGCAGACATCATTAGCACTTTACGTCTGGTTGGTTACGATTATGTGGTCAGCATTGAGCATGAGGATGGATTGATGTCTGTGGAAGAGGGCTTCACCAAAGCCGTGCAAAACCTGCAGCAAGTATTGATTAGAGAGCCGCTAGGCGAAATGTGGTGGGTATAACCAGCCCGTTATGGCAAGCGAAAAGCCCTGGTCTCCATGTAGTGTGCACCCCTTAGAATAGACATTGGAAAAACCCCCTGGTTAATCCGATGAATTCTAAGGGGTGTATT
>NZ_BAABJG010000047.1:0-122167 GCF_039543185.1 Paenibacillus vulneris | reverse complement strand
CCTGCGCCACAAGCGGAAGAGTACCGAAGCGGCAGAAAAAGCGGCGATATAACGGTCAATGTCACGATGAATGGTGTTACGTTTCAGGAAAAAGCGGACGTTGAGAGGATCGCAGGCGAATTAGCGCGTGCATTGAACCGACAAGTGGCGATGCCGCAATAAAGAAACAGAGGAGCTGATATTGTGCGGCTCCTTCTTCTTTAATACGAGAGGGTGATGAAGATTACAAAGCGCAAGGGTAATTATAAACGAGGCCGCCAGCCTTTAAACGATATCCATTACGCAGCTATCGATCTATTAGCCGGCAAGTATGGGCGAAAAAGTAAAAGTGAAATCGCGGATATTCTCGGCATTAACCGACGCACCTTATACCGTTATAGGAACCGCGCAGACTTTAGACGCGAGTTAGTTGCCGCCACTAATCGCGTTGTTGGCGAAAAGCTACGCGAATACAGACCGCCAGATCCGCGAAACCTTGGTGTTGCGGAGATTACACAGATACTGCAGGCTGTCGGGTTCGCAGTCGGATGATACGAAATAAGTCACAAAAAGCGTAAAACGGCGTTATGGCGCGGAGTGGTGCGGATTTAGCGTGTGGAACCACGTGTCCCAAAACTCCGCATTAGCCGAATTTTCCTGCACCGACCGCCTGGACCGCGCAGCCCTCCGAAATTTTCAACTCCGATTACTTATGTAACCCGACAACGTCGGACAATTTAACGCGTTGCATACTGTGAAACTCCAATGCTGGAGCGGATTTACGGATTTATGCGTCCGATTCCGTATGATTACAAACTGTTACACTTCGGAAGTCCGCAAGGGCTGGCGGCACAGACCGGAAGAGGCCGCCGAACTCAGGGGGTAAACGTGAATATTTATGCGCATATACCGAATGGATATCGCCCATTATCGTATGCATAAGCGTAATCGTATTCGCTTATCGCCGGGATCTCGCGCTGTGACTACGTTTGTGTGATCGGCTGATGACCGACAGTTAAATAGACTGTACGCGGTGTGATTGTATAACGAATGAATACGATCGAGCGTACCCCCCAAGGCCCCCCATCGATACCCCCTCGTCAGGTGCTCGAAAAATCCGCGCAATATTTTTTATCTCAGGGAGTAAATCCCGCGATTACTTGAAACGTTTGCTAGCGTAGGGTAAAATAGACGTAACTGTAGGGATTCGTTTAAACCGTGTGTCACCGTATGAATGACCGAATAGGGCACCGTAAGGGATTCGAGTTATAGCGTAGGCTTGCGACAGTTTCCTAAACTGCAGGTCGTACGTTCGAATCGTATCGGGCGCGCCAGATAACTATGAAGATACCAAACCTTCTATGATGAATAGGAGGTTTTTTTATATATATCGTGCATAAAGCAGGGAAAAAGCGATCATCCGATAAAGCACGAAAGGTAATAAGCGGAGTGTTCCTTGCTTACATTACCTGGCTTCCTATCGAAGGGCTTTTCCCAACCGTACCAACCCTTCCGTGATAAGGTCCTCGTCAACGGATGCATAAGTAAGCCTTATAAAGCCTCTGTCGGCCCCATAGATGGTGCCTGACGATACGATAACACCCTCTCGAATTCCAGCCTCCAAAAGCTCTTTATCGGTCCACCCCCGTCGTTTCACCTTAAGCCCTACGTAGAAGCCTCCAGCAGGCGAGAGTGGAGCAAATATCTCCGCTTCATCCCCCACGTACTTCCGAATAGCCTGGAGCATCACCTGTCTCCTTTTGCGTAAGACCTCACAGATGCGGTCCAGTCGGGCCGAAAAATCAGGATGAGTCAAATAATGCCGGGCGAGCCGTTCTCCAGGATGGCTTGTACTGTAGCCCATGCGGTCCTTGGCTTCGGCTAACTGAGCGAGGACGGGAGGAGGAGCAACAACCCAGCCTATGCGCATACCGGGGGTGGCAATTTTGGATAAGGTTCCGAGATAGATGACAAACCGTTCTCCGCCCTGTAATGCTTTTAAAGGGGGAATAGGTCCCGATGTATTGTTGAGCTGAAGGAGACCATATGGGTCATCCTCAACGATAGGTAAACGCAGTTCCTCGCACAGCTCCATAAGCTTCTTTCTGCGGGCCAAAGGCAGGGTAGTGCCTGTAGGGTTTTGGTAAGTAGGATTGATAAAGACCATACGAACCCGATACTTATGATAAAGCTCAGGAAGCTTCTCCGGGATAAGGCCGTATTTATCCACCGGGAGCTTGACCATCCGAAGTCCGGCCGGTGAGAATACCTGCATTCCATATAAATAACTGGGGCCTTCTACGGCTACGGCATCACCAGGCTGAAGCAGCGTATGGGAGATAAGATGCAATGCATGCTTGACTCCCGCCGTAATAAGAATTTGGCTTGGATCAGCAGTCAGGTTCAGATGACTTTGAAGCAATTCAGATAACGCTTGCCGTAATTCGAAATCCCCTTTGAAATTCGCATAATAGCTAAACGGAAGGCTGAAGTCGATTTCAGAGGCGAGCTGATGCAGCAGGTCCAGCGGCATCAGGTCGGGGGAAAGCTCTCCCTTAGTCAGATTAATGATGCCGGGATAGGCAAATGCCGATATCGTTCTTTTGACAATGGAGGAGGTGGGATCAAATGGTCGACGGTAGGAGTACCGTTCCCAGTTCGGTGTGCGGGAAGGCATTTCATCCCACATGGACTCACATACCCGGGTACCGCTTCCTTGGACGGATTGGACGAGCCCCATAGCTTTAAGCTCCTCATAAGCCGCTGATACGGTACTGCGATTAATGCCAAGCTTGAAGGCCAATTCGCGCTCTGTAGGCAATGGGTCGCCAGGCAGCAAAGTGCCGCGAATGATCTCCTGCTCATAATGCATATAAATTTGGCGGAATAGGGGGACATCACTTAATGTGTCGGGCTTCCAAGCCATACCAATCACCTCTTTCTCCAGTATACTTCATCTTCATATTGGCTGGGTTGAAAAGTTGCCAATTGGCTGAAGCGGATAGGGCATATCCAGGGCTATACTGAAGCTGCAGACGATATGAGGACATGAAAAGAATAGGAGCTCAAGGAACTTCTATGGATAACATTAGAATCAGTGGCGCCGTTTCTTTTCCTTTTGCCGGGCCGTTCTGTGTTGCAGGGAAGTACCGCTACGCGGGGTCAACAGCTGCAATAATGCCTCCCATCCTATGAAAGCCAGAAAGGTGATGTCAGATGAAAATCGCTTTTATTGTATTTGAGAAAATGACGACGCTTGATTTTGTTGGATTTTTCGAGCCCATGACTAGACTTTCCTTGTATAAGAACCGTCTGAGGGAGGAGCTTCAATGGGATCTGTGCGGTATCCAGGAAGAAGTGAAGGATGATCGTGGAATGACGATAAAAGTAAATAAGATTCGTCCGGATCTGTCAGAGTATGATATGATCTTTGTGCCGGGAGGTTACGCGACAAGGACTTTGAGGAAAGATGTGAATTTCATAAGCTGGCTTCAAACGGCAAAGGATTCAGCCATGAAGGTTTCAGTATGTACAGGAGCACTCCTGCTAGGAGCGGCAGGCTGGCTGCAAGGGAAAAGAGCGACAAGCAATCCTTCTGCTTATGACCTGTTGACCCCATACTGCAAGGAAGTCGCAGCATCCCGCATCGTGAAGGACGGGAATGTGATTACCGGAGGAGGTGTCGCGGCCTCCCTCGACGTCGGATTGTTCCTCGTGGAACTTTTTTCCTGCAAGGACACGGCAATGGAGATGCAAAGAGAGATGGATTATCCCTACTATAAGGCAGGGAATACAAACGCCGATTATGTTATTGGATAAAAAGCAACCCGGTATCAGTCACATGACAAAGCAGCTGTTAAAAGCAGTTATGAACTTCGGGACTCCCCGTAAAAATATCTGAATCGCCTTCAGAGCTAATGCCCCACTTTTGGTGGGGCTTTCTTGTTGGTATACAATACCAGAGCTTTCACCAAAAAATAATTGGGTCATGTGCAGTGGTTTACTCTTGAGGTATCGTCTATTCTTTCGGAGAGGAGGGGGAGAACCATTTCAGAAGAAACAGAGTGGATCGAGCGCATTGTAGCCGGCGACGTGCAATCATTTCGCTTACTGATGGAGAAATATAATCAATATTTATACCAGGTTGCGTTCTCAGTACTGCATTCAAGCAAGGATGCGGAGGATGTGACGCAGGAAGCACTGTGGAAAATCTATGCTTCTCTCCCCTCCTATCAGCACCAGGGCTTCAAAACATGGATTACCCGAATTACCGTAAACAAAGCGATAGATTATAAACGTTCCCTTGAACGAAAAAGAGAGCAGCTGACCGACGAGCCTGAGCAGCTGATTCCGGTAAATCCCGTACACACGGTGGAGGAGGAAGTGCTGCATAGGCATCGGCGGCAAAGAATTCGGGAGTGTCTGGACGACTTGCCAGACAACTACCGGGATGTGGTCGTAGCCTTTTATATCGAGGATAAAAGCTATCAGCAAATTGCCTTGGAGCAGGGAGTTACCCTAAAAACGGTGGAATCGAAGCTGTACCGGGCCAAGCAGTGGATTCGCAAGCATTGGAAGGAGGAAGAGTGGGGATGAAGCATTACACAACGGAAGAATGGTCCAGGTATGCGAGACAGGAGCTGACTATCGAAGAACAACTAGAGTATGAGACCCATCTCAGTACATGTGACGAGTGTCTTGAAAAGTACATGCAGGGATTAGAGCTCACGACGGATACCTTCCCAAGGCTTGCAGAGGAAGCGGAGACGGCCATTGTAGAGTCGGTTATGCAGCGAATCGAATCTCAGACTCCAAGACTGTCAGGGGTACCAGAGATCGCGCCGAAACCGGTTCAAAGGCGGCAAGCAAGTCAGACCCCGTCCTTCCTGAGGCATCCTGTGTTCCATTATGCCGTTGCCGCAGTTATTACGCTGCTGCTGATGGGAACGAGCACCTTCCAGACCTTGATGGATAAGGTGGGCTCTGCAGAAACTAACATAGAGGCCGGACCGTGGGTGCAAGAGGAGAGCCGTTCATCCGTATCCCAAAAAATAATGGAAAAAACGATCGGGGTATTGGACTCGATTCAGCCCAAACATGAAAGAGGGGGAACGCGATAATGAAACCTAAAAGTGCGATGACAGCGCTGCTGTTATCTTTTATCCCCGGCATGGGGCACTTATATTTGAATCGTTTGGTAAGGGCTGTTATTTACGGCATTGGTTTTTTTGGGCCGGTTTCCTTGATGTTTCTGCTGGTTCTGACCGGGGAATACCGGCGTAGCGGCGAATTCCTCGCCTTTCTGATGGGGGTTGCCATGTTCTTCGGTATCGTCAATATGATCGATATGGTTATAGCAATAGCCCGGGGCCGAGTGCCTGCTTTGGCTGCTGCCCCATCGAGCACGGAAGACGGAATGCTCATGGTACCACAGCACAGTGGGAATGACCGTTTTGCCGCCATTGTTCTGTCGTTCATCCCAGGTCTCGGACATTTTCAGCTTGGCCTGATGCAGCGGGGATTAGCTTTCTTAATCGCATTCTTCGGAACCTTGGCGATGGTTATCTTCGTCGCAGTGCTGACGCATAGAGACGGGTTTCTGGCTTTTCTGTGCATCCTGCCCATCGTGTGGCTATACTCCATGTTCGATTGTGTGCAGCAGCTGAACAAGAAACAGCGGGGGGAGCCGCTTGTAGACCAGACCTTCTTCGAGGATTTTCAGGAAAGCCGCGAGGATGGCAGAAAGAGCAAGATGATCGCCACCTTCCTGTCTATCGTTCCGGGAGCGGGACATATGTATCTTGGCCTGCAAAAAAGAGGGCTTCAGCTCATGGCCGCGTTCCTGCTGCTCATTTACATTATGGATGTGCTTCGTTTATCGATTTTCTTGTTCTTGATTCCGATTTTATGGTTCTATAGCTTCTTTGACGCGCTGCAGCAGATTTCCAAGCAGGGACGGGAGGAACTGAAGGACCTTCCCTTCGTCGATTGGTTGATGAACCATCAAAAATGGGTCGGCATAGGTTTGCTGGTTTTGGGAGGCTATTATTTGGCCGATGAAGTGATCCTGAACGCCTTGGACCGGATGTTCCCCAAAGAACGGATATCCATACTGTTCCACCAATATTTTCAGACCTTTGTTGTATCCGTAATCTTGATCGGCGGCGGTCTTCGACTGCTCATCGGAAGCAAAAATCGAAAGGACGGATAGCCTATGAAAAAATGGCGTGTAGGGACTCTATCGATGGGCTTGACCTTGATCCTGCTGGGGGTCATCCTGTTCATGTCCCAATGGAGAGGAATCCAGGCCTTCGATGCGTTTATCGCCTGGTGGCCCATCATCTTTGTTTTGCTTGGGCTTGAGATTATTATCTATTTATTATTCTCGAATAAAGAAAACAGCATGCTTCATTACGACTTTATGAGCCTGTTCTTTGTTGGAGTGATCTGCATCGGCTGCCTCGGGTTTACGCTGCTGGCGTCTGTCGGCATTTTGGGCGAAATTCGATCCATGCTGGGAGCGACGGAGGAAACCAGGGATTTGCCGACAGTGAAGGAAGCACTGGGAGACGGCGTGAAAAAAATCGTTGTCCAATCAGGAGATCAGAGTGTGAAAATTGATAAATCGACGGAACGCTCCATTCAGGTATTCGGAACCTTTCGTGAACGGATCAAAGGGGGAGAGCAATCACGTCCATTGGACAAGGACCAGGTGGTCTCCGTACATACGGCCGGCGAGATCATGTATGTGCAGATCAAACGGCTTCCTTCGGAGCGGGGGCTGCAATCCTATTATCCTTGGATGACCGTTACCGTAGTGCTGCCGGAGGGAGTGCAGGTGGAGATGAGAGGATTGGACAACAGTATCATATCTTGATAGAACAAGCAGGAGTCGGGAGCATCCGAATCTCCTGCTTTTTTTCTTGTACAGCGTTTTTAGGCTGTGTAATGTGGCGACTCTTGGCGCAACAGGAAGTCCATTATGGGAATAGTAGCCTGATGGACTTGTCCTCCTTATGCCTTCCCTCTTAAACGGCGGAAAAACTGGGTCAGCATGCTGCTGCATTCCTCCTGAAGGACACCGGAAATCACCTCGACGCGATGATTAAACCGTTCTTCCTGCAGCAGGTTCATCAAGGTCCCTGCGCAGCCGGCCTTGGGATCAGTTGTTCCGTAAATGACCTGCGGAATTCTGGCTTGAACTATGGCACCTGCGCACATGGGGCAGGGCTCCAAAGTCACATATAATCGGCAATCGAGAAGCCGCCATGCCTCCAAATACTCGCTGGCTTGCTTGATGGCTATGAGCTCAGCATGTGCCAGTGGATCCTTGGTTGTCTCGCGGAGATTGTGGCCGCGGCCGATAATGGTGTCATTCCACACGACCACGGCACCGATCGGGACTTCGAGCAGTGCCTCGGCTTTGCGGGCTTCATCAATTGCAGCGTTCATAAAAGGGATATGTTGTTGCACACAGGCACCTCGTTTCTATGATCAACTTATTCACAGGCCAATGCTGACGAACAAGTATTCGATTTGTTAACATGCTGTGGATAACCTTGTGGATAACCGGGTTGTTATGCACATTTTATTGTAGAAAATTGGGGATAGTTCCGCAAGTTCCCTCGATTTATTCAAATCACTATCCCCAGATGGGGATAAGGAGCCTGTAGCCGGGAAGGCGGTCTCATATAAATTTACGGCGGATTTCAGCAGTCGGAATCATGCAGTGCTCCTGCTTGCCGAACAGCTTATACCGTCTTTTGGCCACCCAACGGTACAGAAAGTCCCGCAAGGAAACCGGAACATACTTTAATACAGAAAGTAACGCCCAACCGCGCCCTAAGCGTCTGCAAATTTGCAATATAGCGTCGGAATGCGTATAGACGAAGCCTTGGTCGAGCAAAATGACGGAATCCATCGACGGATCGTTCTTGATTTCCGGTGGAAGCAGGGATTGGGCCGTGTCGGATTGCAGCTGCGCAAAGCGAAAAACGTCCCTTTGATCCAGCCGGATAAGGAGCTGAACCGAGCGGCTGCAAAAACGGCATTCCCCATCGAATAGCATAATAGGGTGCTTAAATGTATCGGAATCATGACTTAAATCCTGGCATCGGGTTTTCATTGCGCTCACCTGGTTTCAATAGAGGATACTCCTATTATACTGTGATCTGCTCGCCTCGTTAATGCCATAGCGACAACGAAATAAAGATTGGACGATATAGGTTCCTGTGGGAGGCGTCTGCACATTCCATGATTTTTGCTGGAAATAGAAGAGGCAAGGTGACAGGGACCCTATATGTGCGATATAATAACTATTTAGGGATATTGAATAACGATGATTAAGGAGTTGTCCTATACATGGCTTTGAAAGCTGGGATCGTGGGCCTGCCGAACGTTGGCAAATCCACTTTATTTAATGCGATTACGCAAGCGGGCGCTGAGTCGGCGAACTATCCTTTCTGTACGATTGATCCGAACGTAGGGGTAGTAGAGGTTCCCGATGAGCGGCTGGTCAAGTTGACGGAGATGGTTGTTCCTAAAAATGTCGTTCCTACGGCATTTGAATTTGTAGATATTGCAGGACTTGTTAAGGGCGCTAGCCGCGGCGAAGGACTGGGCAACAAGTTCCTTGCCCACATCCGGGAAGTGGACGCTATCGTTCACGTTGTCCGCTGCTTCCAGGATGAGAACATTACACACGTGTCCGGTACGGTCAATCCTATCAGCGATATCGAAACGATCAACCTGGAGCTGATCCTGGCTGACGTAGAATCAGTTGAGAAGCGGATTGAACGTTCCCGTAAAAATATGAAAAGCGGCGACAAAAAATACGCGGCTGAAGTGGAGTGTCTGGAGCGGGTGAAAGAGGCGCTGTATAACGATAAGCCGGCCCGCAGCGTAGATTTGAGCGATGACGAGAAGCTGCTGATCCGCGATCTTCACCTGCTGACGATGAAGCCGATGCTCTATGCGGCTAATGTGAGCGAAGAAGAAGTAGCTAATGCGGATGATAATCCTTTGGTACAAAAGGTGCGTGAATACGCTGCTCTGGAAGGAGCAGAGGTTGTTCCCATCAGCGCCAAGGTAGAATCCGAAATTGCCGAGCTTGAAGGCGAAGACAAAGAGATGTTCCTGGAGGAGCTCGGGCTGCAGGAATCCGGTTTGAATCGTCTGATCAAGGCTGCCTACAAGCTGCTTGGCTTGTATACTTATTTCACCGCTGGAGTTCAGGAGGTTCGTGCATGGACCATCCGCAAGGGCATGAAGGCTCCGCAAGCGGCTGGAGTCATCCATACCGATTTCGAACGCGGGTTTATCCGTGCAGAGGTTGTCAGCTATGATGATTTGGTCAATGCGGGCTCGATGAACGCAGCGAAAGAAAAAGGACAGCTTCGCCTGGAAGGGAAAGATTACGTGGTGCAGGACGGCGATGTTATGCACTTCCGTTTCAACGTCTAAACTATATACTATCTGAAGAGACATAAGGGGTGAATGATGATGCTAGACAGACTGCAATCACTTGCGGACCGTTATGAAAAACTAAGCGAGCTGCTGTGTGATCCGGATGTAACGAGCGATACGAAAAAGCTGCGGGAGTACTCCAAGGAGCAATCCGACCTTCAAGAGTCTTACGAGGCTTATACGGAATATAAAGGTGTTGTAGAGCAGTACGAGGCGGCACGGGCCATGCAGAATGAGAAGCTGGACGATGAAATGCGCGAGCTCGTCAAAATGGAGCTGGAGGAGCTGTCCCAGCGCAAGGAGGAGCTCGAGGAGCGCATCAAAATTTTGATGCTTCCGAAGGACCCTAACGACGACAAAAACGTTATCGTCGAAATCCGCGGCGCCGCAGGCGGCGATGAAGCGGCGTTATTTGCAGCCGATCTATACCGGATGTACACGAAGTACGCCGATACACAAGGCTGGAGAACGGAAATTATGGATGTCAGCATGAATGATCTCGGCGGCTTCAAAGAGATTATTTTCATGGTAAACGGCAAGGGAGCCTACAGCAAGCTGAAATTCGAGAGCGGCGCCCACCGGGTTCAACGTATTCCGACGACAGAGTCGGGCGGACGGATTCATACATCGACTTCTACCGTTGCGGTGCTGCCGGAAATGGAAGATATCGATATCGAAATTAACGATAACGATATCCGCGTCGACACGTTCTGTTCCAGCGGTGCCGGTGGACAGTCCGTTAACACGACGAAATCGGCGGTTCGGGTAACCCACGTACCGACGGGCATTGTTGCGACATGTCAGGACGGAAAGTCGCAGAACTCCAATAAAGAAAAAGCACTTCAGGTGCTTCGTGCCCGGATTTTCGATAAGCTGCAGCAGGAAGAAATGTCCAAGTATGCTGGTGAGCGGAAAAGCAAAGTGGGTACAGGAGATCGAAGCGAACGCATTAGAACCTATAACTTCCCACAAAGCCGTGTGACCGACCATCGTATTGGTTTGACGCTCCATCGTTTGGATGCTGTATTGAACGGCGATATGGATGAGATCATCTCTTCCTTGACGATTGCTGCCCAATCGGAGCTTATGGATAAAGGGGAACAAGTGTAAACCAATGACCGTCGAACGGAAGTTGACGATTCGTGAAGCCTATGTTGAGGCTTCTTCTTTTTTACAGGGGCATGAAGTGAGTGAAGCATCCAATTGCGCCGAGCTGCTGCTGCAGCATCTGCTGGGCTGGAGCCGCAGTGAAATGCTGCTTCGCTGGCAGGAAATGTTCCCCGTGGAACTTGAAGGGCAATGGTGCGAGCTGTTGAAGCGTAAAGCGGCAGGAGAGCCGGTCCAATATATTATCGGAGAACAGGATTTCTACGGGCGTACCTTCAAGGTGACGCCGGCCGTGCTTATCCCGCGTCCGGAAACCGAGCTGCTGGTGGAACAGGTGGTTATGCTCGGAACCGAGCTGTGGCCTTCACAAGAGGCATCTCCGCTTGTTGCTGACATAGGAGCGGGAAGCGGAGCGATAGCCGTAAGTCTTGCCGCGGAGCGTCCATCCTGGCGTCTGATGAGCTCGGATATATCGTCTGCTGCGCTTGCGGTTGCAAAGGCAAATGCAGAACGCCTGGGAGTGGCAGGAAGGATCTCGTTCCTGGAGGGGGATCTGCTGGCACCCTATATCCAACAAGGGCTGCGCCTTGATGCGGTTGTATCCAATCCTCCCTATATACCCGAGGAGGATGAGGGGGGATTGATGCCTGAGGTGCGCTTGTTCGAGCCGGCTTCCGCATTGTATGGCGGGAAGGATGGTCTCGTGCTGTATCGGCGTCTCATTGCTCAGCTGAAGGAGCTGACCTCGATGCCCTTCCTTGTCGGACTGGAAGTCGGCATGGGGCAAGCAAAGGCGGTGTCGGACATGCTCGCCGCAGTAGAGGCTTGGGACGGGATTCGGTTGGTTCCCGACTTGGCGGGAATTGACCGGCATGTTATAGCTTGGAAGCGGAGATAAGGGACGTAGTGCCCGGATCAGCATAAAAGCCAGATGGTCGGGCAAGGAGAGGCACAATCTATTCTCTCTAGTAAAAATTGATAGATTGCTAGGTTTAAAACCTCTCGGATCGGTTCATACTAATGCTATGAAGCGATACGAGAGGGGCGACAAGCCATGGTGAGAAGAACTCCCCGGGTTCGATATTTTTATATAGCTTTTGCACTTATTCTATTAATGTTTTGTTGGGAAGCTCAAAAGGAAAATACGGTTGTATTTGCTTCCAAGGCGGAGAGTGCTTCCGCCAGTACAGAGGGGGTAATCCCTCAAGAATCGATACGACTTCGTATATTGGCTAATTCGGATTCACCGTCCGATCAATGGATAAAAAGAGAAGTTCGTGATGCTATCGTGGAACAAGTGCAGCAGTGGGTTACCGGTCCACAAACGATTGAGGAAGCGAGACGAACGGTCCGCAGCCATTTGCCTGAGCTGAGTGAATTGGTGGGGCAGACGCTTCGCAAAAACGGATTTGACTATGCTTATCAGGTTGAGCTTGGCGTTGTTCCGTTCCCAACCAAAATGTACGGAAACCAAGTATACCCTGCGGGCGATTATGAGGCGCTTCGCGTCTCCATCGGTAATGCAGAAGGACAAAACTGGTGGTGTGTCCTGTTTCCTCCGCTGTGCTTCGTAGATTCGGAGGTCATTGCCAAAAATCCGAATGAGGTCCGCGCAGAAGCGGTGCCTGAGGCGGAGAAGGAATCTGCGAATAAAGCGAAGGATCATCAAGAGGAGAAAACAGGTAAAGACGCGAAAACGGCCAAAACGGCTAATAAGGCAGCCGAGACAAAAGGCGCAGCGCCAGCCGCAGGCAAGACTGCAGTGGCTAAGGCTGATGTACAACCGGAGCAGCCGGAAGTTCGTTTCTTTCTTTGGGATTTGATGAAGAAGCTAGGCTCGCTGTTTGCGTAGTCCTAGGTAGTGGGTATAGACTTGCAGGAATAATGGGTAGTCCTCGCAAGAAATCGAGGACTGAACGAATTAAGAGACGCATGGAAAATGGATTAAGGGTGGAGTAAGGATGACAGCATACTGGAAGGTCTCGCCCGAGCAGCCGCAGCCGGAATCGTTGGCGGAAGCTGCACAGACCCTGAAGCAGGGAGGGCTTGTAGCGTTTCCTACGGAAACGGTATACGGCTTGGGGGCTGACGCCCGCCAAACGAGAGCCGTTGAACAAATTTTCAAGGCCAAAGGAAGGCCTTCGGATAATCCGCTTATCGTCCATATCGCAGACCGGTCTCAAGTAGAGGCGCTCGCCGCTTCTCCGGATGAGGCCGTTTCGCGTTTGCTGGACGCCTTCTGGCCGGGGCCGCTCACGGTCGTGCTTCCCGTCCGGCCAGGCGTTCTGTCCCCGCTTGTCACCGCGGGGCTGGATTCGGTCGGGCTGCGGATGCCCGACCATCCGGTGGCGCTGCAGCTGATTGCCGCTGCAGGCTGCCCTGTGGCCGCGCCGAGCGCTAACCGCTCGGGCAGGCCCAGCCCAACACAAGCGCAGCATGTGTTGGAGGATCTCGCTGGCCGCATCGACGGCATCGTGGACGGGGGGCCGACCGGAGTCGGCGTCGAGTCCACGGTGGTGGAGTACACTCCAGCCGCAGGCGAAGCCGGCGGGGGTGTGCTCCACATTCTGCGGCCCGGCGGCATTACGGCAGCGCAGCTTCGCGAGGCGCTGCCCGGCATCACGGTGCGCGAAGCCTCAGCGCACCAAGAGCCCTCCGCGGCACCCCGCGCGCCGGGGATGAAGTACACGCATTACGCCCCGCGCGGCGTAATGACCCTCGTTCAGGGCGATGCTCCTGAACGGGTGCTCGCTCGCATCCAGCGCGAGCTCGACGAAGCGCACGCGCGCGGGGAACGCACAGGCGTTCTCACGTACCGTGAGCACGCCCCGCTGCTGCGCGCGGACCATATCGTCGCCTGCGGAAGCGTCGGCGACCTGGAATCGCTGGCGCACGGGCTGTACGCCGCGCTGCGGGAATTCGATGAAGCGGGGATCCACTTCATCATGGGGGAAACATGCCCCGAGGAGGGCATCGGGGCCGCGATTATGAACCGGCTGCGCAAGGCGGCCGGGGACCGTATCATTCATGTCTGATGATTACACCGGCATTTCGCCTGAAGGGCGTTGCCGGTGTATTTTTTAACATACATATAATGCAGAACCGCTTCACATCTATCCAGCCCTCGCTAGGATATATATGAATAAATCCGGCCGTTATTGCGAAAAATGGCAGTGAATTGCGAGTTTGTCCGTATACTCCGAATTGGAACCGATCCGTTAGCTCTCGCCCAGTCATGATTCTGGACTCGTCCGCATATGTTGATTAGGGACGGGGACAAGGGGTGAGTATAGAATGGATTGGACATCTCCGCTAATGGTGGGGCAGTTTATCGCTATATTGATCATGGCTATCGCTTTGGGACTGGATGCTCTATCGCTCGGCATTGGCATAGGGATGAAGGGCATACGCAAGCTGGACATTGCTAAGCTCAGCTTTGTCATTGCTGTATTTCATATGGTTATGCCGCTGATGGGCATGTTTACGGGCAGCTACGTCAGCTCTTTGATGGGCGGCATTGCCACCAAGGTCGGAGGGGCGCTGCTGCTGCTTCTCGGCATTCATATGGTGTACAGCTCCTTGAAAGGGGAAGAAGTAAAATCCATCGATCACCGTACGCTGGGAGGCTTGCTTCTTTTTGCGCTCAGCGTCAGCATCGATTCCTTTTCTGTCGGCGTCTCTCTTGGCATGTTTGCCGGGGATATGGCGTTGACCGTGATCATGTTCGGAACCGTTGGAGGGATCATGTCCATTATCGGCCTTTTGCTGGGCAGCAAGATGGGACGATGGATCGGTGAGTATGGCGAAGCGATGGGCGGAGTTATTTTATTGGCCTTCGGCGTGCATTTTTTATTATAAAACCGGCCCAATTGATGAAAACCATGGCTCGACCGTTCCCTATTTTCAAACATTTGAGGTACAATAAAAGGGAAGGCTGAGTACAGCCTATATTGAATAGTAAAGGCAGGGATCCCAGATGAATCGAATCTTATTCGTTTGTACCGGCAACACCTGCCGCAGTCCGATGGCTGAAGGCTTGCTCCGGAAGCTGCTGGCGGAACATGATTTGCACCATCTTGAAGTCCGCTCGGCGGGGGTTGCAGCTTATGACGGCACACCGGTATCCCATCATGCGGCAGCCGTATTAAAGGAGCATGGATCGGATTGCAGCATGACCTCCAGCGCATTATCGAGCGATTTGATTAAATGGGCTGATGTGGTGCTGACGATGACGTCGGGACATAAGCAGCACGCGATAGGCAAATATCCGGAGTTCGTCGATAAAATATATACGCTGAAAGAGTACGTGGAGGACGATCCGGAAGCCGCCGGTCGCATCGCGGAGATGGAACGGCTGATTGCCGATTTGCAGGTGAAGCGGGCATTGTCCCAGCAGGTAACCGATGAGGAGAGGGCACGAATCTTGACGCTGGAGCGCACGCTTCCGGATTACGATATTGCCGATCCGTTCGGGGGCTCCTTAGCTCAATATCGAGCGTGCGCAGCGGAGATTGAGGCCGCGCTGCTGAAGCTGATCCATAAGCTGAAAGCGGCAAGGTAACGGATTTTCCTGATTCACTGGCTATCCGTGTGTTCGGGAATTGGACTCACTTTTTAGGCTTTACACAAGACGCTATTTCCGCTATGATAAAGGTACAATGTAGGGCCTTGATGTAACTGGCGACGAGTGGGTTTAACCACAGTGGAGCATCGAGGTACACGGCCGGTCGCCTGGGCAAAGAGCATCGTTGTGCTGGATACAGCACGCTGCATGCTCTTTTTTCGTGTTTCGGCTATCTATCGGTTATAATGGAGCTAACTATGTTAGGAGGCGAAGGACAATATGAAAATTGCTATTGGTGCAGATCATGCAGGATTTCGTTTGAAGGACGAATTGGTGGGCTATATTGAATCATTGGGTCATCAGGTGGCGGATATGGGCTACAACAGCACAGATTCCGTCGACTACCCGGATTATGCCATTGCCGTCTGTGATCAAGTGGTTTCGGGTCAAGCCGACAAAGGGATTCTGGTTTGCGGCACAGGGATCGGCATGACGATTGCCGCCAACAAAGTGCCTGGCATCCGCTGTGCATTGGTGCATGACTTGTTCTCGGCTAAGGCGACACGCGAGCATAACGATACGAATGTGCTTGCCATGGGAGAGAGAGTTATTGGCCCGGGCGTTGCGCAGGAGATCGTGAAAGTCTGGCTGGAAACCGAGTTCTCGCAAGGGGAACGCCACCAAAATCGCATTAACAAAGTCAAGGCGTTGGAAGACAAGTACTCGCTTCATCCGTAAGCGGAAAGCCTGACGAAAGAGGCGATTCATGATGGACAACGCAGAACAATTCCGGCAGGCTGCAGCGGAACCAGCATCATTGGACATAAGCGCCATTCGCGGCCATTTGGAACAGGCGCTTCGCGAGCTGATACAGGCGGGACATATTGAAGCAGGGCAGATTATCGTCTTCGGAACCAGCACAAGCGAGGTGCTCGGCAAGCATATCGGAACGTCCGGTACGGAGGAAGTGGCGGAACAGCTGTTTGCAGCCATGCAGGCCATGAGGAAGGAAGTCCGCTTTTATCCGGCTTATCAATGCTGCGAGCATTTGAACCGGGCTCTGGTAGTTGAACGAGAAGCGATGAAGGAGTACCGGCTCGATCCGGTTTCCGTTATTCCGGTGCCCAGAGCAGGCGGCTCCATGGCTTCCTATGCGTTTAAAAACTTGCCGCAGGCTTGTGTCGTTGAGACCATCGAGGCTCACGCCGGCATCGATATCGGAGGCACGCTCATCGGGATGCATCTGAAGAGAGTGGCGGTTCCGTTCAAACCGTCGATCCGAATGATTGGACATGCGTCCATTCTTGCTGCCTATACCCGTCCGAAGCTTATCGGAGGCGCACGCGCGGTTTATGATATGGACAGCGCTGAACCGCAAGGGGCTGGCTCGTGTACTTGACGAACGAGTAACTCATGATTTTGTTTAAGCAGGGAATTTTTCTCTTTATTTAAAAATATAAGCTCATCCCGAGGAGGAACTTACTGTGGAACAATTACGCAAGCAAGACCCGAAAATCGTTGAGGCTATGAATCTGGAGATCGGCCGTCAGCGCGACAAAATCGAATTGATCGCATCCGAGAATTTTGTCAGTGAAGCGGTTATGCAGGCTATGGGTACGGTCCTTACGAACAAATATGCGGAAGGCTATCCAGGACGCCGCTATTATGGCGGCTGCGAGTACGTTGATATCGTGGAGGACATCGCCCGCGACCGTGCCAAAGAATTGTTCGGCGCAGAGCACGCGAACGTTCAGCCTCACTCCGGAGCTCAAGCGAATATGGCGGTTTATCTGGCAGCTCTGCAGCCTGGCGATACCGTATTGGGTATGAACCTGGCTCACGGCGGTCACTTGACTCACGGCAGCCCGGTTAACGCATCCGGTCTGTTGTACAACTTCGTCGCTTACGGTGTAAGAGAATCCGATTCCCGCATCGACTATGATGAAGTGCGCAAAGCCGCTTTCAAACATAAGCCTCGTATGATCGTTGCCGGTGCTAGCGCGTATCCGCGTATCATCGACTTCGAAGCTTTGAGCCAAATCGCTAACGATGTCGGCGCCTTGCTCATGGTAGACATGGCTCATATCGCAGGCTTGGTTGCAGCGGGACTGCATCCAAACCCAGTGCCATACGCTCATTTTGTTACAACAACTACACATAAAACGCTTCGCGGTCCTCGCGGCGGTATGATCCTGTGCCGCAAGTCTTGGGCAGCAGCTATCGATAAAGCCGTGTTCCCTGGAACTCAAGGCGGTCCTTTGATGCATACGATTGCCGCTAAAGCCGTATCCTTCGGAGAAGCGTTGCAGCCTGAATTCAAAACGTATGCGCAAAACGTAGTCAACAATGCCAAAGCATTGGCTGAAGCTTTAGTCGCAGAGGGCGTTGATCTGGTATCCGGCGGTACGGATAACCACTTGATGCTGATCGACCTGCGCAGCTTGAACATCTCCGGTAAAGATGCGGAGCATCTGCTGGACGAAGTTGGCGTTACGGTTAACAAAAATGCCATTCCATTCGACCCTGCGAAGCCTATGATTACAAGCGGTATTCGCGTCGGTACACCTGCAGCAACTTCCCGCGGCATGAACGAAGAAGCGATGAAGACGATCGCCAAAATCATTGCTTTGACTTTGAAAAACCCTACGGATACAGCCGTACACGAGAAAGTGCGCGGTATGGTAAAGGATTTGACCGCTCAATTCCCTCTTTATCCTGGATTGTCTTACTAATCAGATTGAACTCAAGTCGGCGCTGCCCAGCAGTGGCCGGCTTTTTTTATGAAATAAGAGCGATTAACGAATGATTACTGCCGCTGTAAAGAAATAGCAGGCGCACTACTTGTATAATCCAAGGGGTTTAGTACAATAAAAACAGTGCTTAGTTATGATTATTGGAGGAGGACTGGAATTTATGAGTACGGAGCAAGCCGCAGGCTATTTTGGTTCCTTCGGGGGCAGCTACATTCCGCCGGAGCTTCAAGAGGTAATGGATTATTTGGCACAGCAGTTCGAAACATATAAGAATGATCCCGAATTTGTTGAGGAATTTCAATATTATCTGAGAGAGTACGTCGGACGTGAAAATCCGTTAACGTACGCCAAGCATTTGACCGATAAGCTGGGCGGAGCCAAAATCTATTTAAAACGCGAGGACCTCAACCATACCGGGTCCCATAAGATCAATAACGTATTGGGTCAAATCCTGCTGGCCAAACGGATGGGAGCCAAGCGCATTATCGCGGAAACGGGAGCGGGACAGCATGGTGTGGCCACTGCAACGGTCTGCGCGATGTTCGATATGGACTGCACCATCTATATGGGAGCGGAAGATACCCGCCGTCAAGCATTGAACGTATTCCGCATGGAGCTTCTCGGCGCTAAAGTCGTAGCGGTTGAAAAAGGCCAAGGCAGGCTGAAGGACGCGGTGGATGAAGCGCTCGGCGATCTGGTGCAAAACTATCGCAACACCTTTTACCTGCTGGGGTCGGCTGTAGGACCGCATCCGTTCCCTACGATGGTCAAGCACTTCCAATCCATTATCAGCGAAGAATCCAAGCGCCAAATCTTGGAGAAGGAAGGGCGTCTGCCCACGGCCGTTCTGGCATGTGTAGGAGGGGGAAGCAATGCGATCGGAGCCTTCGCTCATTATATTGACGAGCCGTCCGTTCGTCTGATCGGCGTGGAGCCGGACCAAGCGCCATCCCTGACGCAAGGGGTGCCGGCCGTACTGCACGGCTTTAAATGCCTGGTGCTGCTCGACGAAAACGGAGAACCGCGCAAAACGTATTCCATTGCGGCAGGACTCGACTATCCGGGCATCGGGCCGGAGCACAGCCATTTAAAAGAAAGCGGACGGGCCGAGTACTATACTGTAACGAACGAGGAAGTGCTTAATGCGTTCCAGGTGCTGTCCAAAACCGAAGGCATTATTCCGGCACTGGAGAGCGCTCACGCTGTTGCTCATGCTTTGAAGCTCGCGCCGACCTTGACCAAGGACGACATTCTGATCGTCAATCTGTCCGGCCGCGGGGATAAGGATGTGGAACAAGTGTTCCATATGCTGCAAAATCAATAGGACAGGCCTTGAGAGTCCCTTGCCCCGGACGATGAAGCTTTTATTCATCCCGGGGCAAGGTTTTTCCATTGTTGGGGAAATATTAAATTCGGGGCTAATGGCCTTGCGTAGCCCTGGCAGGAGGGATACCCCACCGGAGCAGTTAAGCTCTGCACGTTTTTCAACAAATCTGCCCCGTCTCGAGGGGTTTCTCATGCCATCAGGACACTTCTTTTTTCCAGCAAAAGGATTTCAGTGAAAATGTCAATCATGTTAGGATAACGTTCGGCAATTGTGGTATAATAGACAAGATTTGGCGTAAAGGGGACATAGTATGGGAAAAGTATTTGTGTGCGATCATCCGTTGATACAGCACAAGCTCACTTACATAAGAGACAAGGCGACAACGACGAAAGATTTTCGGGAGCTTGTCGATGAGGTGGCCACGCTGATGGCTTACGAGATTACAAGGGATATTCCTTTGCAAAAGGTAGAGGTGCAGACACCTGTAGCTACCGCCGAATGCCGTGTTATTTCCGGCCGGATGCTAGGATTGATCCCCATTTTGCGTGCCGGTTTAGGCATGGTGGATGGAATATTGAAGCTTGTCCCGGCAGCCAAGGTCGGCCATATTGGGCTGTACCGCGACCCGCAAACGCTCGAGCCGGTAGAATACTACGCCAAACTGCCTACCGATGTAACGGAGCGGGAGCTGATCGTTATCGATCCGATGCTGGCCACCGGAGGCTCGGCGAATGCTGCCATTACCGCACTGAAGAATAGAAACTGCTCGCAAATTAAGCTGATGTGTCTGATTGCTGCGCCTGAAGGTGTACAAGCGGTCCAACAAGCGCATCCGGATGTCGATATTTATGTTGCTGCCATTGACGATTATTTGGATGATCACGGTTATATCATCCCGGGCCTCGGCGATGCCGGTGACCGTTTATTTGGGACGAAATAAGGCAATAGAAGTAGTAGGGATGAACGGCATAGTGGAGGGGGAACGAACATGAGCAAAATTAAGGTAATTACGATTTTCGGCACAAGACCGGAAGCTATCAAGATGGCTCCATTGGTGCTGGAGCTTCAAAAATATCCCGAGCAGATCGAATCTTTGGTGTGCGTGACCGCGCAGCATCGTCAGATGCTCGATCAGGTGCTGGATACGTTCAAAATTAAGCCGAATTACGACCTGGACGTAATGAAGGAGCGCCAAACGCTGAATGAGATTACGATTCGCGTACTGCAGGGCCTCGATCCGGTGTTCCGTGAAGAGAAGCCGGATTTGGTTCTTGTGCACGGCGATACGTTGACTACCTTCCTCGCGAGCTATGCGGCTTTCATGCAGCAGGTAAAAGTAGGGCACGTGGAAGCGGGACTGAGAACTTGGAACAAGATGTCCCCGTATCCGGAAGAAATGAACCGTCAGTTAACCGGTGTGCTGTCGGACCTCCACTTCGCTCCAACGGACTTGTCCGCGAACAATCTCCGTAAGGAGAACAAGTCGGAAGATACGATCTTTGTTACGGGCAATACGGTAACGGACGTGTTCCAGTATACGGTACAAAAAGATTTTACCCATCCTGTGCTGGAGTGGGCCGAAGGCAAACGCCTCATCCTGATGACGGCACACCGCCGTGAAGCGCAGGGAGAGCCGCATCGCCAAATTTTCCGCGCCGTTCGACGTATTGCCGATGAATTCGAGGATATCGCGATCGTCTATCCGGTGCATCCAAGCCCTGCGGTGAAGGAACCAGCCTACGAAATGCTGGGCGGACATCCGCGAATCAAATTGATCGAACCGCTGGATGTATTCGAGTTCCATAACATTTACCCGCATGCGCATATGATTTTGACCGATTCCGGAGGCCTTCAGGAGGAAGCGCCATCGTTCGGGGTGCCGGTCCTGGTTCTTCGCGAGACGACGGAGCGTCCGGAAGGGATCGACGCAGGCACGCTGGAGCTGGTAGGAACCAACGAGGAGAAGGTCTACGAACGGGCTAAAGCGCTGCTTACCGATGCTGATTTATACCAAAAAATGAGCCAAGCGGCCAACCCTTACGGGGACGGAAAAGCGTCGGAACGTATCGTGCAAGCCATCCTTTACCATTTCGGACAAGCTTCTGCAAGACCCGAGCCGTTCCAACCGTGACAATCTCATGACAAACGCTACAGCGTACAGTTGCACTGTTTGGTTTGTAAGCCAAAAAAACCTTGATATGACGGGCTTTTTGTGACTTTGATCACGGCTTGTTAACAAAGATCGGCAATTGACAAACCTCGCATAGCTTCGTTACAATAAGTGAGGATTCTCAGGAGGATGCCTATGAAACAGCCAAACCGCAACGATAATCCGTGGCGAGCCGCTGCATTGTCGAGCGCCATTGGAATCGACCTTGCAGTATGCTTGTGGGCCGGATATTGGTTCGGCGACTGGTTAAGTCATACGTTAGGCGGGCAGTTATGGCTGCTGGGAGGCTTTCTGCTGGGTCTTGTCTCTGCAATTATCAGCATTTACTTTATGATCAAGCAGTACGGAGGGCTATAATGGATGATTTTTCGGCCCATCTGAAAACGGTTCAAAATGTGTTTCTCTTTTTTCTTTCCTTTTGTTTGGTCGTATGGGCGATTTTCGTCGAATTCCGACCGTATTCGGCAGGATTGATGCTTGGTTCAGTCGTCAGCATGATCAACGCTAGGTATCTTGCTTGGAAAATTCGCAAGCTATCCGAGAAAGTGATCGCAGCTCCACCTGAGCAAAAAGTACCTACCAAAGTCAGTATAGGTTTTTTAACAAGGGCAGCCATTGCCGGATTGGCGGGGCTTCTGGCCATTCGCTTTCCGGAGCATGTCGCGCTTGTTACGACAATTATCGGATACTTTTTTGCTCAATTGGCAACACTCGTATTGGGTATTCT
The DNA here is from genome assembly GCF_039543185.1 of Paenibacillus vulneris. NCBI lineage: Bacteria > Bacillati > Bacillota > Bacilli > Caryophanales > Paenibacillaceae > Paenibacillus > Paenibacillus vulneris. The sequence continues at coordinate 100,075 of NZ_BAABJG010000047.1, read as the reverse complement.
TTCTATTAAAAGATCCAAGAAGTAAAACCAATCGTGGAAAGGGGTGAAAATGGAAAACATGGAACACCAAGTGCCAGGTATAGAACTATTTGGTCTGCACTTCGATCTGTCTGCACTGCTTATGATCGTCGTGACCAGTATCATTGTTTTAATTCTCGCCATTTCCGGCGCTAGCAAAGGATCCGTTACGAATCCTTCGAAAATTCAAAACTTTATGGAATGGGTCGTAGAGTTTGTTGAGGGCATTATCGGCAGCACCATTGGGTCGAAGCACGGCAAACCGTTTATCGCGCTCGGAATGACACTCATCATGTATATTTTTATCGGTAACATGCTGGGACTTCCGTTCTCGATCGTTACTGAAGATCATGTTGCTTGGTGGAAATCGCCGACAGCAGACATCGCTGTAACGGCTGCCTTAACGGTTATTGTTATCGTACTTAGCCACTACTTGGGTATTACTCGTAATACCAAACATTATTTTGCGCATTACTTTGAATACAAAGGCGCTATGCTTCCACTGCATTTGATTGAAGTGGTATCTAAGCCGATGACGCTTGCTTTCCGTCTCTACGGTAACATTTATGCAGGGGAACTAATGATTTCTGTCATCATCGGGGCAGGCTGGTTTGGAGTTTTGCCTTTATTAGTATGGCAGGGCTTCAGTGTGTTCGTAGGTGCGATTCAAGCATTCGTATTTACGACGCTGACGATGGTTTACATTGCGCAAACTTTGGTCCACGAAGAAGAGGGCCACTAAGCAGCAAGACTCACCTCGGGTATTCTCGAGTCATATAATAAAAACTTTTTCAATCTAAGGGAGGATTTTCTCAATGGGAGCTTTAGCATTAGTAGCAGCAGCAATTGTATTCGGTTTGGGTGCACTTGGTGCAGGTATCGGTAACGGTTTGATCGTAGGTCGTGCTTTGGAAGGTATTTCCCGTCAGCCTGAGCTTCGTGGTACTCTTCAAACAACTATGTTTATCGGTGTAGGTCTAGTAGAGGCAATGCCAATCATAGCTTTGGTTCTTGCGTTCATCTTGATGGGCCAAGCTTAAGAAATCGTTTGGCGGGGATGGCGGCATAGCCTCCACGCCTTCGTTTTGCCCACGTTATCAGAAGGGAGTGACCTTACTTGCATATCGAATGGACCACGTTTTTTATTCAAATCGTAGCCTTCTTGATTTTGTACTTCCTGCTGCAAAAGTTTGCGTTCGGCCCTTTGTTCGGCATGATGGAAAAACGCAGACAGCTCGTGAAGGATCAAATTCAAACAGCTGAAAATAGTCGCAAGCAAGCTGAGCAATTGTTAGAGGAGCAAAAACAGGCCCTTCAGCAAACTCGTAAAGAAGCACATGATATTATTGAACAAGCTAGACAAACGAGCTCCAAACAAGCGGATGAGATTGTTGCAGCAGCACGTAAAGAAGCTGACCGTTTGAAGGATGAAGCGCTTAAAGATATCGAGAACGAGAAAAACAAAGCGGTTGCAGCTCTTCGCAGCCAAGTGAGTGCGATGTCTGTATTGATCGCCTCCAAAATTATTGAGAAGCAAATCGACGAGAAAACTCAGAATGATTTGGTTGAGCATTACCTCAAAGAGGTAGGAGGCAACGTATGAGTGACATCGTAGTAGCGAAGCGATATGCCAAAGCTTTATTCGAGGTAGCTCAGGAGAAGGGCATTATTTCCGGAGTGGAAGAAGAGCTGAAATCTGTAGTTGGTGCGATTAGGGATAATGCGGATCTGCAGAAGTTCCTGAACCATCCGAATATCGGGGCTTCCGTCAAAAAGGACCTGCTGAAGCAGATTTTTGAAGGCAATGTTTCCGAACCGGTGTGGAATACGCTGCAGATTTTGATCGATAAGGGTAGAGAGGGCGTTTTGGCCCAGTTGGTTACTGATTATGTGAAAATCGCCAATGAAGCTCTGGGTCAGGCTAGCGCTACGGTGTACGCGCCGTTTGCGATTTCCGAAGCCCAACAGGCTGAAATTGCGGCACAATTCGGCAAACTGACGAATAAAACCATCCGTGTTCAAACCGTTATTGAGCCTAAGCTTCTTGGCGGCATTCAAGTACGGATCGGAGACCGTTTATATGATGGAAGCTTGGCGGGGCGTCTGAATCGTCTGGCAAGTTCGTTAAAATAAGCACTAGCACTGTAAGAATAGGGGTGAAGTTCGTTGAGTATCAAACCTGAAGAAATCAGCACATTGATTAAACAACAGATTGAAAACTATAAATCCGATATGCAAGTGGTTGACGTAGGTACAGTTATTCAGGTTGGTGACGGTATCGCTCGTGCTCACGGCTTGGAAAACGCTATGGCGGGAGAGCTGCTTGAGTTCGCTAACGGCGTTTTGGGCTACGTTTTTAACCTTGAAGAAAGCAACGTAGGTATCGTTATTTTGGGACCTTACACAGACATTCGTGAAGGTGACCAAGTAAAACGTACCGGCCGTATCATGGAGGTTCCTGTTGGTGAAGAACTGATCGGTCGTGTCGTTAACCCATTGGGTCAACCAGTGGATGGTAAAGGTCCTATCAACACAGCGACTTTCCGTCCGGTTGAATCTCCGGCTCCAGGCGTTATGGCCCGTAAATCGGTCCATGAGCCAATGCAAACCGGTATTAAAGCAATCGACGCGATGATTCCTATCGGTCGCGGTCAGCGTGAGTTGATCATCGGTGACCGTCAAACAGGTAAAACTGCGATTGCCATCGATACGATCATCAACCAAAAAGGTAACAACGTAAAATGTATTTACGTTGCTATCGGTCAAAAACAATCCACCGTCGTTAACGTGGTTGAAACTCTGCGTAAAGCCGGCGCTATGGATTACACGATTGTCGTAACAGCGAGTGCTTCCGAGCCTGCTCCGTTGTTGTGGCTTGCACCTTTCGCAGGCTGCGCGATGGGCGAGTACTTCATGTACAAAGGCGAGCACGTGCTTATCGTTTATGATGACTTGACGAAGCAAGCAGCGGCATACCGCGAGTTGTCCTTGCTGCTCCGCCGTCCTCCGGGTCGGGAAGCTTATCCGGGTGACGTTTTCTACCTGCATTCCCGTTTGCTCGAGCGTGCAGCTAAGTTGAACGACTCTTTGGGTGGAGGCTCCATTACAGCCCTTCCGTTCATCGAAACTCAAGCGGGTGACGTATCCGCCTACATTCCGACGAACGTTATCTCGATCACAGACGGACAGATCTTCCTTGAGTCCGACCTGTTCTACTCCGGTCAACGTCCAGCGGTTAACGTTGGTATCTCCGTATCCCGGGTAGGTAGCTCCGCGCAAATCAAAGCGATGAAAAAGGTTGCCGGTACGCTGAAAACCGACTTGGCCCAATATCGTGAATTGGCTGCGTTCGCAGCGTTCGGTTCCGATTTGGATAAAGCGACTCAAACTCGTTTGAACCGTGGTTTGCGTACATTGGAAATCTTGAAACAAGGCGTTCACCAGCCGCTGCCGGTTGAGAAGCAAGTTGCTTCCATCTACACGGTGGTAAGAGGACATCTTGATGAGCTTCCAGTACAGGATATCACTCGCTTCGAAGCTGAATTCCTGGCTTACCTGGATTCCAACCGTCCTGAAATTTTGCAAAACATCCGCGATACGAAAGATTTGACGTCGGATAATGAGAACGCACTGGTTGATGCAATCCAGCAGTTCAAAAAAGGATTTGCAACTTCCGCGCAATAGATGAACGAATCTGAGCTTCTCGTACGGGAAGCTCGGTGTTCCATTTTAAGTCTTTTAACAGGCTTTTCGAGTGAAGGCTTTTCTGTCAAAGGAGAAGCTTCGAGAGAGAGGTGAGCAGGCATGGCAAAAGGAATGCGCGAGATTAAGCGCCAGATCAAGTCCAAACAAAACACGAAGCAAATCACGAAAGCGATGGAGATGGTTGCTGCCTCCAAGCTGAGAAGAGCCCAAGAGGCTGCTGAAGCGGCACGTCCTTACGCTGACAAGCTGAAGGAAGTAGTCGGCAGTATTGCGGCAGGCAGTAAAGGCATCAAGCATCCGATGCTGCAAAATCGCGAAGTGAAGAAAACGGGTTATCTCGTTGTGACTTCAGACCGCGGTTTGGCGGGTGGTTACAATGCGAACGTGTTGCGCCGGGTTATGACGGAGATCCAGGAAAGACACAAATCTCCTAGCGAGTATTCCATCTTCGTTATCGGGCGTAAAGGTAGAGATTTCTTCAGCAAGCGCAACATGAACATCGTCGAAGAGGTGGTTGGGCTATCTGATTCACCGACCTTCGGAGATATCAAGACAGTTGCTAGTGCTGCAGTGAAAAACTTTGAGAACGGATCTTACGATCGTTTGTTCCTCGTATATAACAGATTTGTCAATGCGATCTCCCAAATTCCTACGGTAAAGCAGCTTTTACCTATGGAAGATATGAGCGGAACGGCAGTATCGAACTACGAATACGAGCCTTCTCCGGAAGGTGTATTGGAAGTGTTGCTGCCTAAATATGCGGAGACGCTGATTTACAGTGCCGTATTGGACGGTAAAGCAAGTGAATTCGGCGCGAGAATGACGGCCATGAGCAATGCAACGAAGAACGCGACAAAGATGATCAATACTTTGACATTGTCGTACAACCGTGCTCGTCAGGCTGCGATTACCCAAGAGATCTCCGAGATCGTCGCAGGCGCGAACGCACAAAGCTAATACGATTCAATCTTCAACCTAAACACAATTTAGGAACGGATAAGGCAAAGCTGGCACGATAAGCCGAAGCAGAGTCAATGCTATCAAGCAGCTTTGTCCAATGACAGAGCTTTTAGGAGGGAAAACAGTGAGCAAAGGGCGCGTTGTGAACATTACGGGACCGGTCGTCGACATTGAGTTTGATCGTGGACACCTCCCTGAGATCTTAAATGCGATTAAAATTGAAAAAAAGGCAGAGCAAGCAGGCGAACAAACTATTAGCCTGACGGTTGAAGCAGCTGTTCATCTGGGCGACAACATGGTGCGCTGCGTTGCGATGTCTTCTACTGACGGTTTGGTTCGCGGTATGGAAGCTGTTGATACTGGTGCACCTATCAGCGTTCCAGTTGGTGCAGCTACTTTGGGCCGCGTATTTAACGTGTTGGGTGATCCAATCGATGGGATCGAGGAAATTGATCGCTCCGTGACGAACCCAATCCATAGAAGCGCTCCTTCGTTTGAAGAGCTGTCTACGCAAGTAGAAATTCTGGAAACAGGGATCAAAGTTATCGACTTGATCGCGCCTTACGCAAAAGGCGGTAAAATCGGTCTGTTCGGTGGTGCGGGTGTAGGTAAAACCGTTACACTGCAAGAGTTGATTCACAACATCGCATCCGAGATGGGCGGCTTCTCCGTATTCGCGGGTGTTGGTGAGAGAACGCGTGAAGGTAACGACTTGTACCATGAAATGAAGGAGTCCGGCGTTATCGACAAAACGGCGATGGTGTTCGGCCAGATGAACGAGCCGCCAGGTGCGCGTCTTCGCGTTGCTTTGACAGGCTTGACAATGGCTGAATATTTCCGTGATGTAGAAGGCCGCGACGTTCTTCTATTGATCGACAACATTTTCCGTTTCACGCAAGCAGGTTCCGAGGTATCCGCCCTTCTGGGACGTATGCCATCTGCGGTAGGTTACCAGCCTACATTGGCTACAGAGATGGGCCAATTGCAAGAGCGTATCACATCCACCAAAAAAGGTTCCGTTACTTCGATCCAAGCTATCTACGTTCCTGCGGATGACTATACGGACCCGGCTCCGGCTACAGCGTTCGCTCACTTGGACGCTACAACAAACCTGGAGCGTAACATTGCAGCAATGGGTATCTTCCCTGCGGTTGACCCATTGGCATCCTCTTCCCGTATTCTGACTCCAGAAATTCTTGGTGAAGAACACTACAATGTTGCTCAAGGCGTTAAGAAAATCTTGCAACGTTACAAAGAGTTGCTGGATATCATCGCGATTCTCGGTATGGACGAGTTGTCCGACGAAGACAAACTGGTCGTAAAACGCGCAAGACGGATTCAATTGTTCTTGTCCCAGCCGCTTCACGTGGCCGAGGCGTTCAACGGTATCCCTGGTCTGTTCGTACCGGTTAAAGAAACAGTTCGCAGCTTTAGAGAGATTCTGGATGGTAAGCATGACGATCTTCCAGAACCGGCGTTCCACAACGTGGGTACGATCGAAGATGCGATCGCAAAAGCGAAAACTTTGTAATCTAACAAGCATCGCTGGGCAATCTTAACGGCTTGTCCAGCGGTATTTATAAAGAGCACGGCAGCAAAAATGGCAAACTAGCGAACTCAAGTTTGATAGTTGCTGACCAAGTGGTTTGCTGAAGCAAACTCTTAGGAGGAATCCAAGTGAGTACTTTCCTACTGGAAATCGTAACTCCTGAACGTAAAGTGTTTGCTGAAGATGCAAACATGATTATCGTGAAGGGTGTAGCTGGGGAGCTTGGTATTCTGCCAAATCACATTCCTTTGGTTACTCCATTGAAAGTGGCACCGGTTACCGTGAAGCAGAACGGTAAGCAATTGTATATTGCGGTAAACGGCGGCTTTATGGAAGTCCGCAAGGACAAAGTGGTTATTCTGGCGGAAAGCGCTGAGCTGCCGGAACAAATCGATCTTGAGCGTGCTAAAGCAGCCAAAGAACGTGCCGAGAAGCGTCTGGCGTCCAAGGACAACTACGACTTCAAACGCGCGGAAGTGGCTTTGCAGAAAGCATTGAATCGGATTGAAGTGTATGGTAAAAGATAAGAAGTTAACATAATCAAGCGAGAGGAACCTAGTTTCTCTCGCTTTTTTACCATATACAATTTACATTTTGACTTCATAATGTGCTCGAATCAGCATTTAGGCACTGGAGGGTGCTCGTTTTTTTCTCGCCATATAGGAATATGAAACTCACCCTACCGGCCGTCTGTGGAATATTTTTAAAAAGGAACTTTTTGCTTTAAAGGAAATTCAGGAAATATTAGACACCCCAACAGGCATTTGTTATAATTATTTAGGCATAAATTAACAGTAGCAGCGTGCTTGGTCAGATTTGCTTTTAGAAAAAATGGCTTAGGAAATTCATCTTGTTTACGCTTACATTGTAAATAAGAAGAAATGACGATGTCCTTCTGCCAAATCGGCCCTGCACAAGCTCCAGAAAAACATACTTTCCAATACTTTAGTGGGAGGCGGATCGTTCACGATGTACATGAACAATTACGTGGTCGTTGCCATTTTTCTCATGCTTGGAGTGTTACTTCCAGTTGTAGCGCTTACAGTTGGACGATTGCTACGCCCAAACAAGCCGGTGGAGGAGAAGTATACCACTTATGAAAGCGGAAATGAGCCCGTCGGCGAGAGCCATGTGCGCTTCAATATCCGTTATTACTTGTTTGCCTTGATGTTTGTTATTTTTGATGTAGAAACTGTATTTTTGTACCCATGGGCCGTTGCGTATAAGCAATTAGGCTTGTTTGCGCTTGTAGAGATGTGCATCTTTGTCGGGCTTCTCGTTGTAGGGTTAATTTACGCTTGGAAGAAGAAGGTGCTGCAATGGACTTCAATTTAGAGTCAATTTCCCCGGAAGAAAGACAAGAGCTGGAACGTAATGTATTTATGACGACGTTAGAGCAAGTGAAAGCCTGGGCTCGAAGCAATTCCTTGTGGCCATTGACCTTCGGTCTTGCCTGCTGCGCCATTGAAATGATGGGGACCGGAGCATCGCACTACGATTTGGACCGGTTCGGGGTTATCTTCCGCACATCTCCAAGGCAATCCGACGTGATGATCGTGGCCGGCACCGTAACGAAGAAAATGGCTCCGCTGCTGCGCCGTCTATACGAGCAGATGCCGGAACCGAAATGGGTGATCGCCATGGGCTCCTGTGCGACGGCGGGCGGTCCTTACGTGAAGTCCTATGCAGTCGTAAAAGGCGTTGACCAGGTCGTTCCCGTGGATGTATATATTCCCGGGTGTCCTCCGAACCCTGCCGCTTTAATCTATGGCATCAATAAGCTTCAGGAGAAGATACGGTATGAAGCAAAAACGGGTAAGCAGGTGACCAATCGATGAGCGATGAGCAAAAGAAGGATGGGCTGCAGCCTGATGAAGGAGTACAGCCATCTGCCAATGCAGACACATCGGCACCAGAACCGCAGCAAAAGCCTGCAGACAATGAACCGGAATCGAAGGATAAGCCGAGCGAAGCGGCCGAAGCTCCTAAGGAAGCTGCGGTGAGCGAAACGGCTTCTAACGAGAAGCCGGGCGATGGGGAGCCGGAGTCGGCTCCGGCAAGGCCCCCAAGACCGGAGAGAAAGGCCGCTGCTGCTACAGGCGATGCTGCGGTTGAGAATGCCGCACCGGCGAAGGCGGCTTCAGCGGACGAGGACAAGGAAGCTAAAGCGAAGGCGGCTGCTGAAGCTCGCGCGGCGCGTGCTAGTGCCCGGGCAAAGAAGCCGGACGGTGAAGCGGAAGCCGCTGCGCCTAAAGAGCCTTCCCCGAATCAGCCTAGGCTGGACCTGTGGGTGAAGCTTCTCAAAGAGAAGCTCGGCGACGATATTGTAGAGGAAGCTTTTATCAACGAACGGGATGCACATCTTCCGTATATAGTTATCCAGAATGAACGATGGGTGGATGCGGCGAAGCAGCTTCGGGATCATCAGGATTTTAAAATGAACTACTTGCGGAATGTATCCGGAATTGACCAGGAGACGCATATGGAGGTAGCTTACCACATGCTCTCGCTGGAGACGAAGCAAGAGATTTGCATTAAAATTAAAACGAACCGTGAAGCACCGTCCATCCCTTCGGTTACCCCTGTTTGGCCAACAGCCAACTGGAACGAACGGGAAATTTACGATTTATTAGGAATTGATTTTCCGGGACATCCGGACTTGAGAAGGATCATGATGTCTGACGATTGGGTCGGCCATCCGCTGCGCAAAGACTATGAACCGCTTGACCCGGAGGTGTAGAGTCTCTTGATCAGAACAGAAGAGCTGTTATTAAATGTAGGGCCTCAGCATCCGAGTACTCACGGAGTGTTTCGGATCGTGGTTAAGCTTGACGGGGAAATCATTACTCATGCCGATCCGGTAATGGGTTATTTACACAGAGGAACCGAGAAGCTCGCAGAGAATCTGAACTATACGCAGATTATTCCTTACACCGACCGCATGGACTATGTCTCGGCTATGACGAACAACTATGTCCTTGTTCATGCCGTAGAGAAGCTGATGCAGCTGGAAATACCGGAACGGGCCGAATTTTTACGGTTAATTGTCATGGAATTGCAGCGGATAGCCAGCCATCTGGTGTGGTGGGGAACCTACTTATTGGATATAGGGGCGATGAGTCCCTTCCTTTATGCCTTCCGGGATCGGGAAATCATTATCAATTTATTTAACGAGCTGTGCGGGGCAAGACTGACTTACAACTACATGCGTGTTGGCGGTGTAAAATGGGATGCTCCGGAAGGCTGGATCGAGAAGGTACGCAAGTTTATTCCGTACATGCGTGATAAGCTTGATGAATACACCAACCTCGTTAGCGGCAATGAGATCTTCCTGGCCCGTATTAAAGGGATCGGTCAATATGATGCAGAAACCGCTATTGCTTACGGCTTAAGCGGGGCCAATCTGCGATGTACCGGGGTGAAGTGGGATCTTCGAAAGGACCAGCCGTACAGCCTGTATCATCGATTTGAATTCGATGTACCCGTTGGGCAGAGAGGCGACTGCTACGACCGTTACTTAATCCGGTTTGAGGAGATAAGACAGTCGTTGCGGATCCTTGAGCAAGCCGTAGAGCAATTTCCCGCCGAGGGCGAGATTATGGGAAAGGTTCCCCGGGTGCTTCGCGTTCCCGAAGGGGAGGTATACGCCCGGATTGAGGCGCCGCGCGGCGAAATCGGCTGCTACATCGTATCCAAAGGGAAGGATAAGCCTTATCGCTTGAAATTCCGCAGACCCTCCTTTGTGAATCTGCAAATATTACCTAAGCTGCTGGTCGGGGAAACCATGACGAATCTCATCACGATACTCGGAGGCATTGATATTGTCGTCGGGGAGGTGGACTGTTAATGGGAGGTTTATTGCAGGAGCAGCTGAACTGGACGAATTTTGCGATCTTCTTCGCGTGGGGAGTCCTTTTGCTGTTATTAGTCCTTGGGTTCGTAACCTATGCCATATACTTTGAACGTAAGGTTATCGGATGGATGCAGCTGCGGATCGGACCGAACCGAGTAGGCCCTCTGGGGCTTCTGCAGAGCGTTGCAGACGTGTTCAAGCTTCTGATTAAAGAGGACACCATCCCGCGTAAAGCGGAACGGGAACTGTTTATTTTGGCCCCGGTCATTGCATTTATTCCTGCGTTTGTCGTTGTTGCGGTCATTCCCTACTCGGAAAAACTGATCAGCACCGATCTCAATGTAGGATTGCTGTTCTACGTTGCTTTGTCCGGTATCTCCACCATCGGAATCGTACTGGGAGGCTGGGCTTCCAACAACAAATACGCATTGCTCGGCGGGATGCGGTCGGCTGCTCAAATGATCAGCTATGAAATACCGCTGGTTATCTCCGTAATTGGGGTCATTATGATGACAGGCAGCCTGAACCTGAACACGATTGCCGAGCATCAGTCTGGAGGGTTCTGGCACTGGAACTTCCTGCCCCAAATCATCGGCTTTGTCGTATTCGTCATTGCAGGCGTATCCGAGTTAAACCGTACGCCGTTTGACTTGCCGGAGGCGGAATCGGAGCTTGTCGCAGGCTATCACGTGGAATATAGCGGCTTTCGGTTCGCATTCTTCATGCTGGCGGAGTATGTGTACGTGTTTGCTATTGCCGGATTGACAACGACCTTGTTCCTGGGAGGCTGGCATGCGCCATTCCCGTTCCTTGATTTCATTCCGGGCATTATCTGGTTCCTGCTGAAATTCTCCTTCATCGTGTTCTTCCTGTTCTGGATTCGGGCGACGCTGCCCCGGATTCGGGTAGATCAACTGATGGGGCTCGGCTGGAAAGTGTTGCTGCCGCTTGCTTTGATCAATATTTTTGTGACAGCCATTTATATGAGCATCATCGGATGATGGGTAAGCTTCTATAAAGAAATGATGCTTGGGAAAGGGTGAGAAATCATGAAAGGCATAGTCAAAGGTCTCGGCGTTACCCTCAAAAGCATGACCCAGAAAAAAGTAACCTACGCGTACCCGGATGTTCCTTTGGAAATGCCTGACCGGTTCAGGGGAATTCAGCATTTTGATCCTGATAAATGCATTGTCTGCAATATGTGCGCGCGTATTTGTCCGACGGAATGCATTACTCTAACAGGTAAGCCCAATCCGGATCCGGAGAAAAAGGGAAAGGTCATCGATACGTACGATATCAATTTTGAAATATGCATCTTGTGTGATTTGTGTACGGAAGTATGCCCAACGGAAGCTATCGTGATGACCAATAATTTCGAGCTCAGCACGTACAGCCGCGACGATTTGTTTAAAAACCTGCAGTGGCTGAATGAAAACAACGTGAATGTACGGAAAGAAAATAATTCGGCGCTTCCGAAAGGTGGGGCGAAGTAAATGTTCGGTAATATCGCGGCTTTTTTATCCAGCGGTGAGAATATTGCGTTCTTCGTATTCGCATTACTGGCCATCGGCGGCGCCATCTTTATGATCAGCTTCAACAAGGTAGTCCATATGGTGGTGGCTCTGGCGCTGACGTTTATCAGCTTGGCAGGGCTTTACGTCGTCCTGGATGCCGAATTCGTCGCCTTTGTGCAAATTCTTATCTATGCCGGTGCAATCTCCATTCTTATGATCTTCGGAATTATGATGACCAAGCACCAAGGAGAAGAAGAGGAGCCCAAGCGGCCTGTTCATAACACGCTGTTATTTATCGGGGCGCTGGCCTTGTTCGGCGTGCTGTTCTACGCGATCCAAAATGTGAATCTTCCGGCAGGCGAATTCAAGGCGGCGGAGGACAACACATTGGAGATAGGGAAGCTGATCTTCAATCAGCATGTAATTCCTTTTGAGATCATGTCGGTTCTCTTGACCGTAGCATTTATCGGAGCCATCGTAGTGGCGAAGAGAGAGGAGGACTAGACTATGACGGGATTGGCTACCCCTTACTTGACCCTGGCGGCGATTTTATTTTGTATCGGCCTGTATGGAGCATTGTCCAAAAAGAATGCCGTCATTGTACTGCTGTCCATTGAGCTGATGCTCAATGCAGTCAACATTAACCTGGTCGCTTTTTCGAAACTGGGCGTTCATCCGAGCTTGACGGGGCAAATTTTTTCCTTGTTTAACATCACGGTAGCCGCAGCGGAGGCTGCGGTAGGCATAGCCATCCTAATAGCGTTGTACCGCAACAAAGGAACGACGGACGTCAATGAGATGGATTCGTTGAAACGATAGCTTGCTAACAACGTATAGCAGCGCTTTCGAAGTAAGTTTGCGGATGCAAACTTGTAGGAGGAGGACATAAATTCATGATATCGGCCTACTCGCAGTATGCCTGGCTTATCCCGTTGTTCCCGCTGCTAGCGTTCCTTATTTTAACGGCAGTAGGGCGTCAATTAAAAGACGCGGGCGCATATATCAGCATTGTTGCCGTCTTCGCCTCGTTCGTGGTGTCTCTGCTCATTTTCATTGAACGGCTGGGAGGCACGATTGAGGACTACACATGGAACAAACTGCAGTGGATCAAGTTCGGAACGTTTTCCCTGAACATGGGGTTTGAGGTTACGAATTTGAATGCCTTGATGCTTGTGATTGTTACCTTGGTCAGTCTATTGGTCAACTTATATTCGAAGGGATATATGGAAGGCGATGAACGCATCAATGTATTTTTTGCCTACATCGCTCTCTTTACCTTCTCCATGCTAGGACTCGTCATTTCCGAGAACTTGCTGGAACTGTATATATTCTGGGAGCTCGTAGGCGTCTGTTCCTTTCTCCTGGTGGGCTTCTGGTATTTCAAGCCGGAAGCGCGGGCTGCAGCGAAGAAGGCATTCATCGTTACGAGAATCGGCGATGTGGGCTTACTGATCGCTATTCTGCTCTTGTTCTGGGCCATGCCGAACCATTCGCTGGACTTTACATCCATTCATAATGCAGTGACGGGCGGCAAAATATCCGGCGGGATGGCAACCTTGATCGCTATCCTGATCTTCGTTGGGGCCATAGGGAAATCGGGTCAATTTCCGCTGCACACCTGGCTACCGGATGCGATGGAGGGTCCGACGCCGATCAGTGCTCTCATTCATGCGGCTACGATGGTGGCGGCAGGGGTATATTTGGTCGCTCGCACGTTTGACATTTTCCAAGCATCTCCGGCTGCTCTTACTGTGGTGGCGTGTATCGGAGGCTTTACCGCCATATTTGCAGCTACCATCGGAACGGCGCAAAACGATATCAAGCGGGTGCTTGCCTATTCCACGGTCAGCCAGCTCGGTTATATGATGATGGCCCTCGGAATAGGAACATCGGTAGCCTATACGGCTGGGATTTTTCACTTATTTACGCATGCATTCTTCAAAGCTCTGCTCTTCCTGGGAGCGGGCAGTGTCATTCATTCCGTACATACTCAAGACATCCATGAAATGGGTGGTCTGGGCAGCAAGATGAAGATAACGGCTTGGACGTTCGGGATCGGAGCGTTGGCTTTGTCGGGAATTCCGCCGTTGTCCGGGTTCTGGTCCAAGGATGCTATCTTAGCGGAAGCCTACACGCATAATCAGCTCCTGTTTTGGGTGGGATTGATCGCAGCGTTTTTCACCGCATTTTACATGTCGAGATTGTTCTTCCTGGTCTTTATGGGCAAACCGCGCCATCAGGAGCATGTGCATGAATCTCCGGCAACCATGACCTTGCCTTTGATTGTTCTGGCTGTGTTGGCGGTCGTGGCCGGCTTTGTCTTTACCCCATTCAGTCCATGGCTTGGCACTTGGCTCACGGGGCATGCGGAGGAAGAGAGCGCCAATGCTGTGGTGATGATCCTTTCTACCGTTGTGGGACTGTTGGGGATCGGGCTGGGCTATCTGGTCTATGTCAAAAAAACGATCTCAAGCGATGCCGTATCGAGCCGCGCTCCATGGCTGTACCGCTTGCTGAACCGCAAATATTATATCGATGAAATCTATGAACAGGTTATCGTAAGGCCATTGAAGGGTCTTGGTCTGGTGCTTCATCTGTTCGATGAATATGTTGTCGACGGCATCGTTAAGCTGGCCAGCTATTCTGTGGTCGGCATCGGACGGATCGGCTCCCGTCTGCAAAATGGTCAGGTACAGACCTATGGGCTCGCCACCTTGCTGGGGCTGCTCATTCTGATCCTTGCCATCGCAGGAAGGAGGTTCATCCATGTCGGATAGTATGCATATCTTGTCCCTGATAGCTTTTTCCCCGCTGCTTGGGGTGCTGGTGTTACTGTTCATGCCGGCCCACAAAGGGCAGTGGATCAAAACGGTCGCCATTGTGACTACCCTGATTCCGCTTATATTATCCGCATGGCTCTACTCCGCCTTCAATCATCAGCTCGAAGGGATGCAGTTCAAGGAGGAGCTAGGCTGGATTCAAGTGCCTCTCAATCACGAGGCCCAGGGCCTGAATCAAATGACGTCCTTCTTCTTCCAGTTTAAATACATCATGGCTGTGGACGGATTATCGCTGCCTCTTGTATTCCTGACAGCTTTGATCGGTACGATGGCGGCACTTGCTTCCGTCTATATCAAGAAAAGATGGAAATCTTATTTTATCTTCTACCTGCTGCTGGAAACAGGAATGTTCGGTGTGTTTATGGCGCAGGATTTGTTCTTGTTCTTCGTCTTCTTCGAGGTAACCCTGATCCCGATGTTCTTCCTGATTGGGATATGGGGATATATGGAGCGCGAAAGGGCAGCGAACAAATTTTTGATCTACAACGGGATTGGCTCGGCCATCATGCTTATCGCCTTCATCATTCTCATTTGTACCGCAGGGTTCGGACAGGTGTCCAATGACAGCGGCAATTCGATCTTTTACAGCGGGGACCTCAGTGTCATAACAAGCCATTTGTTCCAAAGCGAAGCTTCTTATGTCAATCAGAGCGATTACCCGTTCTACTTGAGCGATACGATGAAATGGGTGCTGTTCATCATGCTCTTGGTTGCATTCGGGATCAAGCTTCCGATCTTTCCGTTCCATACGTGGATGCTTAGGGTACATACGGAAGCCCCGCCTTCCATCGTCATGATCCACTCCGGCATCCTGCTGAAAATGGGAGCCTACGGCTTGATCCGCTTCGGCGTTCTGCTCTTTCCGCAGCAAGCTGTGCAGTGGGCGACCGTACTCGCTATTCTGGGTGTGATCAATATTTTATACGGGGCTATTCTGGCTTTCGTACAAAAGGATTTCAAGCTGGTTCTGGCTTACTCCAGCATCAGTCATATGGGGATCGTGCTGCTCGGGATCGCCGCATTCAACACCATCGGACTCGAAGGAGCGGTCTTCCAGCTGGTGTCTCACGGTCTTATCTCTGCACTGCTCTTCCTGCTGGTAGGGGCGATTTATGAACGAACCCAGACCACTATGCTGGATCAATTGGGCGGACTCGCCAAAAATGTTCCGTTCATTTCCGGTATCCTGCTGGTAGCCGGCATGGCTTCACTCGGTCTCCCGGGATTGTCCGGGTTCATCAGCGAATTTCTGGCCTTCGCAGGCTTATTCCAGACAGCCAAAGTCATCACGGTCATCGGAACCATCGGGGTCATACTCACCGCCGTGTACGTGCTGCGCGGGGTTCTGGCCATTACTTACGGTCCTCCGAGAATTCAGGGAGACGGAATGAAGGATGCCCGCTTGATGGAAGCCATTCCTATGGTGGCCTTAGTAGCCTTCGTCGTTGTCCTGGGGATCTATCCTGCGGTGCTTAGCGGACCTTTGCATCAAACCGTCAGCGGCTTCGATCAATTCATTCAAACTGTAGTGAAGATAGGGGGTTAGGCCGGTGGAACAACTACGTCTCCAATGGAGCGATCTCGGATACTTGGCACCGGAGCTGACTCTGGTTATTGCGGCAGTGGTATTATCGCTGCTCGATCTTCTGCTGCCAAAGCAAACGAATCGTAAAGCCCTCGGTTGGCTGTCGCTGCTCAGCATCATCATCGCAGGCTTGTTCGTTGTCGGCGACCTGAACCCGACAGAGCCGAAACAGCTGTTGAATTACAGCTATCGCATCGATGACTTCGCCAGCATTATCAAGCTGATTTTGTTAACCGGTGCGGGTCTGGTGACCTTCATGAGCATCGGCTCCTTAAAGGAAGAGGAAGTTCCGCATATCGGGGAGTTTTACTATCTGCTCTTACCTGCAACCCTGGGCGGAATGATTATGTCGTCTTCGGGTGACTTAATCACTCTGTATGTAGGTCTGGAGCTGCTCAGCATCACCTCCTACATTCTGGTAGCCATGCGCAAAAAAGATCTGCGCTCCAATGAAGGAGCCTTCAAGTATGTTGTGCTGGGGGGGATTTCCTCCGCCATTATCTTGTACGGAATGTCCTTCTTATACGGGATGTCAGGCTCGACCAGCATTCCGGAGATCAACGCAGCGTTAGGACAAAACGCCGAATCGATGCTGCCGTTCCTGTATGTGTCCTTCTTTATGCTGTTGGCCGGCTTCGGTTTCAAGGTTGCGGCGGCTCCATTCCATATGTGGGCTCCGGATGTGTATCAAGGAGCTCAGACGCCAGTCACCGCTTTCTTGGCTGTAGTGTCCAAGGCAGCCGCGTTTGCTGTCTTGTTCCGCGTGTTGTACGGCGTGTATGCCATCGGAGCCTTAATGGAGCTTCCGTTCCATGGCGACGTTTTAGTATCTCTTATGGTCGTATCCGCGGCCGCTATGATTCTCGGGAACTTTATCGCGCTGCGGCAGAGCAATCTAAAACGGCTATTGGCCTACTCCGGTATTGCGAATTCAGGATATTTGCTTATTCCGATCGCAACGCATTTTTCCATGGTCCATTATTCGAACTTTTCGGAATTTGCGTTTTACTTGATCGCTTACCTGTTTATGAATATCGGTATTTTCGCTGTCGTGATGATCATGGAGCGATCTACCAGCGATGAAACCGTAAGCGGACTGGCCGGCTTGTATTACCGGGCTCCAGGTACAGCTGTGGCGACCGTGCTGTTGGTTCTTTCGCTTGCGGGCCTGCCGATTTCGGGCGGCTTCTTCGGAAAAGTGTTCATTATGATGGGAGCGATGCAAACCCAGCATTACTGGTTAGCTGCAGTGATGATTGTGACAAGCGTGATCTCCTTCTACTATTACTTCGGACTGATCCGCCAAATGTTCATGCGAACCGATTTTGAATCGAGGAGCGTCACGGTACCGTGGCCGCTCGGCATTACCTTATGGCTATGCGCCGGAATTAGTGTACTGCTCGGTATTGTGCCGCAGTGGGTGCTGGGATGGATCGATCGGATTTTCTCGCTTACACAGGATTTGTTTTTTTTCAGCTAGCAGGTTAGATGTCATAGCCCGATTGACGCTTAAGATGGTGCGTCAGCCGGGCTTTTTTAAGGTTAAACCCTATTATAAGGCATGCCCAACGCTGCATTTTGACCCTTTCTCTTACCAAAAACCGTTTCCCCTATAGATGTTCATAAAACCTCCATCATTTGCTAAGCGGTTTTCCGAAACTACGGCAGGAAACCGAATACTTTTATCGAAATAGTAAAGCTACTCCAATAAGCAAAAGAAAAGAAGGAACCATGAACATGCAACGTAAACTAGTGACTCGCCAACTCGTTCATTGGATCATGGGGATCGTGATGCTGCTGGTATGCGCCGGACAGGCTTTCGGTAAAGAGCCGCTGGTTACCATCGCAGCCTCAGCGAATGACCCCTTAACAGAAAAACAATCCTACTTGCAGCAGATCCATATTAACGAAGCCTGGGATAGCGCCAAGGGCAACCCGAATCTAACGATTGCCATTGTCGATACCGGTGTTGATTTGAACCATCCGGATTTGAAAAAGAATCTGGTGCCTGGAGTCAACCTGATGAATCCCAAGCTGCCGCCTCAAGACGATAATGGTCATGGGACGAATGTTGCCGGGATCGTTGCAGCAACAACCAATAATGATAAAGGGGTCTCCGGCATATTATGGGATGCCAAGGTGATGCCTATTAAAGCGCTGGAGTCGGACGGCTCCGGAGGGGAAGCCAAGCTTGGAGAAGGCATCCGCTATGCGGTTGATCATGGGGCTAAAATTGTTGTTCTGTCTCTTGGTTTAAATAAATATTCAACTTATTTAAGCGATATTGTACGCTATGTGGAGGAGAAGGATGTCCTTCTTGTCGCGGCGACAGGAAATGAGGGAAATCGTGTTAAATATCCAGCCGCATACCCAACGGTATTGGCGGTCGGAGGTGTAACCGCAGATGGCGCGGCGCATGAGCTGTCCAATACGGGGCCGGAGATTGACCTTGTTGCGCCTTGGGATGTATTTACGACCGCGTTGGGCGGTTCTTACGAGTATAAGGACGGGACCTCCATGGCGGCCCCGCAAGTCGCTGCGGTTGCAGCTTTGGTATGGAGCAAATACCCGAATATGAAGCCATATGAAATCCGTCAGCTGCTACGCCAAACGGCGGACGATTCGATGTCTCCGGGCTGGGATCAGCAGACAGGGTACGGATTGCTAAGAGCCGACCGGGCATTGACGGAGATGCCACTGCTCGATATCTATGAGCCGAACAACCGGAAGGACCAGGCCAAGGCGCTGTCCATCAGTAAGATGATCTCGGCATCCTTCACCGGCGGATCGGATCAGGACTGGTTTTACCTGGATGCTCCTTATGACGGGACCGTCAATCTGACCTTTGACCTTCAGGAAGGGCAGTCGGTTGCCGTTCAGCACACGGATGCCAAAGGGACATTTACGAGTGTGACGGCGGCTCCGGGACAGCCTGTTGCCTTGAACGTCAGCAAAGGTCGCAGCTATTTACAGTTTCGCTTGGCTGACAGGAACCAGAAGGCTGAAATTCCTTATAAGCTGACGACGTCGTTTGACATCTACCGTGATGTTTTCGAAGATAATGACCGGCAGTACAAGGCCTATGTGCTTCCCTCACGGAGCCAAACGATCAAAGGAACCTTCCATCAGATGAACGATCAGGATTGGTTTGAGTTCCCCGTGGAACAATCCGGCATGCTCACCTTCCATCTCAGTACGGATACGGCAAGGATTGATCCGGTCCTGTTCGTGCAGAAGCAGGGGGAAAAGGGCACTACCGTTGATGAGGGAGGAGACGGGGTTACAGAGGTGTTGGTAGTGCCGGAGGTGTTTCCGGGCAAATATTATATTCGCGTCAGCAATGTGAAAGAGTATGCATTTCCGGTTACCGGGGAATATACGTTACAAATAGAGTATGATGCGAAGCAGATTGATCCTAATGAACCTAACAATCGTTCGTATCAGGCGACGACTATATCTCTGGATACCGAGTATACCGGGCTAATCGACAAAGTGGACGATATTGACTGGTTCCAATTCCAGCTGAATGAAGAAAGCTATGTTCATTTGAGCTTGACGGGGATTCCCCGCAGCGTGAATATGTATGCCTTCCTATACGATCGAAGCATGAAGCCTATGGCCAGCACCAATTCATCGAGAGAGATTGAGATGAAGGAACGGCTTCCGGCAGGGACCTACTACCTGAAGCTTACGGCGAGCGCTCCGTTCGACCGCGACGTGTACCAGCTGATTGTCAGAGCCAAGCCATTGATCGGCGGGTATGCCGATATTCAGGGGCATTGGGCGATGGACAACATTTTGGAGATGGGCAGCAAGCAGATCGTAAACGGGTACGACGACTATACGTTCCGGCCGGATTCTCCGATTACTAGAGCGGAGGCGACTACGATCATCAGCCGGGCCTTCAAGCTGTCCAAGCAGAAGAGCATCAGCTATACGGATGTGAGTATGAATCACTGGGCCTATGCGGACATAGCCAAGGCGGCGCAGAGCGGAATTATTGACGGATACCCGGACAATTCCTTTGCTCCAGATCAGCCGGTAAGCCGCATGGAAATGACGGCAATGATTGCAAGAAGCATGAATATTTCGGGCAAAAAACGCGGTGCTGTTCCGTTCACGGATGTAGACGACGATTATTGGGGCGTAGGCATTCTGAAGCAGATGAAGGCGGAAGGCTGGATTAACGGCTACGAGGACGGAAGCTACAAGCCGGATCAGCAAGCATCGCGGGCTGAATTCGTGACAATGCTGGCCAAAATTATGCCTTAAGATGAAAAGTGGGGTCAAATATGGATTATGTACAGCAAATGAACACCTCCATGGGAATGAACGGTATAATCAATATTTTCATTACTTTGATTTGTATCGCTTGTTCCTGGTGGGCGCTCCAAGAGCTGAACCTGGACAAAATGATGAAAAGGCCGAAAAGCATGCAGAGCAAGATGCTTCAGATTTTTTTATCCGTCGGTTTAGGCTACCAATTGGCGCGGTTTTTCATTGACTATTTTAACTGGTCTACTTGGCTGTCGGGGATGTTTTAACCGGCAGCCCGGTTTGTTCCATAACATCGTTAAGAAGCACTGTACCGAGGAAAGCGTTAGGGATAACGAGGCGTGCCTCGTATGGATGTCGGGCTTTATCGAATGATTAGACATTTTTGTGAAAAAGATGGCTAAAACAGGCAGGAAGATGCGGTTTGCGAATAACTAAGGTGAATCTTGTCAACAATGGATAGTACAACCGTTGTAAATCCCTTGTTTGCTCCGAATAGTATCTTGATTGGTTTTTCAAAATGAAAATTTACATGCTGAAGGTTCAATGCTAAACTAGTACAGTGTGCAATGAAAACAGCGCGGAGGGGGACCATGATGAGCAAAATTATCGTCCGCGGCGGCCAGAGATTGTCAGGCAAAGTTAGAATACACGGTGCAAAAAACGCCGTTTTGCCGATTATCGCAGCCTCTATTTTGGGTACAGAAGGAGACAGCGTAATCCACGACGCACCTCCCCTGGACGACGTCATCGTTATTAATAAGGTTTTGGAAAGTCTCGGGGTACAAATCGAATATAAAGATGAAACGATACGGGTCAATGCCCGGAACATTGTAACGTGCGAGGCTTCCTACGAGCTGGTCCGCAAAATGAGGGCTTCTTTTCTTGTTATGGGACCTTTATTGGCCCGTATGGGTCAGGCAAGAATATCATTGCCGGGCGGCTGTGCGATCGGCACGCGTCCTATTGATCAGCACTTAAAGGGTTTTGAGGCGATGGGAGCGGAGATCGAGCTGGGTCAGGGCTACATCGAGGCGAGAGTAACGGGCCGGTTGAAGGGTGCGAAGGTGTACCTGGACGTGGCTAGCGTTGGGGCTACCGAAAATATTATGATGGCCGCCACGTTGGCCGAAGGGACGACCACGATCGAGAATGCGGCTAAGGAGCCGGAGATTGTGGACTTGGCAAACTATTTGAATGCCATGGGAGCCAAAATTCGCGGTGCCGGAACAGGGCTCATTCGTATCGACGGTGTCGAGAAGCTGAGCGGTGCAGTACATACGGTCATACCGGACCGGATCGAAGCGGGTACATACATGATTGCTGCAGCAATTACAGGAAGCGACTTGTACATTGAAGGCGCCATTGGCGATCACTTAAGGCCGGTTATTTCCAAGATGCAGGAGATGGGTGTAACCATCGAGGAAGACGAGAACGGTCTTCGTGTATATACCGATAGAGCTCTTCGCTGCGTTGATGTGAAGACGCTGCCTTATCCCGGATTTCCTACCGATATGCAATCGCAAATGATGGCACTCTTGTTAACGGCTGAAGGGACCGGTATCGTTACGGAAACCGTATTCGAGAACCGCTTTATGCATGTAGAACAGCTGGTTAATATGAATGCGTCCATTAAGGTTGACGGGCGTTCGGCTGTCATTAGCGGCGGCGCCAGACTGCGTGGAGCCAAAGTATGCGCTACCGACCTTCGCGCCGGAGCGGCACTTATCCTGGCTGCGCTTGCTGCGGATGGAGAAACGGAGATTACCGGCATCCACCATATTGACCGGGGCTACGTTGATATTGCCAATAAGCTGCGTATGCTGGGTGCAGACATTCAGCGGGTATCGCTGGAAGTCGTTGAGCCGGAGGAAGAATCCATTTCGATCTTCGCTGTAAGCCCTAGCTTGGCATAATTGAATAGAAGGTGTACGGCAGGAGGAGAATCTCTCATACGAGGGAGAGCTCCTCTTTTTTGTTTTCTATTTCCGTGTTCTATTCTATTTTTTGGGCTCATAAGATGGAGTTACCTGGCATCACAACAATAAGCTGTCTAAGAGCCGACAGAAGATGGAGGAAGTAGAAACGATGGACAAGAGAGTGATGATCCAATGGGCTGCGCTATCTTTAACTAGTTTCTTAGCCGTCATAATCATAGTACCTGCCATACTCGTCAAAAACGTTACCCCTGCGCCTCCGGTGGAAAGACAGCAGGACGCGGCAGCCTCACAGGCAGTTCAACAGGAAGGGATCGCCTCCCTCGTCATCCCGGTCTATTTGAGCAAAAACAAGCAAGTGGAATCTATTCCACTCGAAGCCTACGTAAGAGGCGTCTTGGCTGCCGAGATGCCGATAGAGTTTGAATTGGAAGCAATGAAGGCTCAGGCTATGGCGGCGCGGACGTACATCCTTAGAAGAATAGTGGAGCAGGATTTCAGCAATATGCCGGTAAGCAATGCCTGGGTAACGGATACGACCGCTCACCAAGCCTATGTGTCCGACGACGAATTGAAGACACGTTGGGGAGCAGCCTACGCGGCTAATTCGGACAAGCTGGATCAGGCAGTGAACGAAACGAAGGATTTGATCTTAACCTATCAACAAAAGCCGATCCAGGCTACCTTCTTCTCTACCAGCAACGGGTATACGGAAAATTCGGAGGATTACTGGAACGAATACATCCCGTATTTACGCAGCGTACCCAGCCCTTGGGACACCAAGCTATCGCCCCGTTACAAGGAGACGACCACCGTTTCTCTCAAAGAGCTGCAAAGCAAGCTGGGTATTCGCACGTCCATTCCGGTCTCCGCCAACGGCAGCGGGGCGTTAAAGGTTCTCCAGATGACCGAAGGGCACAGGATCAAGTCAATGGCCATAGGAGGAAAGACATTTACGGGTCGTGAAGTCCGTGAGAAGCTGGGCTTGGCTTCCTCTCAATTTCAGTGGAGTTGGAAGGGGACGAATCTGCAGGTCACTACGTTCGGCTATGGCCATGGAGTCGGTATGAGTCAATGGGGAGCCAATGGAATGGCGCTGGAGGGACGGAAAGCGGAGGAGATCGTCAAGTATTTTTATACCGGAATTGAAATTAGTAGAGCATCGAACCTAGTAAAAGGGAAAAGTTTCTAAAAAAATAGATCATCTCGCGTATAAAACTTGTATCCGTGGCAACAATGGTTAGCGAGGTGATAAATCTATGAATGATCAAAAGAGAGATTTGCAAAACAATGAAGAAGCTCCTAAAACTATCGAAGGAGCGCAAACCAAACCAGCTTTTTCCTGGAGAAGATTGCTAGCGAAAAAGTGGGTGTTTCCTGCAACTTACATGGCAGCGGCGGCAATTATCTTAACGTTAATGTGGGTGTACCAGGATGCCGGAAAGTCGACCCTAACGAATGAATTGGGAATCGACAGCAGCAAATCGGCATCGGTAACCGATAGCGTAATGAACCCGAACGCCGTAGCTGTCAACGCCAACACCGAAACGATGCAATGGCCGTTCAAGGATCGCAGTGAGCTTGATGTAGTGCTTCCGTTCTTCGACAGCAAAGCTTCTAACGAAGTAAGACAGACAGCCATGGTAGAATACGGCGATACGTTCACTCCGCACATGGGTATGGATTTCTCCAGACCGGACAATCAGTCGTTTGACGTTATGGCTGCTATGAGCGGCAAGGTGACGGCAGTGGAGAAAAATCCGGTCGTCGGCAACCTGGTAGAAATTACGCATTCCAACGGTTTGGTTACCGTATACCAAAGCTTGGCGGATATTAAAGTAGCCAAAGATGCCGAAGTGAAAAAAGGCGATATTATCGCCAAAGCCGGCCGCAACGAGCTGGAGAAGGAACAAGGCAACCACCTTCACTTCGAGGTTCGCCAAGGTGAGAGCGGTCAAGCCGTCAATCCGGAAACCTTTTTGACAAGTCATTAATCTGAACCAGGAATAAAGATGGCGGGGGGCGCATAGACGCTCCCTTTTTTTCGCATCGAAGCTTGTCATGGCTGCTTGTCCTTGAAAATAATTGTGTCTTAATGGGCTTGTCACGCTTGGAAACAAAGAATATAAGTAAACGCCCCTCATATAATGTACCAAACTAACTCGAGTAGGGAGGCGAGGGGAGTGCACGATTACATTAAGGAGCGAACCATCAAAATCGGACGTTGCCTAGTGGAAACTAAGCATACGGTTCGCACAATCGCTAAAGAATTCGGTGTTTCCAAGAGTACGGTGCACAAGGATTTAACCGAAAGACTGCCCGAAATTAACCCGGATCTGGCTAACCAAGTCAAACATATTTTGGAGTATCACAAGTCGATTCGTCACCTGCGCGGGGGGGAAGCTACGAAGATCAAATACCGGAAAACACGCAGCCCAAAAGCTCAGGATAAACTGGTCACCGCGAAGTAAAAGGTTATGATTTCGCTTACACTCCCTCAAACCGATCCGAACCGACAACAGAAAGCGATTCATGTCGAAAAAGCCGATTAAAAAAGAGGATTTTGCAAACGAATAGCGAATGGTATACAGTAACGATTATAATAGAGGTACCGCTTCTGTTTAAGGAATGGACGGTTTGTTTAGGGAGGAACATTTCAATGTTAAGCAAGGATATTGGCATAGATCTTGGGACAGCGAACGTCCTGATACATGTGAAAGGGCGCGGCGTTGTACTGGATGAGCCGTCGGTTGTCGCCATTGAGAGCGACACGAAGCGGGTGCTGGCCGTAGGGGAGGAAGCGTTCCGTATGGTTGGACGTACTCCCGGCAATATTGTGGCTATTCGCCCGCTTAAGGACGGCGTCATAGCCGACTTCGAGATCACGGAATTAATGCTCAAGCACTTCATCAATAAGGTCGGAGGCAAGCAGTGGTACAGCCATCCTAGAATTCTCATCTGCGCTCCGACCAACATTACGTCCGTGGAGCAAAAGGCTATTCGTGAAGCTGCAGAGCGCAGCGGAGCCCGAGAGGTATTCTTGGAAGAGGAGCCTAAAGCCGCTGCGATCGGCGCGGGCATGGATATTTACCAGCCTAGCGGGAACATGGTTGTAGACATCGGCGGGGGGACGACAGATGTTGCCGTGCTGTCCATGGGCGATATTGTCACCTCCTCTTCTATTAAAATTGCGGGGGACAAGTTCGATAATAGTATTATGAAGTATATCAAGAGCAAATATAAGCTTTTGATCGGGGAACGCACCTCGGAAGATATCAAGGTCAAAATTGGAACAGTGTATCCGGACGGACGCAAGGAAACGATGGATATCCGCGGCAGAGATATGGTGAGCGGACTGCCGTTGACGATTACCATCAACTCGAATGAGATTCAGGAAGCGTTGTGGGATCCGGTTTCTTCGATCGTTGCTGCGGCAAAATCCGTATTGGAGCGCACTCCTCCGGAGCTATCCGCAGATATTATTGACAGAGGCGTTATTCTGACGGGCGGCGGCGCTCTATTGCACGGAATTGATCAATTGCTGGCGGACGAGCTTAAGGTGCCTGTCCTTATTGCAGAAGACCCTATGCATTGCGTCGTTAAAGGAACCGGAATTATGCTGGACAACCTTGACAAGGTCTCCAAACGGAAGTTTTAACCCGGCTTCAACTATTAACTAGTACGTCTGGGAGGATACATAACCATGCTAAGAGGTCTTTATACCGCGGCTTCGGGTATGATTTCACAACAGCGCAGACACGACATCGTGACGAACAACATCGCTAACATCAATACACCGGGCTTCAAACAAGGCAATGCGATAAACCGCTCCTTTCCGGAAATGCTGATTTCGCGTATCGGGAACGGGAAGGGAGAGCCTCAAGCCATTCCTGTGGGCCGCCTCAATACAGGCGTTATGGCGGAGGAAAATGTGTCCGTCCATAAGCAGGGGGACATTCAGGAGACGAGCAGTCCGTTTGATTTTGCGATTGTATCCAACATGCAGGTGCCTGGTGCCAGATTTGATGCTTCAGGTAAATATGTGGATGCCAATGGGCAGCGAATTAATCAGCCGCAAGCTCTATTTACGGTTCAGGATCCTAATGGCGAGCAGCGGTATACATTGGACGGCAAGTTCTCCGTCGACGTCAACGGACGGTTAATTTCAACTAACGGTCTTCCGGTACTGGGTACGGATGGACAACCTATTGTGTTGATGGACACCACAACCCAAACGCCAATCATCGATTTTCGTGTAACGAAGTCGGGTCGGTTTCTGAATCCGGACGGAAGCGAAATTCTTAATGCTAACAATCAGCCTGTCAGTCTGTTGATTAGCCGCATTGAAGATCCGAACCAATTGGTGCGCGAAGGAAATGGGTTATATCGGTTGAATCCCGGCTTCGAAGGCATGGCAAGACCTGTTAATCCGAACGATCCTAATGAGATGGAGCAGCTGGAAGTGCGCCAAGGCTTTATTGAGCGTTCTAATGTCGATGGGAGCCAATCGGTGGTGGATATGATGGCCGCTCTAAGAGCTTATGAGGCGAACCAGAAAGTGGTCCAGTTTTATGACAAAAGCATGGACAAGGCCGTTAACGAGGTCGGCCGAGTATAAGCGAATGGGTTGCCGCGGTGGTTTGTTTGCTAAGGCAGGACTCGGCGATGCTTACGAAGCAAGCTTGCAGCAGCAAAGCTCAGCAGCGCTTACGAAGTAAGTTTTGCTTCGCAAAACTCTTAGGAGGAAACGCATGAACAACTCAATGATCAACGCGTCGGTATCAATGCAGGCTCTGCAGCAAAAGCTCGATATTTTATCCAATAACATGGCCAATATTGATACGAACGGATATAAACGCAAAGAAGCATCCTTCCAGGATGTCCTTACCAGCGTAAAGCAACAGCCTAACGGGTTTCAAAAGCAAGGCCGTTTATCTCCTCTTGGGTATAATCAGGGATGGGGTGCCATGCTCGTACAGGCTCAGCTCAATATGGGACAAGGCTCCCTGCAGCCTACAGGCAACGATCTGGATTTAGCCGTCGAGGGTAACGGTTTATTCGAAATCAATAGCATCACCCGGGATGCCAATGGGGCCTTAACAGCCCAAACCGTATGGACGAGGGATGGTTCCTTTCAGCTGAGTCCTTCGGAAAACCCGGCGGATGCTGACTTCTTTCTGACCACGAAAGACGGACGTTACGTAATGGGAACCGACGGGAATCCGATCCGAGTTCCGGCCAACCATAAGGTGAAGATTGAAGAGGACGGTACGATCATGGCAATGGACGATGCCGACAAGTCGGCTCCTCCGGTAGAAGTCGGCCAGATCAAGATGGTACGCGTTCTTCGCCCGCAGCTTCTGAAGCAGCTGGGTGATAATTTATACGGGTTACCGGCCAATGCTGCAAACCCCAATGATATTTTGGAGCCCGTAGCAACAACGGACAATACAGTGAATAGAGTGGCCGTGCGTCAAGGATTCCTAGAGAAGTCGAACGTGAAATTAGCCGATGAAATGACGGACCTGCTTCAAGTGCAAAGGTCATTCCAATTAAACTCGAGAGCGATCACTTCCGCAGATACGATGATGGGTCTTGCCAACAGCTTGCGCGGATAGGCCTCTTTTAAAGTGAGGTTGAGGTAATGACAGAAGCAGTTCCCAAAAAAGCAAGTAAGGATAAAGGACAGAAACGTCCCAAGTCCCCTAAAAAATGGAAGCGAGTCACCTTTTTAATAGCCAAGTGGTTGTCCATTCCGTTCTTGTGTATGGTTGCTTTAGCTATTGGGCTTGTCTTGGGATACGTCTATATAGGAAAGCGTCCCATGAGCGAAGTCTATGAAATAGACACATGGCGCCATTTGTATGATCTGGTCTTTTCCGAAACTTAATACCGTCGTAGAAGCTCCCTTCGTGGGAGTTTTATTTTTGGTCTAAGAACGGTATAATATATGGATGATGGGAACGAATGCCCAAATCACGCGGAAGGGGAGAAAGGTTTTTACGTGTGGAACTTACCTAATCTGTTAACAGTATGCCGGTTTTTTCTTATCCCCGTGTATTTGTTGGTGTTCGAGGCAGGTTATGTCAGATCCGCTTTTTTTGTGTTGCTGCTGGCGGGGATGACGGATGTGCTGGACGGTTATATCGCGCGTAAAAAGAAGCTGGTCACCCAACTGGGCAGCATGCTCGATCCATTGGCGGACAAGATGATGATGATAACCGTCATTCTTTCCTTGGTGTGGTCCAGGATGATTTCGTGGGAGGCTGCCTTGGCCATGTTCTTGCGCGATGCTGGAATGATAGTGGGGTCAGCGATTTTCCACTTTCGCGGCAAACAGACGGTACCGGCTAATGCTATGGGTAAATTGACAACGGTTTTATACTATGTAGCCATTCTGCTTATTATTTTTCAGCTTCCTTATGCGAATGCCTATTTATGGTTTGTTATTATTGTTTCTTTCGTTACATCGACGATTTATGCCTTTCAATTTTACTTTCTCAATAAACCCGAAGATAAGGTGGCCGTTGAGCCGCAAAAGCCCAACATATGAAGAGGCCATGCCGCACTTCTGGAGCAAGAGTGGATGTGCAGCCTCGTTAACCCTTATACTGTAAAAAGAGCTTAGGCCCAAGCTGGCATACATCGGCAAGCCTGGACATAAGCTCCCTTATATCAACCTTCACTACTGCAGGTCATGAAGGGACAGTTATATTGTAAGTTGAAAGAAAAATTTTTATACCCAATCTTGAGAGGAGTCACATTACTGTGCTGGATGCTGTACAAATTCAAGAAATTATTCCTCATCGACACCCATTTTTGCTTGTAGACCGAATCTTAGAGGTGGAAGCCGGCGTCAAAGCGGTGGGTCTTAAAAATGTAACGATGAACGAGCCTTTTTTTGCAGGCCATTTCCCGGGATATCCGGTGATGCCAGGAGTCCTGATTGTTGAAGCGTTAGCTCAAGTCGGCTCTGTAGCAATGCTGCTGGTAGAAGCCAACCGGGGCAAGCTGGGGTTTTTCGCCGGCATTGATGAGTTTCGTTTCCGCGGCCAAGTTGTGCCTGGTGATACTTTGATCCTGGAAGTAGAGATTACACGCCTCAAGGGCTCCATTGGGAAAGGACAGGCCGTAGCCAAAGTAGGCGACAAGGTGGTTGCCGAAGGAACCCTTATGTTCGCTTTGTCCGACCCCGCCAAAAAGTAATGGGTTTATTTCTTACTATTATATAGGTCTAAAAAGGAGATGGATTATGAGCACGCAAAACCGAGTGGAAGAACAATACAAACTATGGTTGAACGATCCTGCCATCGATGAAGAGACGAAGAATGAATTGAAAAGCATCGCAGATCAGCCGAAGGAAATAGAGGACCGCTTTTACCGCGATCTCGAATTCGGAACCGGAGGACTTCGCGGTGTTATTGGAGCGGGTACGAACCGCATGAATAAATATACGGTGGGCCGGGCCACACAAGGCCTTGCACAATTTATTAATAAAAGAGGTTACGCTAATCCGTCGGTAGTCATAGCTTATGATTCGCGGAATCAGTCGCCGGAGTTCTCTCTGGAAGCAGCCAAAGTGTTGGCCGGTAACGGAATTAAGGCTTATGTTTTTGAATCGCTGCGTCCTACGCCTGAGCTTTCCTTTGCCGTAAGAGCTTTGAAGGCATCCGCAGGCATCGTAGTGACAGCCAGTCACAACCCGCCTGAATACAATGGATACAAGGTATATGGCTCCGATGGCGGACAGCTGGTTCCTGATCAAGCGGAACAAGTGATCGGCGAGATTCAGCAGGTCCAGTCCTTCAGCGATGTGAAACGTGAAACGCGGGCCAACGCGGAAGCATCCGGTCTTCTGCAGTGGGTTGGAGAAGAACTGGATGAGCAGTATGTTCGGGCTGTTACAGCCGTCAGCTTGAATAAAGAAATCGTTAGAACAATGAGCGATAGCTTCCGCGTCGTGTACACTCCGCTTCATGGAGCAGGGAACTTATCGGTTCGAGCGGTCTTGAGCGCTGTTGGCTTTAATCATGTTGAGGTTGTGGCCGAGCAAGAGCTGCCGGATTCTAAATTCTCTACAGTCAAGTCCCCTAACCCGGAAGAAAAGGATGCTTTCACTTTGGCGATTCGGCAAGCGAAGGAAGTCGACGCTGACATCATCATCGGTACCGACCCGGATTGTGACCGGATGGGTGCGGTAGTCAAGGATGCGAACGGGGAGTATTTTGTCCTGACAGGCAATCAGTCGGGTGCCATCATGGTTGATTATTTGTTAAGCAATCTGAAGGAGCGCGGCGAGCTGCCTTCCAACGGGGTTGTAGTTAAAACCATTGTTACCAGCGAGATGGGCGCCGTTATTGCCAAGCATTATGGCGTGGAAACCTTGAATACTTTAACCGGATTTAAGTACATCGGGGAGAAAATGACGCAGTTCGAAGCTTCTAAAGAAGCGGAATTTTTGTTCGGTTATGAGGAAAGCTATGGCTATCTGGCCGGCAACTACGCAAGAGATAAGGATGCGGTCATTGCTTCCATGCTTATTTGTGAAGCAGCCGCTTATTATAAGAATCAAGGAAAAACCTTGTACGAGGTTCTTCAGGAGCTTTATGAGCGCCACGGGTATTTCTTGGAATCGCTTGAGTCGCGGACTATGAAAGGCAAAGACGGCGTAGAGCAAATTCAGGGCATTATGAGAGACTGGCGTGAAAATCCACCTACTGAAGTGAACGGCCAAACGGTTGTCAAAGTCGAAGACTTCTCCCTCGGCTTGTATGGATTGCCGGTTGAAAATGTATTGAAATATACGTTAGCGGACAATTCGTGGTTCTGCTTGCGTCCATCCGGCACAGAGCCGAAGATTAAAGTATATTTTGCTGTCCGCGGCAATTCAGCGCAAGCAGCCTCCGACGCGATTCATGGCCTGGTTAACGCCGTCATGAGCCGGGTTGACCAAAAATAACGGTAGGAGTTGGAACGTGTTGACTGGGCGTTACTCGCACTGGAATCGGAAATGTATCAAATGGTTATGGTGGCTTGTTATTCTTGGGCTGTTGGCTTCGCTGCCCATTGCTTATGAAAGAAACGAAACCGAACAGCAAACGGCGCGCAAGGTTGAAATTGTGTTTGATTATCGGGACTTGCTTGAAATTTCCGATACCCAGACAGATCCGCGTCAATTTGTTATGACTCAGCTTAAAGAGCTGAAAAGCGCAGGCGTACAATCCATGGCGGTCTATGAGTCTACGTTAAGCGAGCTTAGATTAAGCCGGAGGATAGAGGTGTTTTCATCTCATGAAGCGACTGCGCTGACCCAGAGCCCGATCTCACCGAACGAAAACTTTACTTATATTTTGTTTGCTGAGAAGGACGCTCAGGATAAGCTCCAGCCGCTGATTACCCAAACCTTTAACAGCTTGAATGTAAAAACGCGTCCATGGAGCTTCAAAAACCAAAACGGTATGATTATCGAAATGGGATTGGATGAAGCGAACCTCAAGCCAATGGACCCGGACCCGATCACGCTTTCGATGCTGAAGGAGCAAGGATTCCAAATCGTTATGAGGATGTCCAACCGGAGACCGTTCGATGAAGCTCGGATGGACGGACTGCTCGGGCAGCTTCAACAGTTAGGTGTTAAGCGATTTATCATCGATGGAGAGACGGTTCCTGGCTACGTCAGTGAGACGAAGCCGGAAAACATCGAGATTATGGCTGAGCTGATGAAAAAGCATCATATGGGCCTGGCCAATATCGAGCTGCAGAAAACGCAGCAAAAAGGATTTAACCGGCTATCCAAGCTGATCGATTATAACGTCGTTCGTCTGCACTCCTTCACCGAGAAGGATGGAGAGAAGCTGACGGAGAACTTGACGGAGCAAGAATTGAAGGATCGCATTCAAGGTGTCTCGGATCGCTTTGTGTTGGCGGTCAAGGATCGCAATATCCGCATGGTATTCCTAAATGCGCGGGCAGTTAAGAATCTGGATAAAGGAAAAATTCTTAACCCGCTCGATTCCATCAAAGAAAGCTTGCGGGGCGAGGATGGAGCGATCCCTCGTATTAAAGAAGCTGGCTATACCATGGGGATAGCAGAGCGCTTCTTCCCATTCCATTCGGGATGGCAGAAGGCAGCCAAGGTCGTATTGTTCGTTGGGGCGATTGCTTTGGTTGCATTGACGGTATCGGCTTTTATTCCGGAGATAACCTTGTTTATCTTTATTATCGGCTTGATCGGTGCAGCAGGATTATACGTTCTCTCACCGAATTTGTTCGCTCAAGCTCTTGCTTTGGCCTCGGGAACTTGTGCCCCTACGTTGGCCATTATTTACGCCCTTCGTTCGGCAAAAGCCAAGTATCAGGCGCGCACAGGCAACCGTCTTGGCTATGCGATTTGGCTGCTGCTGCGAACTTCGGCTATCTCGGTTATTGGCGTATGCTTTATCGTAGGGCTGCTAAATCAGATCATTTACCCGCTGGTGTTAGACCAGTTCAGGGGCGTCAGCGTGCTGCATTTGCTGCCGATTGTCCTGGTAGCACTTTACTGGCTGCTGTTTAATGAAGATTTATCTCATAAAGAAAAGCTGGCCAAAGGGAAAAAGCTGCTGTCATCGTACATTAGCGTATTGTGGGTTATCGGTGCCGCCGCCATTGTCGGTGCCGGGATGTACTACTTATCGAGAACGGGAAACGAAGGACAAGCTTCAGCGTTTGAACGTTTGTTCCGCTCATTCCTGGAGAACACTTTAGGCATTCGACCTAGAACCAAGGAATTCTTGATTGCCCATCCGCTGTTCCTGCTCGGAGCTTACTTGTGCATGAAATATCGCAATGCGCTGCTGCTTATCCTGGTAGGTGTCGTTGGTCAGGCTTCAATAGTCGATACCTTTGCTCATTTGCATACCCCGCTGATGATTTCGTCGATTCGAATCGTATACGGCTTGTCGTTCGGGATACTAATCGGGCTTGGTTACATTATTGTTTGGGAGATCGTAGTAAGGAGTTGGCGTCGTTGGACCCCGTTATTACTAAAAGAATAGTCTTATCCGGCTATTATGGCTTTGATAATAGCGGTGATGAAGCCGTACTCCAATCGATTTTACTGGCATTGGATGAACAAGGAAGGGCGAACGGCGTAAGATTCGTGCCGGTCGTTCTTTCGATTCAGCCTGAGAAAACAAGCAGAATGTACGGAGTCGAATCCGTTCATCGGATGAAGCTCGGCCAAGTGATTAGCGCCATTCGCGGAGCGGATGGACTGATCAGCGGCGGAGGCAGTCTTCTCCAGGATGCCACCAGCGCCAAAACGATTCCGTATTACCTGGCCATCCTGAAAATCGCGCAATGGCTTGGGAAACCAACCTTTATTTACTCGCAAGGAATCGGTCCGGTCAGCCGCGGTTTGTTTTTTGGCTGGATCCGTTCTATTTTTAATAAAACGCAATATATATCGGTTCGAGACCAGGAATCTAGAGAATTGCTTCGAAGGATGAAGGTGTCGAAGGAAATCATCGTGGTACCGGATCCGGTGATGGGGATGCCGCTTGGCTCTTATGAAACGGAAGGGCACCGGTCAGAGGAAAAACCCGTTATCGGCGTGTCCGTTCGCTATTGGAACCAGGATCGTTCAGAGCTGAAGGCTCTTGCCGAGGCACTGCGCCTTATGCTGGAGCAAAGTGAAGCGGTTGTCAGATTTTTACCGTTTCACTTGCCATTAGATACGGAGGCTTCCCACGAAGTTCGCAGTCTCATCGGGGACAAGTTCAGTTCCCGGATCACTACGGCGGAGAATGTTGTTAACCCGCAGCACATGTTGGCTGAAGTCGGCCGCTGCCAGCTGTTAATAGGAATGAGACTTCATTCGCTGATCTATGCCGCTTCACAGGAAGTGCCTATGCTCGGAATTTCCTATGATCCGAAGATCGATCAATTTATGAAACGGCTGCAAATGCCGGTCGTTGCAACGACCAAGAGTATTCAGCCGGAACGAGTGGCTGAAGAAGGGCTGAAGCTGCTTGCCAATCGTTCTTCCTGGCGTGAAGAGAAAAAAGGGCTTTTTAGTCAGCTGAAGAACGAAGCACAAAAGCCTGCACAATATATGGCTTCATTTTTCACCAAAGGAAGGGATTCCAAGTGACGATACCGAAAGTGTCCATATTCGGCGTACCGTTCTCCAAACTCAATATGAAGGATACGATCACACAAGTTGCTCGGATGATCGATTCCGGACGCCCGCATCAAATCATTACGGCTAACCCGATTATGGTCATGTCAGCCTTGGAAAACACGGCTTATCTAGAGATGATGAAAAACGCCGACTTGATCGTCCCTGACGGGGCGGGGGTCGTATGGGCCTCTCAATACGTTGGCAACCCTGTGGCCGAACGGGTAACAGGCTTCGATCTGATACATCATCTTATGGATTTGGGGCAATCCAAAGGGTGGAAAGTATTTTTGCTCGGAGCATCCCCCGAAATTATTGAGGCTGCTGCGAACCGTTTAAAGGAGAAGTTTCCGAACCTCCAGCTAGTCGGATATAGGGATGGCTATTTTAAGCCGGAAGAGGATCAAAGTGTCATCGAGAATATTAGATCACATCATCCGGACATTCTATTAGTAGGGAGATCGGCGGATACTCAGGAGCCCTGGATCGCCAAGTACAAGGAACAGATTCAGGTTCCGGTTATTATGGGGGTTGGGGGAAGCTTTGATGTCATGTCCGGCAAATTAAAGCGGGCACCGAAGTTGTTCCAAAAGCTGAAATTAGAATGGTTTTACCGGCTGCTTCAGGAGCCGTGGCGATACAAACGTATGCTTGTCCTGCCGAAGTTTGCTTTGAAAGTGATTAGAGAGAAGGATACCGTACAGAGACCTTGAAAAAAACTATGAAAACTTACTGATAACCGCCTGATTTCCTTAAAATTAGTGTGGTGTTGCGGTGTCAAACGGAGTATAATCTGAAGTGTTTGAGGTTTTTATAGATAAAAGGGGCTGTGAAAACAAAAATGAATGTATTATACGGAATTGGATTTGCTGTCGCATGCATAATTGCCCTTCTAATGACACCTTTGGTAAAAAAGTTTGCTTTCTGGGTAGGCGCTGTTGATGCACCCAATCATCGGAAAGTACATAGTCGCATCATGCCAAGGCTAGGCGGTTTGGCCATTTTTGTTGGATTTGTAGGCGCTTATTTCGTCATTTCTCCGGCCATTGACTCGTTGAACGGAGACGTAGCGCTGGGCTTGCTTATCGGAGGCGCTATTATTGTACTGGTAGGCGCTTTGGATGACCGGTTTGATTTGTCCCCCAAAGTAAAGCTGCTTGGGCAAATTCTCGCCGCATGCGTTGTCGTTTATTCCGGAGTCGTGATTGATCTAGTGAACGTTCCGTTTGGCGACACAACCATTTCGTTAACCTGGCTGGCAGTTCCTCTGACTATTTTCTGGATTGTCGGAGTGACGAATGCGATTAACCTGATTGATGGTTTGGATGGATTATCTGCAGGCGTATCAGGGATCGCAACGACAACGATTCTTATCTTGGCCTTGATGATGGGGAACATAACCGTAGTTCTGCTCAGTATCATATTGCTTGGCAGCATTGTCGGATTCTTATTTTATAATTTTCATCCTGCCAAGATCTTTATGGGCGATTCAGGCGCACTCTTCCTTGGGTTCAGCTTGGCAACGTTGTCTGTCCTAGGCTTTAAGCAGGCTACTGTCTTATCCTTACTGGTGCCTATCATGATACTTGGGGTACCTCTATCTGATACATTCTTTGCCATTTTGAGACGATGGGTTAATAATTTGCCTATCTCCAAACCGGACAAGAGCCATCTGCATCACTGCTTGCTGCAATTAGGCTTCAGTCACCGTGTAACCGTCTTGATTATTTACGGGGTAGCTTCCCTATTTGGAGGCGCGGCCGTTCTGCTCTCCTATATGTCCGAGCAGCAGGCGATATGGGGAATGGTTTTGTTGATCGTCATTCTTATCGCGGTCCTTGTACTAGGAGCGGAAGCGATAGGTATCATTAGTCAGACGAAGAAGCCTGTGCTTCAATTTCTGCAAAAAATAAGAGTTTTGTCCGGCAATCGATCTCGGATGATTAAGTAAATAGCCATATGTAGAAGATCCCAGACCTTTAAAGGTTTGGGATTTTTTGTTCTGCCTATTTTCAGGATTCGCTAAATTTTTTAGGTCTTAAAGCCGATAAGTAAAGTACACGAAACTTTTTTTACTGCTGCGGTGGCCTATGTCTGCAGTAGAACGAGCAAAGGGGGCTTTTTTGCAGAGAGGGCAGATCGACAGCATGCAACAAATATCAAAGAAATATGACATAAGGAGGAACCATTTTGAAACGACTCACTTACAAATGGACCAGCTTTTCCATTGTATTGGCTCTAGTTTTAAGTTTAGTGGCGCCATTAACGGCCTTCGCCGAAGTGACGTTGAGCGTTACAAGCTTGCAGTATCGTAATACAGATAAAGAGCCGGACGGAAATTCGATCGTTGACCAATTCACAACGAACCCGATTTCTATCACAGCTGATGTGAATGGTATTGGGGATGACGAGATCTCTAACATTTACTTCGAGGTAACGAACGTAAAGACAGGGAAATCGAATGTCGACAAGACCAGCAAGCCGATTAAAACGGGAAATAACGAAATTACTTTTTCTAATGTAGTTTTAACCGAAGGTCTTAACAAAATCGTCTTAAGATATGACGGAACCGTAAATACTGCATCCGCCCCAAGCTGGGCTTATTATGTTCCGGTTTCTACTATTAATAATCTCCTCATTAACGGGGACCAAATTATTGATGGTCAAATGTTCCCTAAGAAGGCGCCGTATTCCGGAGCGACTGTTACAGGGACAGCGGGAAATGCTACAAGTATAGAGGCTTACTTGAACAGAGGTACGACGGCTTATCATCCAGCCAATTTTACACGGGGTACTTTTACCTATATTACTAACACGGGCAGAACCAATGATATCAAATTTGTGCCGGGTGATAACGAAGTTAATTTTGTATCCAAGAACTCCACGAATACATACAACTTAAATAAGTCGTTTATTTATGACGATGGCAAAGCATTTGCTTATGGCGCTATGGTGGATCAGAAAACGACTAACGGGGCAGCACCAACCCAAAAGGTAAGCGCGGCACAAGTTCCGACCTTGCAGCAAAATTCAAGTACCAACAATAACGTGACTTTTTCTGCATCATTAAAGACGACCCGTTCAGGAAGCGTATCTGACTACGTTTATGCCGATATCGAAATGGTGGGTACAGGCGGAGCTTATAAGCTTCACTACAATTTCAGCGATAAGAAGCTTACTCTTCTTGATATCGATAATAATGTTGTAATGGATCCCACGGGTAAGTTAAACAATGGAGTTACACCAAACTTCATTCCAAATCTTAATACAGCAAATACTAATGTAACGATCGATACGGTAAGTGGTATTGAAATTCATAACATTCAAGTTGATTTGCCGGTTAATACGAGCCGGAGATTTCAACAAATTGATGTGACTTTTACCCATAAAAATATGATCGACACTACGAAATCCAGCTTTAATTTCAATTTCGTAGATGCTAATGCACCTTATGTAGATTTCGTTGAACGAATTATCTCAGGTGCCAGCACCAATCCTAAGCTTATTGAAACAGGAAGCAATCAAATTACCGAGTTTCCGGCTACTTTGAGAATCACAGCCAAACAATCATCGCAAGTATTGGTGAAGCTTAATGGTTCTCCTTACGATGATGGAGTAGCTGGGCACTCAGGGGGAATTTATCCTATTAATAGCGATACTGCGGACGTGCTGTTGCAAGGGCTTCGCGATGGTTTAACTAAATTGGAAATTATCCCTTATACAACAGGGGGTTCTCCGACTGATTTTCCTGCTGGTGCCAAATCCTATGATTTGCAGGTTTCTGCTGCTCCTTACATTATCGTAGATAATATTTATAATGGAATGGTTGTAAAAAGTATCAGTGAGATCGTTTGCGAAAGCGGAAATACTTGTATTACAGGTAGAGTGGCTAACTTAGGCGGAAATGGAGAACTGAAGGTATCCATAAACAATAAGCCGGTGGATCAGCCTGGAGAGGTTACGTTCTCTTCAGCTACCAAGTTTACTGTGAAGCCTACCACACGGGCTGAGTCTCTGTTTGGGAAAGAAGATGGAAGAAAGACGGTTCATTTTGAAATTTGGATTGATGGTCAAAAGGTATCAGAAGCCAACTATGACATTTTTGTATTTAGTCAAAATCTTCCGACCATCTTGAATTTTGCACCGGATTATGATCCAAAGGATGTTAAGTATACTAAAGATACAAAGCCGGATACGTATTATACAACCTCCAGCGAGTTGAAAATTACAGGTTCGGCGGCAAATGCAAAACAAATTAAAGTGACCTATTTCAAGCCGGGAAGCACTTCGTCTATTGATCTTAGCATATCGCCAACATCAGCAGGAGCTGTAGCAACCCCATTCCGAAATAGCGGCGACCCAATTAAGCTTAATGATTACGGCGCATATACATTCACAGTTGTCGTCACGAACGATAGCGGGGCTACAGTAACCAAGTCGTTCACTATCACTCGTGAACCGACTCCTTATTTAATTCTGGAGCCGCAGCTTATAAAAAATGAAGCAGGCAAAGATCAAGCTAACATCAATAAGAACTTCCAGAAAATTAAAATTCTTGCTGAAAATGCGGACAGCGTAGTTTTTGGTAAGGATCAAGCAGTCAAATCTACAGATCCAACCCAACCTGATATTTATTATTATGAGGTTACAGGTTTAAAACCAGGGAAAAATGAAATTAAATTTACCATTAATCGTGCAGCAGGCAAGCTGAGCGGAAGCTTCATTCTGTTTAACGTGGACACACCTATAGAAGGAAATCAGTACAAGTCGCTTCTGACCTCCAAAATGAAGGTGTTTAATGGAGATATTGAACTGAGCTTCCCTAAAGATACTAAGCTTATGCGCAACGATCGTGCAGCAGAGAAACAGTATATTTCAGCTGACCGTAAAATCCTGTTCGGTATTGCAAGCAATGACGACGGTCGGGTAGATAAAGAAATTGAAGACCGTGGCGGGAAGAACTTCCTTATTGAAACGTCGGGACGATTCAAACCGGCGAGCAAGCGATTCTGGATCGATGCGGGAACGATTGAGGAGATTAGAGGCTCTAATCAGGAAGCTAAACTGAAGGACGCGCTTCAAGGAAGCGGTCGTTTGCCGAATGAAGCTTCCGATTTTGGTTCCTCGAACGATGTTTTCTATAATAGGTATTTAAAAGACAATGTCATTCCTACCAAAAGAGGTACGTTGACATTGAAATATGATTCCAGCATTCGTGATGA
Source organism: Paenibacillus vulneris (assembly GCF_039543185.1). Lineage (NCBI taxonomy): Bacteria > Bacillati > Bacillota > Bacilli > Caryophanales > Paenibacillaceae > Paenibacillus > Paenibacillus vulneris. The sequence continues at coordinate 60,457 of NZ_BAABJG010000047.1, read as the reverse complement.
TGCATGGAAATACGTTACGGTATTTGAATTCAGCACCTTCTCCGATAATAACGGTATGCCGAATGATACAAGAGCAGAATGGAGAAACATCGGTGGTGTAGTAGACATAAGCAAAAACACCATTACCGTACCATTCGATTCCTTCGGTTACTATCAGGTTATGTATATGGATGACAGCTTCGATGATGTGACAGGGCATCCATGGGCAAGAGACTATTTGGATATTTTGTATTCCAAAGGGATGATGAACAACAAAACGTCCAGCCCTGAGAAATTCTCGCCCGATGAGTCTATAACCCGCGGGGAATTTGTCACTATGCTCGTCAAAATCTTCAATATTCCGTTGGACAACGAAGATACAAGTATGCCTATAGACAACAACGTTTACACAGATGGAACCTTCAAAGACGTTCAGAGAGGCGACTTGTACGGATCTGACGGCCTCTATGACTTCAAACACATTGAAGCGGCCGCAAGGGCTGGTATTGTTAGAGGAGGCAGCGATGGTTATTTTGGCCACCACGATGCGATATCTCGTCAGGATGCTGCGGTTATGATTGCTCGTGCTGCTGATCTGAAAATGGGTACTGATGACAAGAAGCTGCTGGCATCCCTTCAGAAGTCCTTTACAGACGGTGGAAGTATTGATTATTACGCCAGAGGGGCTGTTGAGGCGGCTACCAAAGCCGGTTTAATTGAAGGTATGCCGAATGTCCTTCTTGAGGGACAAAAGAAACAAACATATCGCTTTGCACCCAAAGACCCTTTCTCTCGTGCCGAAGCGGCAGCTGTAGCTATACGCGTACTGAAGCAACAAAAGAAAATACCTAAGTAAGCAGATGAAAAGACTCGCCAAAGTACTAATATGGCGAGTTTTTTCTTTAATTAACATTGGAAAATAATACGTGATGACGAAGCTGATATATCATTGTATACTAAGTTTCGTGAGCAAGCGAGTGTATGAAAAATGATATATATGTCTGATAGACAAGCTTGCTGAACAAACAATGAATACGAAAATAAATTTAAAAAACCGAAAAAAAGTTTTTCAAAGACCGCAACTTTTGATGCAACACTGCGTTTAATTCATTGAAACACAAATGATACACCATGAAGAGGCTGGTTTTGTTGGTTTTTTTTCACAAAATAACCTCTTTACCTTACTAGTTTTGCAGTGTATAATGTATAAGGGTATGCGACTATCTAGTTTTTTTACTTATGGTTTACTAGTTTCTGCAATCTTATTCATTGCAGACCTTTATAATAATAATTCGCTCAACTCTGGGAAGGGGGTGAATCGGCTAATGAGGGAATCGAGCTCTAATTTAAAACAAAACTCTCAACAACCGAAAGATATTCGAGGAGGAGAAAAAAAGGTTATGAAAAAAAGTTTATCCACAATCTTGTCCCTTGCTATGGCATTCTCGATGTTTTCTTCCGTAGCATTCGGTGAAGAAGCTGGCAAGACTTCCGCTAACTTTAGCGACCTGAAAGATCTTGACGCAGCTACTAAAGCTAAATTTGATGAAATGATTTCCGCTGGTATTTTTGATGGCGTGAAAGACGATACTTTTGGTTTGAAAGACAAAATGAACCGCGCTCAATTTGCTAAAGTTGCGGCTTTGGTTTTCAAATTGAAAGTTGACACTTCCTTGAAAACTTCCAGCTTCACGGACGTTAAAGCTGACGACCCGGCTAACGGCTATGCTCTTCCGTACATCGAAGCAGTTAAAGCTGCTGGTATTACTGATGGCTACGCTCCTGGCGAGTTCAACCCAGCTGGCGAAGTAACCAAAGAGCAATTGGCTACTTTCTTGATCCGTGGTCTGAACAAAGACTCCGAAGCTAAAGCAACTCCAGGCGTTAACGACAAAACTGTTTCCGACTGGGCTAAAGGCTATGTAGCTCTTGCACTTCAATTGAAATTGTTGGGCAACGGTACTGACGGTACTTTCGGTGGTACTACTGCAGCTACTCGTGACTTGTTGGTTCTTAGCTCCTATGAAGCTAAACAACAATACAAACCACAATTCAATGGTAAATACGCTATCGCATCTTTCAAAGCGACTGATGCTAACGAATTGACTCTTGAATTGAACGGTCCTGTAACTGACGAAGCTGCTAAAGCTTTGAAAATCGAAATCAAAAAAGACGGTAACGTATTGTCCTCCGGCTACACTACGAAGTGGAGCGATGACAAAACTAAAGCTGTTCTGACTTTTGATTCCAAATTCCAAGAGAACAAATTCGATGTTACTATTAGCGGTGTTTCCAACATCGACGACACAGCTAAAACTTCTTCCGTAACAACTACGAAAGAAAAAGTAACTAATATCGACTTCTTGACTGCATCTGACACAATTCCTCTTGCTGTTGATAAATACGAGCAACCAATTTACCCTGGTTACAAAGTGCGTATTGACTTCAAAGCGACTAACCAATATGGTAAAAAAGCTTCCTTCAACGCAAGTAACTTTGACATCCGTGTAAGTGATGGCGACGCTACTCCAATCGCTGGCGAGCAAGCTATTAACTTGACTCAGGATTCAAAACAAGAAAGAAACGATAGAATTTCTATCACAATCTTGCATGAAGATAGTGGCGTTCAAAAAAATAAAATCTTCACTGTTGGCGACAATCCAATTGTTTCCAAAATTGAAGTTGGTGACTTGTTGAACTCTGCTGGCAACAAAGTTGATGCTATCGAAGCTAACAACTATGCTTACCTTGATTTCAAAGCTTGGGACCAATACGGTCTTCGCGTTGAAAACAAAGGCTTGCTGAACGATACCGTTACTGTTAACACAACAGATCGCGACCTTACAGCTGGTGAAGATGAAAGAGGTAAAGACGCATTCGTTGACAACGCAGTTGGTGACAATGCTGCTGACCTGAAATTGGTTTCCCGTAACAATGAAGAGAAAACAATTAACGTGTCTATCTTTGCACGTGGCGGTCAATCCGTAAGTAAAGACGTAAAAGTTAGAGCTTCTAAAGTTCCTGCAACTGTAGAGTTCGGTTCTTACAACTATACTTTGGCTGAAGGCGACGAGCATACTGGTGACGAAGCAGTAGATAACAAATTCTACGTGCCGATCATCCTGAAAGACTCCAAGGGTGAACTGTTGTCCGCTCAAGACATCGTTGATGCATATGGCGATGGAAGAGACAAATTGGATATCCGTTCTTCCGGCGGCATCGTTCTTGCTGAATCGGGTGCAGAAATCCAAAAAACTGGTGCACACAAAGGTCAAATCGCTATTAAAAAAGCGGATAGAAAAGGTACAGCTTCCTTGAGCGTTACCTTGAGAGATATCCCAACACAAAGAGCAAGCTTCAACATTAGTGTTGGTGACCCTCGTGAGGCTCAAGAAATCAGATTCTCGACTACTCCTAAGAAACAAATGGTAGCTGGATCTGACAACGAGCTGAAATTCAAATTCTATGACCAACAAGGCGCTGAGTTGAAGTATGTTAACAACCCAGACTACACTTACTATGTAAAACTGTCTTACAAATTGAACTCCGTTGATAGCGGCGGAGACGCTGGTTTGACTTTCCTTGCTTCTAAAGAGAAAGATGCAAACAGCAAAAACGTTGATCAAAGAAAATATGTGTTTGCACCGAAAGCTGTAACTGACGATGTTTACCAAATCTTTGATCTTAAAGCTAACCCAGAAGCATTCCCAGGTCAATGGGATAACTTCTTCGATAAGTCCTTCAAAGTATACTCCAAAGCAGGAGCTCCTAAAGCTGCTTACACTGTAAAAGCTGAGCTCTTCAGAGTAGACAGAAAGAACGTAACTCAATTGGTTGATGATGTTAGCCAAGTAATCGAAGTTATCAATCCTAACGATTCCGCTAACAAATTGACTTATGAAGTTTACCTTGATAAAGGTGTAAACAACACTATCCTTGCTTCTGGCGATTACCTGAACCTGGATAAAAACTACAACCAAGATGCAACTACAGGTAAAACTGTAAGTGACATCACTTATGTAGCTAACAACTATCCTAAACTGGGTAAAGAAGTTAAAGTTAGAGCGAAAAACAGCAGCGGTGAAGAAGTTAAAACTCCTGCTAAAGTTGATTCTATCTCTTCCAGCAACCCAAGCGTTGTAGGTATTGACAACACTAAATACGTTTACGGTCTTGATGCAGGTACTGCAACAATCAACGTTATTTATGTCAATGCTAAAGGCGAAAAAGGAACTGCAAGCGTGAACGTAACAACCAAAAACGAAGGACCGCTTGTTAGCAGCATCGCTCTTAAGAAAACTGGTAAGCAATATGCTAGCTTGACTGGCTTGGCTGGTAAGTATGTATGGGATCTGGCACTTGCAGAAAAAATCACTGTTAAAGACCAATACGGTGATGAGTTCGTAGCTGAGAACGCTCCAGGATCTACAGGCGAAGAGCTTGGCGAAACTGATAACTTCTTGGTTAAAGATGCGAACGGTTCTAAGAGCAAAAACCATAACTCTGTTTTGAATATCAGCTTCTATGCAAGTGATATTACTACCAACGGTGGTACTAACAACACTGTAGAAATTGATTCCAAAACTGGTAAAATCATCTCCGTCGGCAGCGACGTTACAGGCTTCACAATCAACGTTCTTGCTCCAGGCAGCGGCGTATCTACTTCCTTCTCCGTTGGTATCGGCAGCAAGTAATATAAGCTTTAAAGAAAGAGGACCCTTCGGGGTCTTCTTTTTTTTATCTTAACAAGCTATACTTACAATACATACCAAGCAAAATACAAGAGGTGAAGCATGAACAAGATACGAACGAAGATTATCATCAGTACCTTAATGCTATGGGCAGCAACCATTGTGGGCGCGAATGCGGACGGTACGAATACATCGGTGCAACCGGGTTCCGTAGATGATCCTGTCATAACAAAAAGCTACTTGGAACAAAATATTAAACAAAAAATAACGGACGAGCTGACCAAGCAATCCATTACTGAAGAAAAGGTACGACAAATCATCAGTTCGGAGCTGGGAAAAGGACAGGCTGATGGAAATTCCATCGGATCATCAAATAATGCTCCAGATACTTCTGGCTCATCCGGCAGCTCTTCCTTGGAAGTCATCAAATTAGAACAAGGGCAGATTTTATATGGAAGTGCCGGCACAGAGATAATTGTCCGGACCGGAAAGACGATAGCTGTCAGCAAAGACGACGGTATTGCTGATGTTACTTCGGGCAAAGATATCGTCGCAGGTGCGGCCGTTGAGAACAACCATCTGCTTATTATTCCAAGAGAAGGCCGTGGTATTAAGCCGGATCCGAAACAAAAGCAAGAAATATACGTCATGATTCGCGGCGACTATAAGTTAACCAATGCTGACGGTTCTAAGGTTACACCATAAATTTTACCCATAATGTAAACAGTTTATACGATTGCACCTTAAGTGAGTGGACAAACTAGGTTTACATCACTTATGGAGGTGGATCTTATGGCAAAAGCCAAGAAAGTGGTTCCGGAAAGCAAGCAGGCATTGGATGTATTGAAGTATGAGATTGCGGCTGAATTAGGTCTTCCTGTTGGGAAGAGTGCAGCCAATGCCAATGTAGAATTTGCGACAGAACTTGGTGCCATACCGGCACAATCAGTAAAAGAGGATTATTGGGGACATATTGCATCCAGAGATACTGGTGCTGTTGGCGGAGCCATTACAAGCCGTTTGATTCGCAAAGCAGAAGAAATGATGCTCAATCTATAGTGCCATTAATCAGGTAAACAACGGGGCATTCCAATTGTTAATTTTTGTAGGAACTCATGCAATTTTATTGACAGTCCTCGACAAATCCAGTAACATAGCATAAAGAAGGTCATGTAAACAAAACCTTTTCCTATAGGAAAAGGTTGATTTTTTGTATGTATACTTTTTATCTAATAAATACTCTTTAGGAGGTCGATACTATGTCCATTCCTCGCGGTCGTCGTTTATTTACATCCGAGTCCGTAACTGAAGGGCATCCGGATAAAATCTGTGACCAGATTTCCGATGCGGTACTTGACGCTTTTCTTAAGAATGATCCCAACGCCCGTGTAGCTTGCGAAGTATCCGTTGCTACAGGCTTGGTGCTTGTTATCGGTGAAATCACAAGCCAATCCGAGTATGTCGACATTCAAGCTATTGCCCGCAAAACCATTGAAGATATCGGATATACTCGTGCTAAATACGGATTTGACTCCAAAACTTGCGCTGTGCTTGTTTCATTGAACGAGCAGTCTCCTGACATTGCTCAAGGGGTAGACAAGGCTCTAGAAGCACGTGAAGGTCAAATGACAGACGAACAAATCGAGGCTATCGGAGCAGGCGACCAAGGGATGATGTTCGGGTTTGCCGTTAACGAAACTCCTGAGCTGATGCCTCTTCCTATCTCGATCTCCCACCAATTGTCCCGTAGATTGGCTGAAGTTCGTAAGAACGGTACCTTGCCTTACCTTCGTCCAGACGGAAAAACCCAAGTAACAGTTGAATACGATGGCGACACACCAGTACGTGTTGACACTATTGTTGTTTCAACTCAGCACAGTGAAGACGTTACTTTGGAGCAAATTCAAGCGGATATCAAAGAGCACGTTATCAAGCCAATCGTGCCTGAAAAGTTCCTTGATGCCAGCACGAAGTATTTCATCAACCCAACGGGCCGTTTCGTTATCGGAGGACCACAAGGTGACGCAGGTTTGACTGGACGTAAAATTATCGTTGATACGTACGGCGGTTATGCTCGTCATGGCGGCGGCGCATTTTCCGGTAAAGATCCTACGAAAGTGGACCGTTCCGGTGCTTATGCAGCTCGTTATGTCGCTAAGAACGTGGTTGCAGCAGGACTTGCTGACAAATGTGAAGTTCAGCTCGCTTACGCTATCGGTGTGGCACAACCTGTATCGATCTCCGTTGACACTTTTGGAACGGGCAAAGTAGCTGAAGAGAAATTGGTTGAAGTGATCCGTAAGCATTTTGATCTGCGTCCTGCAGGCATCATCAAGCAATTGGATCTGCGCAGACCGATTTATAATCAAACCGCGGCTTACGGACATTTTGGTCGTACCGACGTGGATCTTCCATGGGAACGTACGGACAAAGCAGATCTGCTTAAACAAGACGCTTTGGCATAAACAGCCTAATCGAATACAGTTAGACAAACGATACCAAAGCCTGGTTCCTAGTGATCCGGGCTTTTTTTGTTTTGGAGTGTAGCTCATCCCTTTCAAGAAGCAATAGATTGTGAGTATTTCCAATTAGCGAAGCGTCTTTTTCAACCTAGTTTCTGTCTTGTTCGATAAATGTTCAAATATGGCGGATAATGTCCTAAAATATCTGTTTTTCATTCTAGTAAAACGTAACTTTTTCCATAGTAATAGAGTCTAAATAAAAGGAGAGTGGGAAATAGAAGGGAGAAAGCAACGTGAGTAAGCATAAGGCTTGGATGAAAATATCCTCTATCGTTTTATCTGCAATGATCTGTTTATCGCCTCTTATGTCAACGGCCCAAGTATATGCGGCATCCGAACCGACTGTGACGATGGTAAGTCAAGAGATATTAACGTCTGGTGCGGTTTTGAAAAAATATGTTTGGAAATCGACCCGTAATAAAAAAGATATATCTGTTAATGCGAATGTCGTTGAGGTAGATTTGACGAACCCCTATGTGAAATTGGATGTTATGACGGGAACGAACAATCAGTTCACTAAGAAGCAGAGTGTACTAGGGATGGCTACAGAGACGAAGGCTGTGGCCGGTGTAAACGGGGATTTCTACAATACCCAGGCGGAAGGGGTTCCAATGGGACCTGAAATCGCCAACGGGCAGCTGATGGCTACGCCTCCTTATTTACCAGGGTTTTATTCTTTTGCACTGACCAAGGATAACGTTCCTGTAGTAGATTTGTTTACGTTTCAAGGATCGGTAACGACCAAGGATGGCGCTAATTTCCCTCTTGGCGGGATCAATAAGACGTATTACTGGTTTGAGCCGGGCGGCGAGCACAGCCATGTAGACGCTATGTTCATGTACACCAATGCCTGGGGACAATCCGACCGATCGAATGATGGAGTTACGGTCCCAACGGAAGTACTGGTACAGAACGGTATTATTCAAAAGATTGCGGATAACACGATCATAGATATGATCGCTCCTAAAGACGGGTACATTCTTCGCGCATCAGGCAAGGCGGCCGATTTTGTACGTGCGCATATGAAGGTAGGAGACCCTCTTAAATACGACTATCAGATTCTTCCTCAAGATGCTAGCAAAACGTATGATACGAAAAACTTTAAAATGATGATTGGCGGCCATACGATTCTGGTAGATGAGGGCAAGCCGGCGGAATTCTCAAGAGAAGTTGACAGCTTATGCTGCACCCGTTCGAGAACGGCTATCGGCTATTCCCAAGACCAAAAAACGGCTTACCTGGTAACTGCGGATTACAGCGGAGACAGTAAGGGCTTGAGTATGACCGAGCTGCAGCAGTTTATGATTCAAGTAGGCGTTTGGAAAGGTATGAACCTCGATGGAGGCGGCTCGACCCAGATGGTGGCCAGACCGCTGGGCGAGGAGTATCCGGTTCTCATCAATAAAACGGAAACAGGGATTCAACGTAAGGTAGTCAACGGTGTAGGGGTTTATTCGACGGCGCCGAAAGGGCAAGTGAAGGACCTTGTCATCCAGTCACCGGATTTCTTGTTTTTGAATGAGCAAGCTTCATTAAGATTTAGAGGCTATGATGAATACTATAATCCGATAGCTTCCGATGGTGTACAAGCGACTTGGGCTTCGCCTAATAATGCGGGGACCTTTAAAGATAATGTGTTCACGCCGACCCAATTAGGTACAGCCAAGGTAACGGCTACATCCGGCACCGGAACGCAAACGGCGGATATTCCCGTCATAGGCAGGGATCAGCTGGCCTCATTAACCATTGATGCAAGTAATATTGCTTTGTCCGAAGGGGGTTCTTACAAGCTTCCTGTCATCGCAACGACGAAATCAGGCAAATCAAGAGAGGTCCCTGCGGAATTGCTCCAATGGGAAGTTAACGGGATGAAGGCAGAGGTCAAAAACGGCGTTCTGACCGTAAATAGTTTGGCAGGCGCAACCCAGCTGCAGCTGATTGCCCGTTACGATGGCTACAGCACGATGCTGACCCTCCCAATCGGAAAAGACAACGTCTGGTATGATCTTGATAATAATGCGGTGATGACGAATTCTCGTCCGCTTCCGCAGGAGGTTACGACTTCCGTCTATATTCGCGAATCCGAAACGAAAAATAAGTACTTGGAATTAAATTATGATTTTACAAAAGCGACGGGCAGCAGATGGGCTTATGCCGATATGGATACAGGCATCCAAATCGAAGGCCAGCCGCAATTCATTAAAATGAGAGTGAATGGCGACGAAAGCCTGAATTCGCTTAGAACGGAGATCAAAGATAACAGCGGGAAGATCTACTATATTGAGCTCGCCCCTAATATCAACTGGAAGGGCTGGAAGCAAGTTTCGGCCGATTTATCGGAATATGATATGAAATTCCCGATTACCGTTAAGAGCGTTTATGTATACAACGATCAGGTTGGCCAGGATGAGCGTGCGGCCGTAGGCAAAATAGGCATCGATGATATTACCTTCACGTACAAAGGCCAGCTGCCGGCACTGCCGAACAATTCGGTGAACCTTACGGTCAATAAAACGGCGGTTTCGGTAAACGGCAAGACGATGACCTTGGAGCAAGCTCCTGTTATTGTCAGCGGAAACACGCTGCTTCCTATTCGTTTTGTAACAGATGCGTTGGGCGGAACGGTGCGCTGGGATGATAAAGAACGTAAAGTCACTGTTATTCGTGGGGATAAGATGATCGATCTCTGGATCGATAATCCGGATTTAATCGTTAACGGAAAGCGGATAACGGCTGAGGTGGCACCCAAAATTATGAAGGATGTTACTATGGTACCACTGCGCATTTTATCCGAAAATCTCGGCTGGAAAGTAACCTGGGACGCCAAAACCCAGCAGATCACTCTGCAATAATTAGTTCCATGCTCCTCTTACAAACTTGAATAAATATGGTACTATATTGCTAGGAGCCTGTCCGACACTCGGGGTCGTGCAGGCTTCCTGTATATGGAATCGTTGGAGAAGGGGCCTTACGTATGCAAGTGGACGCTTTGGACCGCATTATTAAGAATGCAATTGACGTCATGGAAAGCAGCAAATATCAAATATTTGAAATTTGTGAAAATGTCCGGTCAGAGCGTAGTGCGTTGAACAACGAGCTGCAGGAAGTAATGGACGAAACGCGAAAGACCATAGATATGGTTGACCACATCGAGTTGGAATATCGGAGGGCTCGTATTCGGCTGACCGAGGTTAGCCGCGATTTTAAACGCTTCAAAGAAGATGACATTCGGACGGCCTACGAATTTGCAACTCAAATGCAAACCCAGCTCGCTATGTATCGGGAGAAGGAGCTTCACCTGAAGGCAAGAAGGGATGATCTTGCGAAACGAATAAAAAATGTCGATAAACAATTAGAGAGAGCTGAAGCTGTCGTCTCCCAAGTCAATGTAGTTCTCGAGTACCTGTCCGGTGACTTGAATCAGGTAACCCGGCTGCTGGAATCGGCCAAAAACAGGCAGCTTCTAGGCCTGAAGATTATTTTGGCCCAGGAGGAAGAGCGCAAACGGATTGCCCGGGAAATACATGACGGTTTGGCTCAAACTATGGCGAATGTTGTACTGCGAACGGAAATTGCCGAAAGAATGCTGACCAAGCAAGCCTATGCGTCTGTCAAAGAAGAGCTCGTGGACTTGAAGGGTCAAGTCAGAGGAGGGATTGAGGAGGTTCGCAAAATCATTTTCAATCTTAGGCCCATGGCATTAGACGACCTGGGGCTCATTCCTGCTTTGCGGAAATTTGTACAAGACTTTGAAGAAAAATCAAAAATCAACACGCAATTTGAATTTTCTGGTAAAGAAACAAGGCTTCCCTCCGGGATGGAGGTTGCGATTTACCGTCTTGTACAGGAGGCGTTTTCCAATGTGGTCAAGCATGCCCAAGCCTCGCACGTTTCGCTGGAAGTGACTTACCGGCAGCAGATGGTGAAAATCACTGTTTCAGATAACGGCGTCGGTTTTCTTGTCGACAGTGTGGAGAAGAAGATCGAAAAAGGGAGCCATTACGGCATTATAGGGATGCGTGAACGCGTAGAGCTGCTGGAGGGCAGAATGGAGCTCACATCGACGAAAGGTGCGGGCACTAAAGTATCCATGTTGATACCCATCAAATTAGATTCGAAGGAGGACTAAGTAATGGACATCACGGGAAATGCAAAACGCAACATTAAACTGGTATTGGCGGATGATCATCAATTATTTCGTGAAGGGGTCAAACGCATTATCAATATGGAAAACGATCTGGAGGTCGTCGGCGAGTGTGGAGACGGCATCCAAGTTATTGAGCTGTGCAACACGTTGCATCCGGATATCGTACTCATGGATATTAATATGCCTATTGAGAACGGTGTAGTAGCTACAGAGAAGCTCAAGGGGATATTTCCGGATATCAAAGTCATTATCCTTTCTATTCATGATGATGAAAGCTATGTCTTTGAAACGCTGCGTAAAGGAGCATCCGGCTATCTGCTGAAGGATATGGAAGCGGAGTCGCTCATTAATGCTATCCGGTCCGTAGTTGCAGGACATGCCTACATTCATCCCAAAGTAACAGGCAAGCTGATCAATCAGCTGCGCAGAATGACCTACCTGGATGAAGTGGGTACGGCAGGAAACGGCACTCTGGCCAAGGATGCGGGAGTCAGATACGTTCATACGGACAATAGCCCGCTGACGCGCAGAGAAGCCGAAGTGCTTCGGCTGATGGCAGAAGGCAAAAGCAATAAAACCATTGGGGAATTTTTGTATATCAGTGAGAAAACTGTCAAAAATCATGTGAGCAGCATTTTGCAGAAGATGGAAGTCGATGACCGGACACAGGCGGTTATTATTTCCATCAAAAACGGCTGGGTCACGCTGTAAACAGGAACCAACCAACTCATTGCGGCATATACTGGTCTTAAGGGAGGGAGCCGCGATGATGTTAGGGTTACTGTGGATCTTTGGCAGCTATGCTGCAAGTATTGCCTTGGTGCATTGGTGTTATCGACGGCGCCGGAGAACGGGTCGGAATGAGACGCATTTTTTGCTCGTTACACATAACAATGAAAATCAGGTGGAGTGGTACATTCGTTCGCTGCTTTTTTTCTCGCGGTTTAAAGGCAGGGACGTCCACTTGACTATAGCCGATGAAGGCTCGACGGACGAAACGTTGGCTATCGCCGAACAATTCCGCAAGGAGCATAATCTGGAGATCCTCACCTTGGAGGGGCTGGAATCATGGGACGAATGGATTCGTCAGCATGAAGATAAGCAGGTTATAGTTGTTCGGCTAGCCAACCCAGAAGGTTTGGAAACCGCTTACAAAATGATGTGAGGATGAATGGATGTAAGTGAGAGCAGTTCTATATGCAGTCATAAACAAGCATAGCGCCAAGTGGCATGTATCGTTAGACATGCGGGTTGATTTGGCGTTCTGGTTCGGTCAGTATGCGGATTCGATTAGAATACGGATGCTGGAGCCGGCCATTTCGTTTGGACAAGCTGTAGTTCTAAGAGACAAACTGAATGCGATGGCATGGACAGCAAAAGAACTAGACCTGTCCTCGGTATGGACAAGGAAAATTTCGGAGCAAGCGTCATCCCTTGGGATCACCATGCTGGCTGCACACGATTCGGACAAGTGGCTGCTTATGGATTGTGAAAAGCGGCAGTGGGATGCCTATCAGCAGAAACCGGAAGCGGTAGTGACGCTGCAGGCGGACGAACTCAGCCGGTTTGTAGAATTCATGCAGGGACGCAGCTTGTTATGCGATGAAGTGAAACAGCTGATGGAGCACCATGGGTTGCAGGCGGCGGCCTCAGCGCCGTTGGCTTATATACAAGCGGGCTTTTTATACGGGTATTTGATCATGGATCAAGGTATTAAAAAGCAGAAGAGCAAGGGCTGGAATCGTACCAAGGAGAACTACCAATGCCATCGGTGCGGCGGCGATTCCGAGCATATGGTCATGACAGATTGCATGTTCTGCGGTCAACCATGCCCCTATTGCGAACAATGTCTTACGATGGGAAGATCGCGGTTTTGTTCGGTTACCGTCCGTTCCTCCTCTTATGCCGCTCAGGTACGGGAAGGAGTATCAGGCAGAGAGGAAGCATTGGAATCGTATCTTGCTCCATGGGGGTTAAGCGAGATTCAAGCCGAAGCTTCGGGACAAGCATTGCATTTTTTGAAAGGAAATGAATTGAAGCCCTTAAACAAAAAACCAAATCATCCGTCTCAATTTCTTATTTGGGCTGTCACCGGAGCGGGAAAAACAGAAATGATTTTCCCCATGATCCACTATACGGTTTCCAAAGGCGGTCGTGTCGTTGTGGCAACCCCTAGAAGAGATGTCGTGCTGGAGCTGAAGCCCCGATTGGAAAAAGCGTTTGCCCCTGTTCCCGTAGTTACGCTGTACGGGGGGAGCGAGCAGAGGTGGGACACCGCTCCGATAACGATTGCGACAACTCACCAGCTGCTGCGATTTGAACGAGCTTTTGATCTTGTAATCATCGATGAGCTGGATGCGTTTCCTTACCATAACAATCCCATGCTGCAGTATGCGGCAGATAAGGTATGCAAAGCCGAAGGGGCAACGATCCTATTATCGGCTACGCCCCCGGTACCGCTTCAGAAGGCTGCAGCACGGCGTAAACTGCCTCATGTCAAAGTAACGGCCCGTTATCATCGGCATCCGCTGCCAGTCCCCTCACTACTTGCTACGCCTCCGTTACGCCAGCAGCTTCAGAAAGCTGCCCTTTCCGGCAGCTTGGTACGCATCATGACGGAATCGATACAAAGAGGAGCACAGCTATTTGTGTTCGTACCCAAGATTTACATGGTAGAGCCTTTGACAGAGCTGCTTAACCGTACATTTCCGGAGGTGGCTACTGAGGGGACTTCCTCTAAGGATGAGCACCGGTCCCAGAAAGTGATGGATTTCCGCGGCAAACAAACCCGCATTCTGGTTACAACCACAATACTTGAGCGAGGTGTAACGATCCCCAAATCGGATGTGCTGATTTTGGATGCGGACGAGCCTATCTTTGACGCCGCTGCCCTGGTTCAAATGGCGGGGAGGGCGGGGCGTTCAGCCGACGATCCTGCCGGTAACGTCTATTTTGCCGCGAAGGAGAAAACCCGGGCTCAAGTGGAAGCGATTCGTCAAATCAAAAGCATGAATGCGATGGCCAGAAAAAAAGGATATTTGCGTACAAAGGGGACGGATGCTAAGTGAGGGCAAGCACAAGAACGGTGGATTGGATACAGCAAAAATGGACGCAGCTTTTGAAGACAGCCGAGGGGGTGCTTTCGCCTCAAAAGCTGATCTGTACGGCCTGCGGTCATGACTACAGCGTTCCAAAAGAGCTCCCGTTATGCGATAGCTGCTGGACAGCTATACCATGGGTCTTAGAAGTCCATTGCAGCTGCTGCGGCCGGCCGGAGAGCTGCACGGATTGCCAGCGGCGGCATGAGCAGTATTTTGTTCAGAACCGAAGCGCAGTCAGCTACAGCCCATTGATGAAGGAGTGGCTCGCGGTTTATAAATACAGGGGGCATGAAAAGCTTCGGGAGCTTCTCGGCACCATGCTGCTGCACGCTTATCATTTGCATCGCAAAAGTGAAGAAGTCAGGGAAGCAGAGGTACGCACTCCCGGTATCGAGCTCATCACTTATGTTCCCGTGAGCCAGGCCAGACAGCTGGAAAGAGGCTTTAACCAGGCGGAGCAACTGGCGCATGAACTGGGCAGAAGAGTAGGCCTTCCGGTTGTTCCGATTCTGGAAAGAGTCCGGCACACGGATAAACAAAGTTTTAAGACTCGCGGCGACCGGTTGGGGGATTTGCGGGGAGTCTTTGCCATGCTTCCTGCGGCCAAAGATGTCTTGCGAGACCTGGCAGCTCGATCGAATATAAAGCTGTATATGGTTGACGATGTGTATACGACCGGAAGTACGCTGAATGAGTGCGCCAGGACGGTGCAGACCGAGCTCAAAGGGGTTGAAATTTACGGGTTAAGCTGGGCAAGATGACATCTGATGTCGGATTTTGTTAAAATGAAGTATACAACATCATGCTACTTGCGATACACTATGACTAATCATCCTATTCAGCAAGTCGATCGAATGTTTAACAATGGGGGGAACTCAGAAATGAGTCTGAATGTCGATAACTGTCAGCGCTGCGGCAAAATCTACGTCAAGAACAATTACGGCTTATGCGGCCAATGTCTCAAAGATATCGATCTGCAGTATGAGAAATGCTTGAAGTATTTGCGCGAACAGCGTTCTTGTTCCATAACCGAGCTTAGCGAGGCAACGGAGGTCTCGGTGAAGCAGATTACCAAGTTTATTCGTGAAGGGCGTATATCCATCAAGAATAATCCCAATATGTCCTATTACTGTGAGGTATGCAACGCCCCTATCCGTGAACATACGATCTGTGAGTCGTGCAGACAGCGGCTTGCCAAGGATGCGAGCCATATGCAAGAGGACGAGCAGAGGAAGCAAGCTCTGCAAGAGGAAGCCAACCGAATGTCGTTCAATATTAAGGATCGTTTGAAGGACCGCCACAGCTAATGATATTATCAATTTAATATAAACTTTCATGATAACTCCACCGATAAAAGTATTAACGCTTATTCGGTGGGGTTATTTTAATGAATAAACGAGGTGATAGGCATGAAGATAAATGGTACCAATCGGGTCGGTGCGGTCAATCAATATATGAAATCCCAAGAGGCTTATTCTGCTGCGGGAAAGACCAAGACTCAGAAAAAGAAAGATCAAGTAGAAATATCCAGTGAGGCGAAGGAACTATTGGAGACGCAAAATCCGGCTGCGGCAGAGAAAGCCAGAGAAAAAGTAGAAGCTTTGAAATCATCGGTAGCTGCGGGTACCTATAAGGTCGATGCCAGGACGCTGGCGGAGAAGCTTTTTCCTTTTATTAAATGATTAACATTCTGAATACACGGGTGGATGAGCATGGCATTTGAGGCTTTGATACAAATCATGACGGCGCTGAACGACGTACACGAAAACTTACTTGAGCTGGCAGAACGGAAGAAGCAGGTGCTCATCCAGAACGATGTAGAGCAGTTAATGCAGATCGTTTCCAAGGAAAACAAGCTCGTCAAGCAGATCGGCGAACTGGACCAGCAGCGTGTGGAAGCCATCGGACAATTCATGATCGAGAAAGGCTATAAGCCGAATCCAAAAGTAACAGTTAGCGACTTGACGAAAATCATCTTCAATGTGGAAGATAAGAAAGCGCTTCTTGGGATGCAAAAGCAGCTATTGGGCAATATTCACAAGCTTAAGGAGCTGAATCAGTTAAATCAGCAGCTGATTGAGCACTCGCTGGCTTTTCTAGAATATTCTCTGGACCTTATTGCAGGCCCTCCGGAAGACGAATATACGTATAAGAATCCGCAAATGAATACCTACGGCTCGAAGCGGGCCGGATTATTTGATACTAAAGCTTAATGCCTTAGAAAGCGACGGAGGGAGTTAAGAAAGATGCGATCTACTTTTGGCGGTATTGAGATTTCCAAGCGGGCTTTGTTTACGCAGCAGGCTGCTCTTTCAACAACAGGCCATAATATTGCTAATGCTAACACAGCAGGATATTCTCGTCAGGTCGTTAATATGGTTGCGGCCAGACCGATCGAAGCTCCAGGGCTAATGCGCAGCAACGTGCCGGGCCAAATGGGGCAAGGGGTAGAGTTTGATTCGGTCACGCGAATTCGCGAAAAGTTTTTGGACGATCAATTTTATAACGAAAATAAAGGCTTGGGCAGCTGGACCGTTCAGCAGGATACGCTGGAAAAATTAGAGGCCATCATTAACGAACCCTCCGATTCAGGCTTGCGATCGGTTGTAGATAAATTCTGGGCGTCCTGGTCCGATCTAAGTAAGGATCCTGAAAACATTACAGGAAGAAAGATCGTCCGGGAGAATGCCATGGCTCTGGTAGATTCTCTGAATTTAACGAGCAGACAGCTATCGGATTTGAGCAACGACCTGACGGAGAATATTTCCGTTAAAGTGGACCAGGTCAACTCTATTATTTCAACCGTAGCCGATTTAAATAGAGAGATTAAGCGGATTGAAGGCATGGGCGATAGCGCCAATGATCTGAGAGACCAGCGCGATCTGTTGGCAGATAATTTGTCCAAGATCGTAAATGTCAGGGTCCAAGAGACGGATACAGGCTATAACATAACTATGGGGAATACGGTTCTGGTAGATGGCAATACCGCTACCCTTACCTCCGTAGCCCAAGTTACAAGTGCGGCTGCAGCAGGCGACCTTAATAGCGGCGAAATCTACGGAATGATTCAGTCCAGAGACCGGTATGTGGCGGATTATCAAAAGCAGCTGGATACATTGGCAAGCACGATTGCCAACGGGAAAATTACCGTAACGATTCCGAAGGGTTCAGTTCTCCCGGAAGGAACCATTTTTAACGATACGGTTTATAGTGGAGATAAGCGAACTTTGCAGGATGATCTTACCGTTACGGTAAATGGTCTGAATGGTCTCCATAAGCTGGGCTATCTTAACGATGATCCGACCAAAAAAGTAGGTGATTTCTTCACCTCCAAGGGTAACGGGACTATTACGGCAGCGAATATTCAGTTGAATCCAACGATTGCGGCTGATCCTAGCAATATAGCGACATCCATGAGAACGGCTATGAACACTGCGACTAACAAGGAAGAAGTCATTACGGGTAACAACACGCTTGCTATCCTGGTTTCCCAGCTTAAAGATACGAAGTTTGATTTTAATTCAACAGGCACTGCCGGGTCAGTCCTGCAGTCCGGTACGATTAATGATTTTCTGAGAGCAACCATTGGACAATTAGGGGTACAATCCACGGAAGCCAAGAGACAAGTCGATAATTCCAAATCTATTGTCGATCAGGTGGATGAGCGCAGACAGTCCGTCAGCGGGGTGTCCCTTGACGAAGAGATGGCGAATATGATCAAGTTTCAGCATGCCTATAACGCGGCGGCCAGATCGATGACGACCTTTGACGAGATGCTAGATAAAGTAATTAACGGTATGGGTGTAGTAGGAAGATAGTAAGCAGTAAATAGGAGGGGTTATTATGGCGCTTAGAGTTACCCAGAGCATGATGAGTATGCAGCTGATACGAAACCTGAATACCAACACGATGCGGATGAATAGCATGCAGGAGCAAATGTCGACAGGCCGCAGAATTAATAGGCCTTCCGATGATGCGGTGGGTATTACGTATTCCTTACGTTATCGCAGTGAGCTGGATGCGAACGATCAATATATCAAAAATGTGGATACCTCCAGATCGTGGCTCGATTTCAACGATACGATGCTGGACCAGGTGGACCAAGTGTTCTTGCGAGCTACGGATTTGGCAACACAAGGGGCAAATGGCACTAATTCGGAAGCTGCTTTGAAGAGTATAAAAGCTGAAGTAGACGAGTTATACAAACAATTGGTCACTATAGGAAACAGTAAGCTGAACGGCAAGTTTGTTTTTAATGGCCAGACCACGGACAAAGCCCCTTATACAGAGGAAGACGCCGGGAATGAGACAACGGATCCATATGAGGTGGCATTCGAAGTTGGGGCAGGCATTAAATTGCCTGTGAATCTGACGGGGAATGAAATTTTCGGATCTCGAACTGACCCGGATAATGCGTTTCAAATTTTAAAACAATTGAGCAGCGACCTGGAATTAGGCAATACAACCGGGGTATCGGCAGCGCTTGACAAGATTAGTTCAAGAATGAACACCATTGTCTCCACCCGTGCTGAAATTGGTGCCAGAGTCAACCGCTTGGAATTTGTTGAAAACCGCTTAAAGGATATCGGTCTGAACATTGAAGGGCTGCAGTCCAAAGTGGAGGATGCTGATTACAGCAAGCTTATGGTAGATTCCAAGGTTAACGAGAATATATACCAGGCTTCCTTGTCGGTAGGCGCCAAAATTATATCTCCGACGTTAGTTGACTTCTTACGTTAAAAGGAGGTCGCGGCTTGATTCCATTCCCCCAGATCGATATGCGTCAGCAGTTTGGCCGAATCGGTATTGATGCGGATTTAGGGCATTATGAAATTCATCAGTCCAAGGCAACGTTAGATATCCAGACCACTCCATCCAGATATGAAGTTAGCTCGCCTCAAGGCGAACTTCATATTAATCAAGACAGAGCATGGAGTGCATTAAATGGAGGCAAGCCTGCTGAATTCACCAATCGAATCTATTCCCAGATGGACGGTATTCTTTTACAGGCCATAGCCAAGATCGTACAGGATGGCAATCGTATGGCGGCACTGAACGTGCCCGGTAACCCATTAGCAGATATCGCGTTTGAGAATGCTTTCGAACCCCAGCCTTCTATCGAGTATATGGGAGAGGCTTCATATGATAACGTGGATATCGAGTACATCCCCCATAAGCCGGATATTCAATTTGTAGAAGGAAAGCTGAATATACAAAGTCAAGTGAATAAGCCGGAAATTAATTATGTGCGGGGAAAGCTGGATATTTATATGGAGCAGTCTCCCAAACTGGATATTATACCGCCTGTCATTGACACAAGGCTATAAACATTACAAACTATAGATTATTACAATCTGTAGTTTTTGTTTTTTACGTAAGAATAATGATAATTTTATAAAAGATAAGGTTAAAATGGAAAGGGATGTCCTTCATGATACTTGACTCTTCTAGGCTTGGCAAAATTACTGTTGATGAACAGGAATTTATTACATTTCCGACGGGAATCCCGGGATTCGAGGAACTGAAAACGTATGCGATCGTTACCCCGGATCCGGATTTGCCCTTATCCTACCTGCAATCGGTGGAGAATCCTGAGCTTTCCTTTATTATCGTGGACCCGTTCCTGTTTGAACCAAGCTATGAGTTTATCTTGTCGGAAACCGCAAAAGAGGAATTAAAGGCAAGCCTGGAACAAGACATTGTGGTGTGGAGTATCGTTTCAGTCCGGGATGATTTCAAAAACGCCACTCATAACTTATTGGCCCCATTGGTCATTAATATGAAGGAACGGTTAGGGAAGCAAGTGATTTTGCAAAATACTCCATACAAAACCAGACATAGGTTATTTGCTGCTAATGGATGAGATGGATAAAAGAATAGAGAGGTGAATAAGCTATGCTGGTTTTATCAAGAAAAAAGGGTGAATCGTTAATGATAGGCGACCAGATTGAGATCGTGGTTCTGGCTGCCGAAGGCGATACCATCAAACTAGGCATTCAGGCACCCCGAAATATCGAGGTTTTACGAAAAGAAGTATACGAGCTCATCCAGAATTCCAATGAAGAAGCGTCCTTACCTAGCCCTGATTTAGGGGAATTGAAGGAAATGATCAAAAAAAGAGGGAAATAAGAGATAATGGGATGAATTTAGGAGAAATATGCAGAAAATCGTTGATATTTGTCCAGATATGCCCGAAATTAAGCTGATTAACATCTATAAATGAAAAAACAATGGTACGATATATATAGTAAGCGGTTCAATAGGATCGGCCGAGCTATGGACCGCTATATTATAAACTCGCAAGGAAGCGGGTTTTCACTTCAAGGAGGAAGAATTCAATGATTATCAACCACAATATGAACGCATTGAACACTCATCGCCAAATGGGTACGAACAACGTAGCTGCCGGCAAAAACATGGAAAAATTGTCTTCCGGTCTTCGCATTAACCGTGCGGCTGACGATGCTGCTGGTTTGTCCATCTCCGAAAAAATGCGCGGTCAAATCCGTTCCATGGAGCAAGCTCAACGCAATGCTCAAGACGGTATCTCCCTGGTTCAAACAGCTGAGGGCGCTTTGACTGAAGTAAGTGATATGCTTGTTCGTATCAAAGAATTGTACACTCAAAAAGCTAACGGTACATACAACACTACTGACAAAGCGAACATTGATGAAGAGTTGAAAGCTCTGAAATCCGAGATCACGAACATTGGAACTAACACCAAGTTCAATGATATCGCGTTGTTGGATAGCAGCTTGTCTGTAGATATCCAAATCAACCATACTTCTTCGGATACTTTGAAAATTGCATTGGGCACTAACATTGCAAGTGTTGGTACAAGTGCTACTGACCTTGACAATGCAACCAAACAAATCGATGCAGTTGCAAAAGCTCGCGCTCAACTGGGTGCTCTTCAAAACCGTTTGGAACACACTTCCAACAACTTGGGTACTACAACTGAGAACCTGACTGCAGCTGAATCCCGTATCCGTGATACTGATATGGCTAAAGAAATGGTGAATTTGACGAAGAACAACATTCTTCTTCAAGCTTCCCAAGCTATGCTTGCTCAAGCCAACCAACAACCACAAGGCGTTCTGTCCTTGCTGCGTTAATCTTAAAGTCATTAAAGACTTCAGATTTCGATCTGAAGTCTTTTTTTCTCTCGGTGAAAGAGATATAGTGCTGTATATTTCAGGTGAATACATACTTAAGAGGAATGAGCTTATGAGACCTACTATATCATTATGCATGATTGTGAAGAATGAGGAACGGTATCTTAGGAAATGCCTTGATAGTGTAAAGGGATTTGTGGATGAGATCATTATTGTGGATACCGGCTCTACGGACCGTACGTTGGAAATCGCCAATGAGTTCCATGCCAAGGTGAGTGCATTCGAATGGATCCATGATTTCTCTGCGGCCAGAAATTTCGCTATCCAGCAAGCAAGCTGTGATTATATTCTCCAATTGGATGCTGATGAGTATTTGGAGGACGGAGCTGCGCTGCAAGAAGACATAGCCTCCGACAAAGATTATTACAGTGTGACGATCAAAAATCACAAATCTGACGGGGGTTCCTTCGCTCATCAAGCCGTACGTCTCTTTAAAAATCGCGCAGAACTCCATTATATTGGAAAATTGCATGAGCATTTGAACATTCTCGACCCCTCATTGACTTTATCCTCCGGAGATGCGAGTTCGTTAATTAATCACCTCGGTTATCTGGATGACACCGTGCAGGAAAAAAATAAAGTAGAACGTAACTATGAAATCATGCTCAAAGAGCTCGAAGCTAATCCATCCCCTTACAGCTTGTACAATATGGGGAAAGTGTGCATGTCGCAAAGGAAATATGAAGAAGCGCTCAATTACTTTAAAAAATCCTATGAACTAGCCGATAACATGTCCTACGTATATTATCTATTTTGCTATATGCTGACCTGTTTAAGATTCCTGCATCGCTACGAGGAAGGCATTTCCCTTGCCAAAGTACTTATCGATAGACAGCCTTTGTACCTGGATTTCCATTATGAATTGGCCAGATTGTATGAGGAATACGGATGTTTGCAGGATGCAGAGATTGTATTGCAGCACTGCTTGAGTGATCAGCCATGGTCCGAAAAGAAAGTAGCGAACGAAGGAGCCAACGGTTATTTATCTTTCTATAGGCTGGCATGCATTTATGATAAACAGGGAAGAAGCGGGGAGGCCTTCGAGGCTATCTTCGAGGCGATCCAAAGTAATCCAGTGTATCAGCCCGCCATTAAACTATATTTACGGCTTATGCTTAAAGCCAACATCAGTCATGAAGAAGTTATTACCCATTTGGAAAAGACCTACAGCGGTAAAGATGCAGAGACCATCAAGATGCTGCTTGTAGCAATATATGAAGCTCGTCATCCTATCATGGCACATTATTTTACGGAAAAGGATGGGCAACCTCTAGATAAAGAAATTAAAGCTGTCGTTGACCAATACGACCACAAATACGAACAATCCCGGGATTTATGGTTAGAGGTTCCAGACATAAAACCGGATAATATAGTCGATCTGCTCACCTTGTCCCTCATTCTTAAGGATACAGATCTAATGAATAAGTGCAGACCATTGGCTAACACGAGCCATCGGGACTGGAAATTAATCAAAGGTTTCATCAAGAGAGAGCCGTTAACTTCGGACCTGAAAGATTCCTGGATAGAACCACATTTGGTAAACATCGCAGAACAATTCATTGTTCTTGGGGAATTTGATATCTTTGAGTATATTTCGGCGTGTATCATGAGATGCTCTTTAGCCACGCAGATTAAACTTGCCATGCTTTTAGCAGATTACGGATTTAAGGATACGGCTGTGGATTTTCTATTAGAGCATTATAATGCCAACCCTAATCATCCAGATGTTCTTCAAGGCTTATCTGCTATTTTGTATAGAACAGGTCATTATGAAGAGGCAGCAAGCCTATCCGAGCAGCTGGTGAAGCATAGAAACGATTTCCCATCGTATCAGCAATTGTATTTATGTTATATACACTTAGGAAATGGTGGCTCCGCTCAAAGAGTCGCGCAGGAAATGAAAAAGAAATATTCTTATTCCTCCTGGGTTCAATCCTTATAAAGGGGAGTCACAATGAAGAACACGGTATCGCTTTGTATGATCGTAAAGAACGAGGCTCTCTTTATAGAAAGGTGTCTAGAGAGTGTTAAGGACCAGGTTGATGAAATCATTATTGTAGACACGGGGTCGACGGATGATACCATAGCCCTTGCCGAACGATTTGGCGCCCGCATTTATCATTTTCCATGGAAGAATGACTTCGCGTCAGCCAGAAACTACTCCCTGCAGCAGGCATCCTGCCCATATATTTTAGTATTGGATGCGGACGAATATTTGGATGAAAGCAGTTATATTCAAGATATACTTCATTCACAAAAAAAAGGGTACTCGATCAGAGTCAGAAATCAGCTGGAAGATGGCATGGTCAAAACAACGTCTATCCTAAGGGTCTTTCAGTCCAGTCCGTCAATCCGGTTTACAGGACAGATTCATGAGCAAATTATGCTGGATTCCAGCGAAATCGAGGAAACGGGATTTTTGATCCATCATGTTGGCTATAGGAAGGATGTATATGCCCTCAAAAATAAAGCGGAGCGCAATATCCGTATTCTACTTGAAGAGGTGGCTAGCTCTCCCTCGGCCTATGCCTATTACAATGTAGGCAAACAGTACCTTGTGGATGGGGAAAATGAGCTCGCGCTGGAATTTCTCATCAAAGCAAGAAACGAGATGAGCTATCAGGAAAGTATCGATGTGCTGGGACTGGAGATCGATTATAATCTGGCGGATTGTTATTACCGTCTGCATCAACCTGAATATGGAATTCCAGTGTTAAATCGTACAATACAGCAGTGGCCCGAGTATACGGATTTATACTTTATGCAAGCCAGGCTGTTCGAGCAAATGGGGTATTGGAAGGATGCAGAGCAGTACTTTAAGAAATGCATTTCATTGGGAGATATGGATGGTGAAGTAGCAAGAGAGGGAGTAGGAGGGTATCTTGCCCATTTTCTACTATCCAGGTTGTACGAGAGTCAGGGAAACCTACAGGGGGCGTTAGAGCACGCGTTTCATGCCCTCCATTTAAAGAAAGACTATATGCCTTGTTTGGAAAATTATATTTCATTGGCCCAAAAGGCAGGGGTGGCTTTTGAGGTTCAAAAGGAATGCCTAAACTTCTGCTATCCTGTAAAAAAGGTAGATGAATTAACGACACTAATAGGTCTTCTATATAAATATAGACATCCGCTTTTGCAGGAATATATTACACAGTATGGCATTCATAACGATATCGCCCTAACCGCATGCGGATTACAATACAGCGGCCAGTATGAAGAAGCACGATTGAAATGGTGCGAGGTGGATGGACTTCACAAGAACAATCTTGAAGACGTTATTCTCCTTTCCTTGCTTATTGATGGAGAGAGGATGATGGAGAAGATTCGCACCATACCTCTTTTAACTGAACAGCAAATCAAAACGATTATCTCTGTTATCAAAAAGGAGAACCTAAGCCAAGATAGAGTGGATGCTTTCCTTGGGCAGGTACTCCTAACATTATGCGAGAGATGCATCAGATTAGGTGAATTTGATTGCTTTGAGTACGTATCGGGATTGATTCGATCGTGCGGGCTGGATATCCAATATCAGTTGGCCCTTCTATTAGACCAATCCGGATTTAAGGATGTGGCCTTTGACTTTATGGTTTCAGTCTTTGAGAGTCAAGAGAGGACTGCAGAAATCGAACAGTTTGTAGGAAGCCGATGTTTAGAGCGCGGCTATAGGGAGGACGCCAAGCATATTTTCCTGCAATTAGCTCATACTGCTCCTTCATACGATGTATATTTATCTTTGTACGAACTGCTGTTATTAGAGGAAGCCCCCTCTCAGGCAAGAGAGCTGTTAAGTGACATGAAGAACAGGTTCCCGCTTTCAGCCGTTATTCAGTCATTATGATGGTCCATGAGGCATTTTTCAATTATCTCTAAACAATAAGAAGCGTATATCCGATATAAATGGTAAATATCGTTCTGTCGGGGGTGTATTTCTGTGATATCGGATGTATCGCTTAACGGTAGTTCCTCCATTCCGCTTACGGGTAAAGAGACTGCTGTAAAAGCTGCGGAGCCTATAAGCAGCGCTCCAATTACTAATTCCAAGGACTTACATAAGGCCGAAATACAAGGAGCCCGCGTGTCGACGGGTGATGAGCAAATTGTAAAGGCCATTGAACGTGCATTGAAAGCACTGCAAGGTCCAACCACGATGGTAGAAGTGTCGGTTCATGAAGAAACAAAGCAAGTCATGGTTAAGGTGCTGGACCAGGATTCAGGCAAAGTCATCCGAGAAATCCCCCCTGAGAAAATGCTAGATCTTGTCGCCAACATGATGAAGGTTGCAGGGCTTTTAATAGATGAACGGAGATAAATAGCGGAGGTGTGAATTATGGTACAAAGAATTAGCGGCTTTGCATCCGGGATGGATATAGACCAGATTGTAAGTAATATTATGACGGCCAAGCGGGTTCCTCTGGATAAGCTGAAGCAGAAACAGCAGACGCTACAGTGGCAGAGGGAGAACTTTAGAGATATCAACTTAAAGCTGGTTGAGTTTAGAAAGAAAACGTTTGACAACTCGCTTGCAGGCTCCTTTCAAGCCCAAAAATCTACGGTAACCGGCGATACCAATGCCGTTACGGCTAAAGCAAGCAGCCAGGCTACATCCGGGAGTGTGAGCATCGAGGTTACAGAATTAGCCAAGACGGCGTCCGTTTCAAGCACTACTGCCTTGGTGGACGGTAGCAACAAACCTTTTACAGCCTCAACCACATTAACGGCTGCAGGTATTAGCGGGACTAAAATTACTATAAATGGATCTGAAATCAAGTTTGATACAGATGAGACGATAGGATCGTTGGTTACAAAAATAAATCAAAATAAGGCTGCCAACGCGAGCGCATATTATGACGAGGTTACGGGGAAATTATCCATCACCTCTAAGGTTTCCGGGAAAATCAATGGGGATGGAAAGATTGCCCTTGGTGGTGATGGGAACTTTTCTGCGAAATTCGACCTCACCAATGTTACCGTCGGCGACGACGCCAAGCTTAAAATCAATGGAATTGAAACGACACGTCCTACCAACAGCTTTAATGTTAACGGAATTGACATTACGCTCAATGCTAAGACGACCAGTCCGTCTGTCATTACAACATCGGTAGATACCGATCAGGTTATCGAGAAGATTAAGTCCTTTATCTCCGACTATAACGATTTGTTGTCAACCTTAAACACAAAAGTGAAGGAAAAGCATGACAGGAACTTTACGCCACTAACGGATGATCAGAAAAAGGCCATGAAGGATGATGAGGTCGAGAAATGGGAGGAAAAGGCGAAGACGGGCTTGTTGTATAATGACAGCATATTAAATGACGCTATTTCCAAACTGCGGTCCAACATATCCTCCGTAGTCATGGTTAATGGTGAGAAAGCGATATTGGATCAAATAGGCATTACGACGGGGCAATGGTTCGAAGGCGGCAAACTGATTTTGAAGGACGAGTCCAAGCTTAGAGAAGCCATTGAAAAGGAACCGGATAAAGTAGCGGCATTAATTACGAGCAAAAATAAAGGCATGTATGACGACCTTAAGAAAACGCTGGATTCACTTACCGAAAGAGCAGGTACCTCCTTCGTTGCTACGTCCAAGGATGCGGTATTGAAAGAAGAGAGCACGATCGGGCGGCAGCTGAAAAGGTTGAACAACGATATCTTGAACCAAACCAGACTATTGAATGATATGGAAACAAGGTATTATAAACAGTTTACGGCTATGGAAACCGCTATGAATAAATTTCAATCCCAGTCGTCTTCGTTTTCCAGCTTTGGTTAAGAGAATAAGTAAGAGGTGAACCCAATGATCCAAACGCCATTCAATAAATATCGGGAGACTTCTGTCCAAACTATGACTCCTGCCCAGCTCTTAATTATGTTGTACGATGGAGCCATTCGTTTCGCCAAAAAGGGAGTCGAAGCCGTTAAACAGAAAAACTATCAAGAGGCTAACAACAGTTTTATTAGGGTCCAGGAAATTATAAATGAATTGGTGGCATCTCTTGATCATTCCTATCCTATTTCGAAAGATCTGCTGCACTTATATGATTATTTCCTCCGGAAAATGATTGAAGCTAACATCAAGAAAGATATTCAGCCTGCCTTGGAGGTTATAGATCATCTAGTAGAGCTTAAGGAAACGTGGATTCAGGCCTCGAAGCTTAGTGCATCCTCAGGGTCTGTGCGCAGCCATGGATAATAGCCTAGACGAGCTGCTGCAGCTTACCCACCAACTGGCTTCCAGACTGGAAACGGCAGACTACGAGGAAATGGTTGAATTTGTGGATACGCGGGAAGAGCTTGTACAAAACATCCGGCAGCAATATGAGCAGCATCATTTCGATAAAGCATATCTGGAGTCCGCACGGGCATCCATCCTCAGCTACGATACTCTGATTCTTCGCCGAATGCAGCAATTAAAGGATGAAGCCTCAGGGAATCTGAATAGAATGACCGCGGCCAAGCAGCAAAAATCGAGTTATGAAGCGAAGTATGCTCCGGAAAGCTTGTTTTTTGATAAAAAAAAATAGAGGAAGCTCCTTTCAAAACAACCTTCTGCCCCAAGCGAGGGTTGTTTGTTTTATATCTGAAGAAGAAATCGGCAATCCCAGGCATGTATACAAGCTTATTTTATTTACTCACGACCCCTGTGGATAATGTGCATAACTTTGTGTATAACTTTATAGAAAATGTCGAAAAACCGCATAATGATGCGGTTTTTCTTTGTGAATACTTTATTCACCTCATGTTAATACGTGAATTTTCAAAATATTTTGCTAAAAGCCGTGGATATAATTGACATCCGTGGAGAGGGGATGCTATATTCGATTTGTGGGCATGCCCACAGTTATTTGATAATGAAGGGAATGTTTTACATGCAAGGTAAAGTAAAATGGTTTAACGCAGAAAAAGGATACGGTTTCATCGAGCGCGAAGACGGCGGAGACGTATTTGTTCACTTCTCGGCAATTCAATCCGAAGGATTCAAAACGCTGGAAGAAGGTCAAGCGGTTGAATTCGATATTGTGGAAGGCGCTCGCGGACCACAAGCAGCTAACGTTATCAAACTATAATCATCCGGCTTCAATGCCCTAGTATAGATGGTTATTCGATACAATTAGCAGCGACAACACCCTGGAATAGATCCGGGGTGTTTTTTTTATCTTTCGGGGCTCCCCACAAGGCCTAAATCAGCTTTGAGATGAAAGCATCCTTTATAAGGTTATTATATTTTTGTTAAGCTTTATGGAAGCAGAGGCACTTCCAGGAGCCCTATCATCCCGCGGAAAGCGAGCGATCTTCTCTTAAAACGCTGATTCTATGCGCTTTGTCACATCGTCACTAAATTGTTAGAATATTTTGAAAAATTGTCGATAAGTATGAAGGATTTTTGAAGGTGCCTATAGAATATAGTATAATAGGTACATGAAAGGAGGAGAAGTACAATGAAATTCAACATTCGCGGTGAACGTATTGAGGTTACTGAGGCACTTAAAGAGTATGTTGAGAAAAAGCTTAGCAAGCTGGAAAGGTACTTTGAAACTCCCCCTATGACTGAAGTGCATGTCACACTGAGTGTAGTCAAAGGATTACAAGCAGTCGAGGTGACGATCCCGCTGACTGGTGTCATGCTGCGGGCCGAGGAAAAGAGCAATGATATGTACGCTTCCATCGATCTGGTGATCGATAAGCTGGAGCGGCAAATCCGTAAGCACAAAACAAAGGTGAATCGTAAAATCCGCCAAGAGGGCGGCATGAGGGATATATTGAGAGTAGATTCCCCTGCACAGTATGAAGATGAGGATGAATATGAACTGGTTAGGACCAAGCAGTTTATGCTTAAACCGATGGACATCGATGAAGCTATCCTGCAAATGAATATGGTTGGTCATAGCTTTTTCGTTTTTGCCAATTCCAATACAGAGCAAGTGAATGTGGTATATAAACGCAATGACGGCAAATACGGCTTGATTGAACCGGCCAGATAATGGATGCGAAATTCGGGAGCTTGCCTGACAGGGCAGGCTCTTTAGCGTTTATTGAAGAAACTATTGACAGAAGATAATAAAAGGATACCCCGCAATTCTTGCGACTTGTGTCGCAAACTGCTACAATTTAAGGCAAACCGTTCTAAAAAAAGGGAGATGGGCCCATGCTAGGACTCGTTAAGAAAATATTCGGCGATTCAAATGAGCGTGAAGTGAAGCGGCTGTGGAAAACGGTCGAAGCAATTAATGAATTGGAACCCTCAATGGAGGGGTTGTCCGATGAGGAGCTTAGACATAAAACTGTAGAATTCCGCGAACGTCTGGAGCAGGGCGAGGATTTGGACGATCTGCTTCCTGAAGCCTTTGCTGTTGTGCGTGAAGCTTCCAAGCGCGTGCTTGGTAAACGTCATTATGATGTTCAGTTAATCGGCGGTATGGTGCTTCATGAGGGCCGTATTGCTGAAATGAGGACCGGGGAAGGGAAGACACTGGTTGGAACCCTGCCGGTATATTTGAATGCTTTATTAGGCAAAGGTGTTCACGTAGTTACCGTCAACGATTACCTGGCTCAACGTGACAGTGCAGAGATGGGAAGAGTGTATGAATTTCTTGGCATGACTGTCGGCGTAAACTTGAATTCACTAGAGCATGGCCAGAAGCAGGCTGCTTACGCTTGTGATATCACTTATGGAACGAACAATGAGTTCGGCTTTGACTACTTGCGTGACAACATGGTCGTATACAAAGAACAGATGGTACAGCGTCCGCTTTATTTCGCGGTAATTGACGAAGTGGACTCCATTCTGGTCGATGAAGCGAGAACGCCGCTCATTATTTCCGGACAAGCAGCTAAGTCGACAGATTTGTATTACATGGCAGATCGTTTCGTGAGTAAGCTGAAGGAAGAAGAAGATTACATCGTAGATATTAAAATGCGCTCCGTTTCCTTGACGGAGACCGGTGTGGCGAAGGCTGAGGAAGCGTTCGGCATCGAAAACCTGTTCGACCACGCGAACGTTACTCTGAATCACCACATTACCCAGGCCTTGAAAGCTCATGTCATTATGAAGCGGGACGTCGACTATGTCGTTCAAGATAACGAGGTTGTTATCGTAGACGAATTCACAGGGCGCTTAATGACAGGCCGCCGTTACAGCGAAGGCTTGCACCAGGCGATTGAAGCCAAAGAGCAGCTGCAGGTGCAAAATGAATCCATGACACTTGCCACGATTACATTCCAGAACTATTTCCGGATGTACCGCAAGCTGTCGGGGATGACGGGTACGGCGAAGACAGAGGAAGAAGAATTTAAGAAGATTTACGGCTTGGAGGTTATCGTCGTACCGACGAACCGCCCAATGATCCGTCAGGATCTTCCGGATGTCGTGTATAAATCTGTGAACAGCAAATTCCGGGCCGTTGTGGAGGAAATTGTGAAACGTCATCAGACCAAGCAGCCGGTGCTGGTCGGTACGGTTTCCATTGAGAACTCCGAGCGTTTGTCTGAAATGCTGAAGAGAAAAGGAATTCCACACAAGGTTCTGAATGCGAAATACCATGCGGAGGAAGCGGAGATCGTATCCCGTGCAGGACAGCCGGGTGCGGTAACCATCGCCACTAACATGGCGGGACGCGGAACCGACATTATGTTGGGTGAAGGTGTTCACGATGTTGGCGGCCTGCATATTATAGGTACAGAGCGCCATGAGAGCCGCCGGATCGATAACCAGCTCCGCGGCCGTGCCGGTCGTCAAGGGGACCCAGGCTCCTCACAGTTCTACTTGTCTATGGAGGATGATTTGATGCGCCGTTTTGGTGCGGAAAACATCATGGGCATGATGGATCGCCTTGGCTTCGAGGAAGATCAGCCGATCGAGAGCAAGCTGATCACCAAGGCCGTGGAATCTGCTCAGAAGCGGGTTGAGGGCAACAACTTTGACGTGCGTAAAGTCGTTCTTCAGTATGACGATGTGATGAACCAGCAGCGTGAAATTATTTACAAGCAGCGCCGCGAGGTGCTGGAATCCGAAAACATCCGCGATATTACCATCGGGATGCTGATGCCTGTCGTAGAGCGTCTTGTTGAAGCCCATTGTCCTGCGGATCTGGTTCCAGAGGAATGGGATCTACAAGCGATCGTCGATTATGCTAACGGGACCTTCCTTCATGAGGGCCAGCTAACAGCCGAAGAGCTGTGGGGCAAGGAGAAGGAAGAAATCACCGAGTACATGAAGGATCTTGTGATGCGTCTTTATGAAGAGCGCGAGCAGGCGATCGGCGAACCGATTATGCGCGAGCTTGAGAAGGTTATCGTACTGCGTGCGGTCGATTCCAAATGGATGGATCACATCGATGCGATGGATCAGCTCCGTCAAGGTATCCACTTGCGTGCTTACGGCGGTACAGATCCGCTTCGCGAATACCAATTTGAGGGCTTTGAGATGTTCCAGGAGATGATTCAAAGCATTCAAGAGGAAGTAGCTACGTATATTATGAAAGCCCACGTAGAAACGAACCTCGAGCGTCAGCCGGTGGTCGAAGCGGAAGCAATGAGCTCCAACGGAGAGCCGGCTCCGAAGAAGCCTGTCGTTAACAACGACGAGGATAGAGTAGGTCGTAACGATCTGTGTCCTTGCGGCAGCGGCAAAAAATATAAGCAATGCCATGGTGTTCAGTAAGATGAACCGAGTTTAAATAAGGGAAATTTGAACAAAGGGATCGTCGGTATACTACCGGCTCCCTTTTTTTGAAGACAACTGGTTAGACTGCTTGCAGTGAATATGGAGGAGTGAAGGATAATGTTGGATCCAGAGGTAAAACAGGATTTACGAGAAACGGCTAAAAGGTTAGCTGAGCTTAGGGGGTCTCTTTGACTTAGATCTGAAGCTGGAGCAAATCGCGAACTATGAGGAAAAGATGGCGGCTCCCGATTTTTGGGACGATAACGAGCAAGCACAGAAAATTATTGCCGAGATGAATGCGATTAAGGGGAGCGTAGATGAATTTCAAGCGCTGTCCTCCGAGTTTGAGGATCTGGAAGTTATGGTCGAGCTGTTGCAGGAGGACCAGGATGATAGTATGGCTGCCGATATCGAGCAAGGTATCGCCTCCCTGGTAACGAAGCTGGAGAACTTCGAGCTGCAGCTGCTGCTAAGCCAGCCTTACGATAAATTGAACGCTATTCTGGAGCTTCATCCTGGAGCCGGAGGCACGGAGTCTCAGGATTGGGCGGAGATGCTGCTGCGCATGTATCGCCGTTGGGCGGAGAAACGGGACTTCAAGGTTGAGGTGCTGGACTATTTGCCGGGTGATGAAGCGGGAGTAAAAAGCGTTACGCTGTTAATCAAGGGCTATAACGCCTACGGTTACTTGAAAGCGGAGAAAGGCGTTCATCGGTTGGTACGGATCTCACCTTTTGACGCTTCAGGCCGGCGCCATACATCGTTTGTATCCTGCGACGTGATGCCGGAGATCGACGATGATGTGGAGGTAGACATCCGCACGGAGGATTTGAAGGTGGATACGTACCGTTCCAGCGGCGCGGGCGGACAGCATATCAATACGACGGACTCTGCAGTCCGGATTACCCACATCCCGACCGGTGTCGTTGTAAGCTGCCAAACGGAGCGTTCGCAGATCAAGAACCGGGAGCGCGCCATGAAAATGCTGCGTTCCAAGCTGTATGAGAAAAAGATCGAAGAGCAAATGAAGCAGCTTGCCGAGATTCGCGGTGAGGTATCCGATATCGCCTGGGGCAGCCAAATTCGTTCCTACGTATTCCATCCGTACAGCATGGTCAAGGATCACCGCACATCAGCGGAAACAGGCAACGTCGGGGCCGTTATGGACGGAGACCTCGATATGTTTATCGATGCCTACCTGCGTCTGCAAATCAAATCGGATGCGGCCGAATAATTCGGCGTTTTATAAATAAAAACATGGAAGCACATCCTACACATAAAGCCAAGTCTACAGAACGTTGGAAGAGGGGCGGCACGGGCCGTCCATGATCTTGCCTTGTTATTGTTGATACGGTTATGTCCGTGTAGGATGTTTTTTTGTTTGCGATGACATTGTTTACGAAGGGTACGGAGGGATGCGTATGCAAAGCAGGAAGAAACGGCCGCGGAACCCGGCGATAGTGCAGCCTGGACCGGGACAGCGCGTCATGGAGTATGTGCTTTTGCTGTTAGGCTCACTGTTGATTGCGATCAGCTTCAATATGTTTTTGAGTCCGAATCAGGTTGCTTCCGGAGGGGTATCCGGTATCAGCATCATTGTGAATTCCTTGTTTGGGATTGAGCCTGCCATGACGCAATGGGCACTGAATATTCCTTTATTCTTATTAGGAACCTGGGCTCTTGGAGGCCAGTTTGGGGTTAAAACGGCCATAGGCTCGGTCCTGCTGCCGCTGCTTATTCTGCTAACGCGCGATCTTCCGCCATTGACAAATAACATTTTGCTGGCCAGTATTTATGGCGGCATTTTAATAGGTATGGGGCTTGGACTTGTTTTCCGCGGCAGAGGTTCAACGGGAGGGTTGGACTTGGCTGCCCAAATGATACATAGATTTACGGGGCTGAGCCTGGGGCTGGCTGTTGCAATGCTGGACGGGATGGTCATTTTGACCGCGGGCATCGTCTTGTCTCCGGAGAAAGCGCTCTACGCCTTGATCGGATTATTCGTAACGAGCAAAACCATCAACATTGTTCAGCTGGGTCTGAGCTACTCCAAAGTAGCCTTTATTATCTCTTCCGAGACAGCGCCAATTCGGGAAGCGATTTTGCATGATCTGGACCGCGGGGTCACCCAATTGCATGCTACGGGAGGCTATACCGGTGAAGAGAGGACGGTGCTGATGGTTGTAGTAGGACAATCAGAGGTTACCCGGTTGAAGCAGCTTGTGAAGGCATTGGATCCGGGGGCTTTTGTCATATTGAGCGATACGAATGAGGTGCTCGGAGAAGGCTTCAAATTTCATATTCCATCTTAAAAAAGTGAGTGTATGCAATTTGGGACAGATTAGGTAAAATGGGGAAGGCAGCAAGAAATTTTTGCCTCATAAAGTAAAAGTTTATGCAGGAAAAATACATCGGGGAAGAAGCAAAATCGGGGGAAAAAATCCATTGAATTATTATACCTTCGAATGTATAATAATACATAGTTTTTCATGTGGAGGGAACGGTTATGTCTAATAAATTAAGAGCGGCAATTATCGGGGCAACAGGATACGGCGGAGTAGAGGTCATTAGGCTGCTTCTGGCGCATCCCAACGTGGAGATCACTTCGGTCATCTCTTCGTCCAGCGCGGGAACGCCGATTGCAGACGGATATCCGCATTTGAATGAAATTATGGTCGGCAACCTGGACGGCATCGACGTAGAACTGATGAAGCAAAAAGCGGATGTGGTATTCATGGCGACTCCGCATGGCGTAGCTGCAGAGCTGGCTCCGAAGCTGGTAGACGCAGGCTTAAAGGTCATTGATATCTCCGGCGATTTCCGGTTGAAGTCTGGAGAAGTGTACGAAAAATGGTATAAGCATAAGCCGGCGGATCCGGCCTACGTAGAAAAAGCGGTATACGGTTTATCCGAAGTATTCGATGATGAAGTTCGCGATGCGACGTTTATTTCGAATCCGGGATGCTTTCCGACGGCAACGCTGCTCGGCTTGGTTCCTTTGGTCGACAAGGGTTGGGCAGATTTGTCCTCGATCATTATCGATGCCAAATCCGGAGTGTCCGGTGCAGGCCGCGGCTTGAGTTTAGCTTCTCATTATTCCGAAATTAACGAAAACTTCTTGGCTTACAAAGTGAATAAGCACCAGCATACGCCGGAAATTGAGCAGGTTCTCAGCCGTGTAGCAGGTGAAGAGGTCGTTGTATCCTTTACCACTCATTTGGTGCCGATGACGCGCGGCATCTTGTCAACAATGTATGTCAAACTGAATGGCACTCATTCGGAAGATGAGATCATTGAAATGTACCGTCAGTATTATGAAGGCCGCCGCTTCGTGAGAATTCGCCAGAAGGGCCAGTGGCCTGCGACGAAGCAGGTATGGGGCTCCAACTATTGCGATATCGGCTTCTCGCTGGATGAGCGTACGGGCCGTTTAACGATCATTTCAGTCATTGATAATGTTGTGAAAGGGGCAGCCGGTCAGGCCGTCCAAAACTTGAACTTGATGATGGGCTGGGAAGAATCGACCGGTTTGGCGTTCACCCCGGTGTATCCATAACAGTAACATGCCATGGGTGAGGAGAAGATGAAAGTGAAGGATCAATTTACTGTCGTGCCGGAAGGCTCGATCACAACACCGCAGGGCTTTCGTGCAGGAGGCTTGCATTGCGGCTTGAAGAAAACAAATCGTTTTGACCTCGGTGTCATTGTGTGTGAGGTTCCTGCCCAAGCTGCGGGAGTCTACACGCTCAATGCCTTTCAGGCGGCGCCTCTGCGCGTAACGCAGGATAGCATTGCCGTAGACGGCAAGCTGCAAGCGATGCTCGTTAACAGCGGCAATGCCAACGCCTGCACAGGTAAGCAGGGAGAGGACGACGCTCGCGAGATGCGTGCGGCAGCTGCAAAAGCTTTTGGCGTTGCGGAGCATCATGTCGGCGTTACCTCGACGGGAGTTATCGGAGAGCTGCTGCCAATGCCTAAGGTGCTGAGCGGGATCGAGAAGCTTCCTGCCGAAGTGAAACTGGACGGAGGAGAAGATTTCTGTCAGGCGATCCTCACGACCGATCTGGTGCAGAAGATGACCTGCGTCAAGCTGACGGTGAATGGCAAAACGGTACATATTGCCGGTGCAGCGAAAGGGTCGGGCATGATACATCCGAACATGGCAACGATGCTCGGCTTTATGACGACGGACGCCAACATTGAGAGCGCCCAGCTGCAAAAGCTGCTGAACGGCGTTACGGATTCCACCTTCAACATGATCACCGTGGATGGCGATACAAGCACTAACGACATGGTTGTCGTTATGGCGAGCGGCATGGCTGGCAATGACAGCCTGACGCCGGAGCATCCGGACTGGGCTTCGTTCGAAGCGGGCTTCCGCTATGTAGGCGAATATTTGGCCAAAGCCATTGCCCGCGACGGGGAAGGCGCTACGAAGCTCATCGAGGTCAACGTGGCAGGAGCCGAGACAAAGGAAGCGGCACGCGCGATTGCCAAGACGATCGTCGGCTCGAGCCTGGTGAAGTCGGCCTGCTACGGCGCAGACGCGAACTGGGGCCGTATCATTGCGGCAGTAGGCCGCGCTGGTCGGCCGGTGAATACGGAAACCGTGGACATCCGTTTGGGGGATATCCTCGTACTGGAGCAGTCGCGTCCGGTGAAGTTCGATGAAGACCGGGCCGAGGAGTACTTGAAGGGCGAGCTGGTGCAAATTCACGTGAATTTGAACATGGGCTCGGAGACTGCAACCGCATGGGGCTGCGACTTGACCTATGATTATGTTCGCATCAACGCGGCGTACCGGACGTAAGAGAGATTTTCAACGAAAATAAGCTGAGCAAACGGAACGTCTGCCGGTACAGCACAAGGCTGTCAGCGGGCGAGCCGTGTATATAAAGGGGAACGAAGCATGAGCGCAATGTGTTTTGTGATGAAATGCGGCGGCAGCACGCTGGCGGCTCTGCCGGATTCATTTTTCTTGGATATGAAGAGGCTTCAGGATGAGGCCATCATTCCGGTCATCGTCCACGGGGGCGGTCCGGCGATTTCTTCAACGCTTGAGAAGCTCGGTATCGAAACCGAGTTCGTCAACGGTCTGCGGAAGACCAATGAAGCCGTGCTCGACGTGGTTGAGATGGTGCTGTCGGGTCAAATCAATAAAGAGATCGTACGCAAAATTCAGCTGTCCGGGGCTCGGGCTATGGGACTGTCCGGGGTAGACGGTCATCTCATTCAGGCAGAGCCGGTCGCTAACGCTCACGAAGTCGGTCTTGTCGGCGACGTAACGAAAGTCAACGCCGAGCTGATTCAAGGGATCGTAAAGATGGGCTATATGCCGGTTATCGCGCCTGTCGGACTTGGAGCCGATGGAGGCCAGCGGTATAATATTAATGCGGATACGGCCGCAGGCGCCGTTGCATCGCATCTGGGCGTTGAACGAATGATCGTTGTTACGGATGTGCCTGGCATCATGAACGGCGAGAAAAAAGTGCTGCCTTCCGTAACGGTGCAGGAGATCGACGCTATGATCGCCAGCGGGGAAATTTACGGCGGAATGATTCCGAAGGTTCGTGCGGCGGTTCAATGTATTCAAGGCAAAGTTCGTGAGGTTATCATCGTGAACGGTGCGGAGCCGGAAGTGTTGAGCAAGGTGATCAAAGGCGCTGCGATCGGAACACGAATCGTTAAATAAATGGAATTATATGGATAGTTATCATGGGAAAAAGGAGTGATTCAGCATGGGAGAAGGAGCTAATTCATTGTTTCCGAATTACGGGCGCTACCCGCTAGCATTTGTGAAGGGGGAAGGCAGCCGTCTATGGGATGAGAATGGCAAGGAGTATCTCGATCTGATGTGCGGCTTGGCGGTTACCAACCTGGGGCATGCGCCCAAACAGGTCAAGGAACGCCTGAAGGATCAGGTTGACCAGCTGTGGCACACCAGCAACCTGTTTCATATTCCGAATCAGGAAAAGCTCGCGAAGCTGCTGACGGACAACAGCTGCGGCGATGCCGTATTTTTCTGCAACAGCGGTGCGGAGGCGAACGAAGCGGCCATCAAACTGGCACGCCGGTATTTCAACAAAGTGCTCGGCAAGCCGGACCAATACGAAATTATTACCTTCCACCTGTCGTTTCATGGACGTACCTTGGCAACATTGACCGCGACCGGGCAGGATAAAGTAAAGGACGGCTTTGCACCGCTTCCAGAAGGTTTCGTATACGCACCATACAATGATTCGGAAGCCCTGGAGCAAGCGATCGGACCGAAAACATGCGCTATCATGCTGGAGATGGTACAAGGTGAAGGCGGCGTTAATCCGGCTGATCCTGCATTCGTGGCCCGCGTAGCGGAGCTGTGCAAGCAGCATGGGCTGCTGTTGATCATTGACGAAATCCAAACCGGTATCGGACGTACTGGTAAAATGTTTGCTTACGAGCATTACGGCGTGGAGCCGGACATTTTTACCCTGGCCAAAGGGTTGGGAAGCGGAATGCCGATCGGGGCGATGGTCGGTAAGGAGCATCTGCGCAGTGCATTCAGTGCAGGCAGCCACGGCTCCACCTTCGGAGGCAATTACTTGTCCACCGCAGCGGGTATCGCAACGATGGAAACGATGCTTGCCGAGAAGCTGTCGGATCGTGCGGCGGAGCTTGGGGATTACATCGTCAGTACGTTGAAGGAGAAGCTGGCAGGCAATCCGCTGGTGACGGAAATTCGCGGTCTCGGAATGCTGATTGGCATCGGCTGCACGCAGCCGGTAGCTGATTTGATTACAGCTATCCAGGAGCAAGCCGTGCTCGTTGTTTCGGCCGGACCTAACGTTATTCGTCTTGCGCCAAGCTTGCTCATCTCCAAAGAAGACCTGGATCGCGGACTTGATGTAGTCTGCTCCGTATTAAGCAAACAAGCCGCAGCAGCGGTATAAGCATCTTTTAGACGACACTAAGCTACCGTTAAAATATATGAAGCCCGCTGAAAGCAGCTTAGAGGGTAGGAATGCTGTTACTTGCGGATCGGTATTGATTCCGGATTTACAGCCTTGCCCTCCTGCTTGGCGGATAGTTACTCATACAACTTATTGAAAGGGGCGATTACATTGGCAGGAACCGAACAGCCTGTGGCCATCGACTTGAAAGGACGGGACTTCCTGGCCGTTGCCGATTATTCTCCGGAAGAGCTGAAATATTTGATTGACCTGGCTATTGAATTGAAACGGAAGCAAAAAGCCGGGGAGGTATACCAGCCTCTCAAAGGAAAAACGCTGGGGATGATCTTTGAAAAATCGTCAACTCGTACACGTGTATCATTTGAAGTAGGGATGTACCAATTGGGCGGTCAAGCTCTCTTCTTGAGCAAAAATGATCTTCAAATCGGGCGCGGAGAATCGATCTGGGATACGGCACAAGTGATGTCACGTTACTTGGACGGCATTATGATCCGTACCTACGAGCACCGCAAGGTCATTGACTTGGCGAGAGGCGCCACCATCCCAGTCATCAACGGCTTAACGGACCGTACGCACCCTTGCCAGGCATTGGCGGATTTCCAAACGATTTTGGAGCATAAAGGCACTTTAAAAGGCTTGAAGGTTGCTTATGTCGGGGACGGCAATAATATGCTGCATTCCTTGATGATGATGTCCGCTAAGCTGGGTGTTGATTTTGCTTCCGCATCGCCGGTCGGCTATGAGCCGGATAAAGGTATCGTGGAGTCCACGAAAGAAGTGGCGGCACAAACCGGCTCCAAGCTGTACGTAGGCAACGATCCGAAGGAAGCGGTAGCGGACGCGGACGTTATTTATACGGACGTATGGGCGAGCATGGGCTTTGAAGCTGAGCAAAAAGAGCGTGAGATCGCCTTTAAGGATTACCAAGTGAACGAAGAGCTGGCAAAGTATGCGAAGAAGGATTACTTGTTCATGCACTGCCTGCCGGCACACCGCGGCGAAGAGGTTAGCGAAGGCGTTATCGACGGGGAGAACTCGATTATTTTTGATCAGGCGGAAAACCGTCTTCACGCGCAAAAAGCAATCATGGTTGCTGTTATGTAATTTTTACTATAGAGAGTCTGCTATGAAGCGGTGGGCATGAACCAGCTGCCCACTGTGTGCAGGCTTGACGAATAAAGGAGAGCGGGACAATGGCAAAGCAAAAAATCGTACTGGCCTATTCGGGCGGTTTGGATACATCGATCATTTTGAAATGGTTAAAAGAAACCTATGATGCAGAAATTATCGCATTTACTGCGGACATCGGGCAAAAGGAAGAACTGGACGGTCTGGAAGCTAAAGCTTTGGCAACGGGCGCTTCCAAAATCTATATCGACGACCTCCGCGATGAATTTGCAAAAGACTTCATCTTCCCTATGTTCCAAGCCGGTGCGCTGTATGAAGGACAATATTTGCTCGGTACAAGTATCGCACGTCCTTTGATTGCCAAACGCATGGTAGAAATCGCGCGCAAAGAGGGCGCAACAGCTATCGCACACGGTGCGACAGGAAAAGGGAACGACCAAGTTCGCTTCGAGCTGACTGTAGCTGCTCTGGCTCCTGAGCTGGAGGTTATTGCTCCTTGGCGTTTGGATGAGTTCCGCGAAACCTTCCCTGGACGCGCAGAAATGATCGCATATGCCGAAAAGCACGGAATTCCGGTAACAGCTTCCGCTGCAAAGCCTTATTCGACAGACCGTAACCTGCTGCATATCAGCTTTGAGAGCGGCATGCTCGAGGATCCATGGTTCGATCCAAGTGCGCCGTCTAACAAGGATATGTTCGTCTTGAGTGTAGACCCTGAGGATGCACCGGACCAAGCAGAGTATGTGGAGCTGAATTTTGAAAAAGGGAACTGCGTCGGCTTGAACGGCGACCGCATGACGCCTCTGCAAGTAATGGAACGCCTGAATGAGCTGGGCGGCAAGCATGGCATCGGCCGTGTAGATATGGTAGAAAACCGTTTTGTCGGCATGAAGAGCCGCGGCGTATATGAGACTCCGGGCGGAACAATCCTGTTCACTGCTCACCGCAAAATGGAGTCCTTGACCATGGACCGCGAGGTTATGAACCTCCGTGACTCCCTGATCTCCCGTTATGCGACTCTTGTATATAACGGCTTCTGGTTCGCTCCGGAACGTCTTGCCCTGCAAGCGCTCGTGGATGAGAGCCAAAAGAACGTATCAGGTACGGTCCGTCTGAAGCTGTACAAAGGTAATGTTATCGGAGCCGGCGTACAAAGCCCTGTGAGCTTGTACAACCCTGACATCGCAACGATGGAAGCTGATCCTACACAAGCTTACAATCAAGGTGACGCAACAGGCTTTATCCGCCTGAACGCGCTTCGTTTGAAGGTATCTTCCGGCGTTCAACAAAACGCGAAGAAGTAAGGACAGAAGGCCGTGGGAATCGCGGCCTTTTCGTGAGACGGGCTTTCCTATGGATCTCCATAGGGAGGCCCTGCATCACGTATACACAAAGAGCTTTCCTCAAGGAAAGCTCGTTAGTATTGCTTACGAAGTTCACTTTCCTCCGGAAAGTTCTTAGAAAGGGGCAGCAGCCGTGTCAAAGCTTTGGGGTGGACGATTTACTAAAAAAACGGACCAGCTGGTGGAGGAGTATACGGCTTCCATCATGTTCGATAAAGAGCTGGCTGAAGAAGATATTCAAGGCAGCTTGGCTCACGTAACGATGCTTGGCAAATGCGGAATTTTGCCGCAGGAAGATGTGGAGACCATCAAGGACGGGTTGTTGAAGGTGCAGGGCACGATCCGCCGCGGGGAAATGGAGTTCTCTGTCAGCGACGAGGACATCCACATGAACATTGAAAAAGCCCTGATCGAAGAAGTTGGACCTGTAGGCGGCAAGCTGCACACGGGACGCAGCCGCAACGACCAGGTCGCTACCGACATGCACTTGTACTTGCGCAAACGTGTAGTGGAATTCGTTGGGCTGTTGAATAAGCTTCAGGAAGCATTGATCGAGCAGGCAAAGAACAACCTCGATACAATCATTCCTGGCTATACGCATCTTCAGCGCGCTCAGCCGATTTTGTTCGCCCATCATTTGATGGCCTATGTGTCGATGTTCCAGCGCGATATCGAGCGTTTGCAGGACAGCTACAAACGCATTAACGTGCTGCCGCTCGGAGCAGGAGCTCTGGCGGGAACGACATTCCCGATCGATCGTCATTTCGTGGCTCAACAGCTGGGCTTCGACGGT
Source organism: Paenibacillus vulneris (assembly GCF_039543185.1). Classification (NCBI taxonomy): domain Bacteria; kingdom Bacillati; phylum Bacillota; class Bacilli; order Caryophanales; family Paenibacillaceae; genus Paenibacillus; species Paenibacillus vulneris. The sequence goes on along the minus strand of NZ_BAABJG010000047.1, from coordinate 17,965 downwards.
GTGTATGAGAATTCCCTGGACGCTGTCAGCGACCGTGATTTTATCATCGAGTTTCTGTCCAATGCTTCCATGATTATGATGCACCTGTCCCGCTTGAGCGAAGAATTCATTCTTTGGTCTTCGACAGAATTCCATTTCATCGAGCTTGACGATGCATTTTGTACGGGAAGCAGCATCATGCCTCAGAAGAAAAATCCGGACGTACCGGAGCTTGTTCGCGGAAAAACCGGCCGTGTATATGGCAACCTGTTCGGCTTGTTGACGGTCCTTAAGTCGCTGCCTCTTGCTTATAACAAGGACATGCAGGAGGATAAAGAAGGCATGCTGGACACGGTTCGTACGCTTCAAGGCGCCCTTCAGCTGTATGCCCCGATGGTCAGCACCATGAAGGTTAATAAGGATCGCATGCGTCAAGCGGTTAACCAGGACTTCTCTAACGCAACGGATATTGCGGACTACTTGGTTAACAAGGGCCTGCCTTTCCGCCAAGCACATGAAGTTATCGGTAAAACAGTGCTCTACTGTATCCAAAACGGCAAATTCCTGCTCGATCTGAAGCTGGAGGAATTCCACCAGTTCTCAACTCTTTTCGAGCAGGATATCTATAAAGTGTTGCAGCCGGAGCAGGTCGTTAACGCCCGTAACGTTTACGGCGGTACGGCAAGCAACCAGGTTAGCGAAGCTATTGCTCGTGCCGAGGCAGTGATCAACCGTACGAACGAATGGTTCGAACAGTACAGTAACAAAAGCCAATAAATGTATGTTGATGAAATAAACAAAAGCGGCTGGCAGAGGGGTGACTCTGTCCAACCGCTTTTTTTAATGGGCTCCCCTCATAGTATCTGACCACTTTGAAACCTGGGCTTCGCTTTGAGGAATTGTTTTACCTGAAAGTCGGCCCCTTCACGCCGTCCTCTATAAGTGGAGCTTCCGGCTGCCGGTTGTTCGGCTCTGCGGCACTGCCTTGGTTAGTAGCAATGATGGTAGGTTGAGCGGCATACGTGTCATGAGAAATCCTTTCCCTGCTTATCTCGACTCCATTTTGCATTTTGATCCGGTAAGTATCGACGACGTAGCCGGTTTTTCCTGTGCTGATGGTCTGTTTTTTTCCTTTGGGGAGCGTAGGGTTTAAGATGTATTTGATGGAAGGCTGCAGCTTTTCGATAGTAGTCGACTCGATGGCGTAGGTAATATCCGTTGGCGTTTGTCCGAATAATTTGACGGTAATCTGGCGGTCGTCCGTATAGGTACGAATCAGTAGGTGCTTCTCCGTATTGTTGCGGAATTTGAAGTTGATATGGCCGCTTGCGAAGGTGGCGTCCTGCCCTAGTGGAACATAGCTGACCGGAAGCGAGTGGTTGCGTCGCTCGACGATTTGCAGGCCTGCGCGAAGCACGGCATTGTACAGAGTGGACGAAACCTGACAGATCCCGCCTCCGATACCCGGCACCAGCTTGCCGTTGAGAATGACGGGTGCTTCCTTGAAGCCGAATTTGGCTTCGGTTTGGGCGATATAGGTTGCGTAATCGAAGGTTTCCCCGGGCTTTAATAACACATCTTGGATAGATTGGGCTGTAGAGCGTATATTGTGAATCCGCCCTTCGCCGTTTTGCGGGTATGTTGTTGTAAACTCGCTGATTTTACGCTCAATTCCTTGCGCTTGGAGCATGCTGATGGTGACGGCAGGCTCCTGATTTACCAAAGGGAGTACGACAAGAAACGGCGTTTTCCCCGCAGGCACTACCACAGGCGCTGCCTCCTCCTGAACCCGCTGGACCGCTCCTTCTCCGGAGTGATTTTCCCCCGGGTAGTCCGCAAAGCGCCGCCCATCCTTTCCCACTGTCCAACCGATGGTTCCCATGGAAGGAAGAATTCGCTGCAGCTGCTGAAGCAGCTCCGGTTCATGGATACGCATGACGGCTGTTTCGGGCACATAGCTGATCATGTCGTTCGGACCTACAATTCTTTGAGCATCGACAGGCTGTTTATTGTACAGCTCCGGAAATCCGCGCATAAGTGTGGCATGAAGCTTGGCAGCATCAAAGGTAGGGGCCAGGGGCCACTCTTCATTGCGGATATGCCAGCGATAGGCGGCTCTGTGAAACAAGGAGCCTGTTTTGAGCGGTTGAAGCCGGTCGATCACGTCCTGCAGGGAGAGATCCAATCCGAGCTGATCCAGCATCCAGTCTGCAGGCTGAAGCGGAACATCGGGCTGCTTGCTGACCATCCGGACTGTTTGCTGCAGAAGCAGCTTTTTTTTGTCCTCCAGTTGGCGCTCGAATTCAAGAATCGGTAAACCGCCGACGTCCCAGTTATCTACGGTTAAGCCTGCGGGAAGCGTTCGCTGCGATCCGTACCAGGCCATGGCTGCACAGGCGGCACCGGCAAACAGCAGCAAGCCTACAATCGCCTGCCATATCAACATGCGCTGACGCGTCATCGGTTTCGTCTCCTTTGGCTTCATGGTTCCATGACAAGCTCTGCTCGTACATATTGATATATATGCTGTCATTTCGGAAATTTGCCTGTGGGAATATTCGTGTTTTCTACAAAAAATGCCGGGGTAAATGTGAAAATGTGTTGAAAATCTTTTACGCGTAAAGGAATTTACCTGTTTATGTCGAAAGGATATAAGCTAGCTAAAAATTCAGGATGTGATACCGTGATTGAAATGCATGACGTTTGGAAGACGTATCCCGATGGAAGTCAGGCGTTGCGAGGCATCAATGTCAAGGTGGACCGCAATGAGTTCTTGTATGTGGTAGGTCCGTCGGGTGCAGGAAAATCGACATTTATGAAATTGATTTATAGAGAAGAGCGGCCTACGAAGGGAAGTATTTTTGTAAACGGATTTAATTTGGAAAAGCTGAAGCAGCGCAAGATTCCGTATGTGCGCCGCAATATCGGTGTTATCTTTCAGGATTTCCGCCTGCTTCCCAAGCTGACTGTGTATGAGAACATTTCCTTTGCAATGGAGGTTATTGAAGCACCCAAAAAGCTGATCCGCCGGCGTGTGCAGGAGGTTCTTGAGCTCGTCAGGCTGAAGGACAAAGCCGGCTCTTTGCCGACGCAATTATCTGGCGGAGAGCAGCAGCGGGTAGCGATCGCCAGGGCTATCGTGAACAACCCTTCGGTCATCATTGCCGATGAGCCTACGGGTAACCTCGACCCCGATACATCCTGGGACATTATGAAGCTGATGGAAGAGATCAATTTTCGTGGTACGACGATCATCATGGCTACACACAACAAAGAAATCGTAAACACGATGCGCAAGCGTGTTCTGGCTATTGAACAGGGACAAATTGCCCGTGACGAAGTTAGGGGTGAATACGGCTATGAGGATTAGCACAGTCTTCCGCCACTTACGGGAAGGCGGTAAAAATGTGATCCGCAATGGCTGGATGACGTTCGCTTCGATAAGCTCAATTGCCATTTCATTATTGATATTAGGTGTATTTTTACTGCTGACGCTGAATGTGAATTATCTCGCTCAGCAAATCGAGCAGCAGGTTGAGATTCGCGTTTACCTGGATGTGAACATTACCAAGGAGCAAACGGCATCCCTACAAACGGAGATCGCCTCTATAGCCAATGTTGCCAACGTTACCTTCATATCGAAGGACGAAGGACTTAATTACTTGCGGGACAAGCTCGGCGATAGCGGAAAGTCTTTGCTGGAAGGATTTGACGGAGACAATAACCCTCTGAATGATTCCTTTACCGTCGAAGTGGTAGAGCCCCGTCAGGTAGGAACGGTTGCCCAGCAAATCAGCGATCTGAACAACGGAAAAGCCTCCAAACCAATTTATCGTGTCAGCTACGGACAGGGAACGGTAGAAACGATGTTTAAGGTTACCCAAATCGTTCGTAACATCGGACTTGTGCTGGTAGCAGGGCTTGCATTGACGGCTATGTTCCTCATCGCCAATACGATCAAGATTACTATTGTAGCGCGTCGCCGCGAGATTGGCATCATGAAGCTGGTCGGGGCGACGAACTCCTTTATTCGCTGGCCGTTTTTTATCGAGGGAGCTTTACTGGGCATTGTAGGATCCATTATTCCTACCGCCATTTTGTTATATGGTTACTGGGAATTGATGAGCTCGACACAGCTTGATTTGAACTTGCTGATGATTAAGCTGCTGCCTTTTAATCAGATATACTATTCGATGTCGGGTCTGCTGCTTGGAATCGGCGTGTTAATCGGGATCTTTGGCAGCACCTTGTCCGTACGAAAGTTTTTGCGAGTGTAGCATAGATGGTGTAAACAAGCTTAAGCCATATCCGGCTAAGGAATGAATCTAGTTGGGGAGGAAACGAAAGTTGAAGAAGTCCGTTCTATCACTGGTCGTTACCGCGGGGATGGCAAGTACGCTGCTTGTGCCGCAGCTGTCCTTTGCTTTGTCCGAATCGCAAAAGATTCAGCAGCAGCTGGATCAACTGAAGAAGCAGCAAAATTCCACCCAGCAAAAGGCTACCGAAACCCAGCAGGAAATAAGCAAGGTACAGCAGGATAAACAGCAGGTGGAAGCTGAGGTCAAAAGCATCATTAAGCAGATCGAAGATGAGAATTTGAAGCTGAACAAATTGAATGAGCAAATAGCGGATACGAAGGATAAGCTGACAGAGAACAGCAAGCTGCTGGACGAGCTGAAGGCCCAAATCGAGGCCCGCGATGTGCTGCTAAAATCTCGTCTGCGTCTTATGTACATGAACGGTGTCGTATCGTATGCGGACGTTCTGCTTAGCTCTACGAGCTTTGGGGATTTCCTGGACCGCATGAACGCGCTAAGGGCTATTGTGAATCAGGATAAGGAAATATTGCAGGCGAACCAGCGGGACAGGGAAGCCAAAGAAGTGAAGCAAAATCAGATTGAGCAGGAGTTCAAGCAGGTAAGTGATCTATATAGCCAGTCTGCTGCAATCAAAGCTAGCCTGGTGGCTAAGGAGAAAGATAAGGAAGTCAAAATTGCCAGCCTGTCCAAAAAGGAAAAAGAGCTTGAAGACATCAGCGAGGATCAGGAGCAGCAGCTTCTTCAATATGCCCGCAAGTCGGCTGCTTTAGCGGAGCAAAAGCGTAAAGCGGCTGCGGCAGAGGCTGCGAAAGCTGCCGCAGATGCGGCGGCCAAGGCGAAGGCAAGTGGAAATAGCGGCAGCAGCGGTGGAGGCGGTTCTACAGCCTCAGCGGCACCAACATCCACCTCCGGGGGCAAATTTGGCTATCCGTTAGCTAAAGTAGCTCCGATGACTTCGGATTTCGGATACCGTTCCGATCCGTTCACCGGCGCCAAGAAACTGCATAAAGGCATTGACTTGGGTGCCCCTAACGGAACGGACATCCTGGCGGCGGCAGAGGGTGAAGTTATTGTCGCTTCCTGGTGGAGCGGTTACGGCAACACGGTAATCATTGACCACGGGAATGGTTACTGGACGCTATACGGACACATTCGTAATGGAGGTACGGTAGTAGAAAAAGGAGACCATGTGAAGCGCGGCCAAAAAATCGCGGAAGTGGGCTCTACAGGAGAATCCACAGGCAACCATCTGCATTTTGAGGTGCGCATTAACGAAGATCCGGTTGATCCGAAACCGTATTTAAAATAAAAACCGCTGTTAATAATTTCTAATAGCTTGTCATATAATACAGAGACGAGTTCACCAAGGTAGGAACAAAGGCGGTGTAAAGGGCAATGACGTTTAAAGGACGTACGGTTTTAGCATTTATTTTGTTGGCTATGTTCGCCAGCAGCATTATGACGCTTACGATTGTAAATCCGTCCATGTTTGCTGGTGCCGGGAAGGAAGGCTCCACGGCTGCGGTGAAATCAGGGTTAACTTCCAAGGACATGAACAAAATAGCAACGACGTATCAGCTGATACAGAACAAATTCCTATCTGAGGTCGATCATGAAAAGGTCGTCAACGGAGCCATTAACGGAATGCTTGCCACATTGGACGATCCCTTTACCGTGTATATGGACCAGAAGGAAGCGAAGCAGTTTGACGAAAGCATCACATCCTCGTTCCAAGGGATTGGCGCTGAGGTATCTACGGAAGACGGCAAAGTAACGATCGTGGCTCCCATCAAGGGCTCTCCGGCGGAAAAGGCGGGCCTGCATGCCAAGGATGTCATTCTGTCGGTGAACGGAGAGAAATTGGACGGGCTGACGCTGAACCAGGCCGTGATGAAAATCCGCGGTCCGAAAGGAACCCAGGCGAAGCTTGAAATCCTGCGTCCGGGTACTCAGGAGCCGATCCAAATGATCGTGGTTCGTGATGACATTGACGTAGAAACGGTCTACGCCGAGATGCTTCAAGGCAATATCGGGAAAATCGAAATTCGCCAGTTCTCCACGAATACAGCCAAACGCTTCAAGGAAGAGCTGCAAAACCTGGAATCCAAAGGAATGAAGGGGCTTGTCATCGACGTTCGTAACGATCCGGGCGGCTTACTGCAGGCTGTAGTGGAGATTGCAGAGCCGTTTATTGCCAAAGGCAAACCGATTGTCAAGATCGAGGATCGCAACGGCAAGCAGGAGGACACACCGTCCCAGGGGGCGGGAAAAAGTTATCCGGTCACCGTTCTGATGAACAAAGGAAGCGCAAGTGCTTCTGAAATATTAGCAGGCGCTCTTCGTGACTCCGCTGGAAGTAAGCTGGTCGGGGAAACCTCCTTCGGAAAAGGGACGGTACAGGTGCCGTTCGAGAAGGAAATGGGCGATGGAAGCAATATTAAGATGACCGTATACAAATGGCTGACGCCGAACGGAACATGGATTCACAAAAAAGGGATTACTCCCGACATTGCTGTTGAACAGCCGGCTTATTTTAAAGTAGCTCCATTGACGAAAAAGGCGACCCTTAAGCCTGATTCGATTGGCGATGACGTGAAGAACCTGCAAATCATGCTGACCGGACTCGGAATGAATCCGGATCGGACCGACGGCTACTTTAGTGAGAAGACCGCTGCAGCCGTAAAAGCGTTCCAACGTCTTCATAACTTGCCGGTCACCGGTGAGGTTGACGTAGAAACAGCCAATCAGCTGGAAAAAGCGATTTTGAATGAAATCAAGGATCCGAAGAACGATCTGCAGCTGAAAGCGGCAGTTCAGGAAATCCAATCGGCTATAACCAAATAAGGTCTGTTGGAAAAATGGAATCGTAGAAGGAAAAGCCCCTATAGGCGTCGAATGGTAAAGAAGGTTGGACTCGTCCAGCTTTCTTTCTTTTTTTGAACCCATGAATGATGTACGATAGGCGGTCATGCCTTTATCCTTGTGTACAAAGGAGCAGCCTAATGAACTTATTAGCGGATTTGGCTTACCAAGGGCTTTACGCCTTGCTGCAATTGCTGTTGCATCCGTTCTATTATGTAGGGATTTTATTTATAGTGCTTCAGTATCGAAGACAGATTCAATTCGAACGCAAGCTGTTTCATACCAAGCTGCATTCATTACTATCGGAAACATGGCGGGCGCTGCTATGGGGATGGATTGGCGGCCTGCTCGCGTCCGTTCTTATGGCCGTTGTTGGAGCAACCATTCAGCCGGAGGCCGTTGTCCTGCTATGGATTATTTCTTTGCTGCTGATCTTGTTCCGTGTCCGGTTTCTATGTTGGGCTTATGCGGTCGGGGCTATAGGAATCATTCAAGTGCTGGTCAGCACAATAGGCACTGTATCGGACATAATGCCAGCTTGGCTGCTGGAGCCTTTACGAAGCCTTAACGTGCCGACGCTGCTTGCTCTTGTGGCTGTGCTTCACTTAATTGAAGCTATTCTGGTTCGGTTGCAGGGGGCGAGAACGGCCACGCCGATGTTTTACGAAAGCAAGCGCGGGAAAATTGTCGGCGGTTATCACATGCAGGGATTTTGGCCTGTCGCTTTGTTTTTGCTGGTGCCGCTTCAGGGAGGGAACGTTCATCCATTGCCCTGGACTCCGCTGTTAGGCGGTGAATTATGGAGCGGTGGCTGGACGATTGTCGGTTTCCCCGTCATGATCGGCTTTGCAGAATTAACGATGTCCCGGCTGCCGCAAATGAAGGCCAGGCTGACGTCCAGATTGTTGGCATTGTATGCCTGCCTCGTCCTGCTCCTTGCGATTGCCGTTCATGAATGGCCTGTAGTGACCTTGGCCGCTTCCCTCTTATGCATTGCGCTGCATGAAGGGCTGCTCTTGTTCAGCCGTTGGGACGAAGCCAAGCGCAGTCCGATATTTGTACACGATCAGCGGGGCTTGAAGGTGCTGGCCATACTGCCCGGGAGTCCTGCGGACGAGCTTGGCATTGTGCCAGGCGAAATTCTTCATAAAGTCAATGGAATGCCAATACGAACCAAAAGTGAGCTTCACCAAGCTATGCAAGTGAATTCGGCCTTCTGCAAGCTGGAAGTATTGAACTTGGCGGGGGAGAGCAAATTTTTGAAGCGGGCCATGTTCTCGGGAGAGCATCATCAATTAGGTATTTTATTGGCCCCGGATCAAGATGCAATGTACTATGCCGTAGAGAAGCAGACCCCTATTTTCGCTTATATGAGAAGAAAGCTGGTCGGATTGCTCAGCAAGCCTTCCGATACGACGAAGCCGATGTAACGTATAGAGAATAGTAAATTGAAAAGCTGCCGGGGATATCCCCGACAGCTTTTTTTCGAACCGATATTAATCATTTTACCGATAACCTAGTGGTGTATGATCAGCTTTTACCTCTGAGAACGACAATTTCGACACGGCGGTTTTTGGCGCGGTTCTCGACGGTATCATTGTCGGCGACAGGCCGGGTATCGGCGTAACCGGTCGAGATGAAGAGCTTCGGATCCAAGCCGTCATTATATACAAAGTAGCGAAGTACCGATAGGGAACGTTCGTTCGACAACCCCCAGTTATCCTTATAGAGCGAACCCGTCGCTAGCGGAAGGTTATCCGTATGCCCCTCAATGCTGATCGTCGTATCCTTCAGAGTAGGGAACAAGCTGGCCAATTGGTTCAATATCGGGTAGGCATCCTTTTTCAAATCGGCCTTTCCAAGATCGAACAGGAACAGATCGTTCAGTGTCACCGCAACTCCTCTTGGGGTATTGGCGGCGGACACTTGGGCTTGCAGGTTGTTTTGCTGAATATACTGCTGCACTTGTTCCAGCAAGTTTTGCAGCTGCTTTTCGCGCTGCTCCAGTTCTTCGCGTTCTTTCTTATCCTTCTCGTTGTTCTCGGTTTTCTCGCCTTCCTGTGACTTGGCGGTGCTCACGCGGCCGAGAACCCCTTCGCCTTGCGGCAGCACCGTATCCGACTTCTTAAATTCAAAGCTGAGCGCTGAGGCCAGGACCGAATACTTTTCATTATCGATTTTACTCATGGCGTACATGATGATAAAGAAAACCAGAAGAAGCGTGATCAAGTCGGAATAGGTAATTAACCATCGTTCGTGGTTCTCGTGGGCTGCGTGCTTTTTATTTCTCCTCGCCACCGGTATCACCTTCGCTTTCCGGTTTCTTCTGCTCTTGGTGTAGGAACGATTTCAATTTTTTCTTGATCAGCTGCGGATTTTCACCGGCTTGCAGCGCCAAAATCCCTTCCAGCATAAGCTCCATTTCGGAGATTTGCTCCTTGCTGCGGACTTTGATCTTTTGGGCAAGCGGCATGTAAATAACGTTAGCGGATGCAACCCCGTACAAGGTGGCGGCAAAAGCGACCGCGATTGCAGGTCCTAATGTGCTTGGCTCGGAAAGGTTGCCCAGAACGTGGATCAGACCCATTACCGTACCGATGATCCCCATCGTTGGCGCAAAACCGCCGGCGGATTCAAAAATTTTGGCCCAGCCTTCGTGATGATGCTCCAACGCATCCATTTCGAGCTCCAAAATTTGTCTTGTCAATTCAGGATCGGTGCCGTCAACGACCATCATCAAGCCATCGCGCAAAAAGTCGTTGCTGTGCTCCTGCGCACGCTGCTCCAAGGCAAGCACGCCTTCCCGTCTGGCAACTGTAGCCATGTCGACCAGCTCGTCAATGATAGCGCCTGGATCGCGCTTGGTTTCTTTAAATGCCATTTTCAACGCTTTTGGCGTTTCCTTCAACGTAGACATTGGAAAGCTTACTACAACCGCTCCAATGGTTCCGCCGAATACGATCAGCATGGCACTTGGGACTATCAGTGCAGAAATATGTCCTCCATCCCACATGTAACCGCCGATTAGGGCGCCCAAGCCGAATACAATACCTAGAATTGTTGTCAAATCCATTTTTCGTACCACCCCTAGTTCGAGTAAATGAGAATGCTTCTTGTTTTTTTAAATCCGTTCTTCGGCTGTGGCTGCAGCATAGAAGTGGAAGACTTATGCGTTTGCAACATAAGCTGAAAAAAGGTATAATATATGGGAACAAATATTCCTATAGAGGAAAAAGTCGAACGGAGTCAACCTGCGTCGATGTGACGCATAGTATTTATCGGAAACATCCCGGCAAAAGTTTATAGAGAATGATCTTTTTCAATAGGCGGTGACGAAATGAACGATGTAGTGATGAGTGACAAGCGCTTTGAGCTGGTATCCGAGTTTTCCCCTCAAGGGGATCAGCCCAAGGCAATAGAGAAGCTTTTAGAAAGTATCCGATCAGGGAAAAGGCATCAGACGCTGCTTGGAGCGACAGGAACGGGGAAGACGTTTACGGCAGCTCAGGTTATTGCACAGCTGAATAGACCTACACTGTTAATAGCCCACAATAAGACACTGGCTGCGCAGCTGTGCAGTGAGCTGAAGGAGTTTTTTCCGAATAATGCGGTTGAATATTTTGTAAGCTACTACGATTATTATCAGCCTGAGGCCTACATTCCTTCATCCGATACGTTTATTGAAAAAGACTCGAGTATAAATGATGAGATTGATAAGCTTCGCCACTCCGCTACCAGCGCGCTGTTCGAGCGCCGCGATGTCATTATCGTAGCGAGTGTCTCCTGCATTTACGGTTTGGGTTCTCCAATGGAGTATCGGAACCTGGTGATGTCCCTGCGTGTCGGAATGGAGCGTTCGCGCAATGAGATCTTGCATAGACTGATCGACATCCAATATCAGCGAAATGATATGAATTTTGTTCGCGGCACGTTCCGTGTTCGGGGGGATGTCGTAGAGATTTTCCCGGCTTCACATAGCGAGCATGCCGTTCGTGTGGAGCTCTTCGGCGATGAAATCGAACGGATTACGGAAATTGATGTCCTGACCGGCGAGATTCTGGGCGAGCGGGATCATATCGCTATTTTCCCGGCATCCCACTTCGTAACCCACGAGGATACGATGAAGCGGGCGCTTGTCGATATAGAGCGTGAGCTGGAGGAACGGCTGGAGGAGCTTCGCGGTCAAGGCAAGCTGCTGGAGGCCCAGCGGCTCGAGCAGCGGACGCGATACGACATCGAGATGATGCAGGAGATGGGCTTCTGCTCGGGCATCGAGAACTATTCAGGCCCCCTCACGTTCCGCGAGCGCGGAGCTACGCCTTATACCCTGTTCGATTACTTCCCTGACGATATGCTGATTGTCGTGGACGAGTCGCACGTGACGCTTCCGCAAATTCGCGGGATGTATAATGGAGACAGGGCGCGTAAGGAAGTGCTGGTAGAGCACGGCTTCCGTCTGCCTTCGGCTTTGGATAACCGTCCGCTGCGCTTCGAGGAGTTCGAGAAGAAGATCACCCAAGCGCTGTATATATCGGCTACTCCAGGACCTTACGAGCTGGAGCATTGTCCGGAAATGGTGGAGCAAATCATTCGTCCGACCGGCTTGATCGATCCCGAGATCGAGGTTCGTCCGACCAAAGGACAGATCGATGATCTGCTTGGGGAGATTCAGGACCGGATTCGCAAGGATGAGCGGGTGCTCGTTACCACATTAACGAAGAAGATGGCCGAGGATTTGACGGATTACTTTAAGGAAATCGGCATTAAGGTACGTTACCTGCATTCGGACATCAAGACGCTGGAGCGGATGCAAATTCTGCGCGAGCTGAGGCTCGGTGTATTTCATGTGCTGGTAGGCATCAACCTGCTGAGAGAAGGGCTCGACCTGCCGGAGGTATCCCTGGTCGCTATTCTGGATGCAGACAAGGAAGGCTTCCTTCGTGCAGAGCGGTCGTTGATCCAGACGATCGGGCGGGCGGCGAGAAACGCTAACGGCCGGGTTATCATGTACGGGGATAAAATAACCGACTCTATGGATAAAGCGATACGCGAGACGAATCGCCGTCGTGAAATCCAGATGGCCTATAACAAGCAGCACGGGATTACGCCGCAGACGATTCAGAAGAAGGTCCGCGACGTTATTGAAGCGGTCAAGGTTGCTGAGACCAAGGCGGATTATTTGACCGATGTGAAGCAGGCCAAGATGTCGAAGAAGGACCGCATGTCTTTAATCGAACGGTTGGAGCAAGAGATGAAGGAAGCGGCCAAAAACCTGCAGTTTGAGCGCGCCGCCGAGCTTCGCGATGCCGTTATGGAGTTAAAGGCAGAGCTTTAATGGGTATAATGATGAAATAATGATTCATGCATTGAATTTGTAGTGAATAGATTAGAGATTCGGAAATGGCGGATTCTCCATCAAAGCGAGTACGGAAAGTAGAACAGCTGTCAGCTCCGTTGAATATGAAGGATGGTGGAAGGCAAGTGGCCAGAGATAATATTGTGATTAAGGGCGCAAGAGCGCACAACCTGAAAAATATCGATGTAACGATTCCCCGTGACAAATTTGTAGTATTAACGGGGCTCAGCGGCTCCGGGAAATCATCTCTTGCGTTCGATACGATCTATGCGGAAGGACAGCGCAGATATGTGGAATCCCTATCTGCTTATGCAAGGCAGTTTCTGGGCCAGATGGATAAGCCGGATGTGGACTCGATCGAAGGATTATCACCTGCGATATCGATCGATCAAAAAACAACCAGCCGGAATCCTCGTTCGACCGTAGGTACGGTAACGGAAATCTACGATTATCTCCGGCTGCTGTTCGCCCGGATCGGGCGTCCGCATTGTCCGATTCATAAGATTGAGATTACTTCGCAGACCGTGGAGCAAATGGTCGACCGGATTATGGAGTACCCGGAACGTACCCGGCTGCAAATATTGGCTCCGATTATTTCCGGGCGCAAGGGCGAGCATACGAAGCTGCTGGCGGACATTCAAAAGCAAGGCTTCGTTCGCGTGCGCGTCAACGGAGAAGTCATGGATCTATCGGATAAAATTGAGCTCGATAAAAATAAAAAGTCCAACATAGAAGTCGTTGTGGACCGTATCGTCGTCAAGGCGGATGTGCAGGCTCGCTTGGCGGACTCTCTTGAAACGGCATTAAAGCTGGGAAGCGGCCGCGTCATTGTCGATATATTGGAGCAGGAGGAGCTGTTGTTCAGCCAAAACCTGGCTTGTCCTGAATGCGGGTTCAGCATAGAGGAGCTCGCTCCAAGAATGTTCTCCTTCAACAGCCCATTCGGTGCTTGTCCTGACTGTGACGGACTGGGCAGTAAGATGATAGTAGATCCGGATTTATTGGTTCCGGACCCGAAATTGACGATTGAGGACGGCGCCTTTGAGGCTTGGGCGGGAAGCACCTCGAATTATTACCCTCAATTTCTGGCTGCGGTATGCGATCATTACGGTATCCCGAGAAACATGCCCGTAAGCGAGCTTACGGCAGAGCAAATGAAAAAGCTTCTTTACGGTACAGGCGGAGAGAAGGTTCGTTTCCGGTACGAGAATGATATGGGCCATAAAAAAGAAGCTATGGTCGCTTTCGAAGGGATTATTCCGAATTTGGAGCGCCGTTATCGCGATACGTTCTCGGATGGGATTCGTGAGCATATCGAGACCTATATGAGCTCCAAGCCTTGCAGCAAGTGTAAAGGACAGCGGCTGAAGCCGGAGACTTTGGCCGTCACGATTAACGGCAAAAATATCGCTCACGTGACCTCTCTATCGATTGGAGATTCACAAGAATGGTTCGAGTCCCTGCAGCTGAATGACAGGGAGTTCCAGATCGCTCACCTGATCTTAAAGGAAATCAAGGCACGGCTTGGATTCCTGGTCAACGTAGGGCTGGACTATTTGACGATGCATCGCGCCGCCGGTACGCTCTCCGGTGGAGAAGCGCAGCGCATACGCTTGGCTACCCAGATCGGCTCAAGCTTAATGGGCGTTCTGTACATTCTGGATGAGCCCAGCATCGGACTCCACCAGCGTGATAACGATCGATTAATTAAGACGCTGGAGCATATGCGTAATTTGGGCAACACCTTGATCGTTGTAGAGCATGATGAGGATACGATGCTGGCCGCTGATTATATTATCGATATTGGGCCGGGAGCGGGGATTCACGGAGGCAACGTAGTTTCCCAAGGCACTCCGAAGGAGATCATGGAGGATCCCCATTCATTGACGGGCCAATATTTAAGCGGCAAGAAGTTTATTCCTGTCAGCGCCGAGCGTCGTAAGCCAAATGGCAAATGGCTCGAAATCAAAGGTGCCAAGGAAAACAATCTGCGCAACGTCAATGTCAAATTTCCATTAGGCGTGTTCACCTGCGTCACCGGTGTATCTGGATCCGGCAAAAGTACGCTGATCAATGAGCTGTTGTATAAAACATTGGCTAAGGAGCTGAACGGAGCCAAGGTACGTCCTGGTGAATACCGTGAATTTGTAGGTCTGGAGCATGTCGATAAAGTCATAGACATCGATCAGTCGCCTATCGGGCGAACTCCACGATCCAACCCGGCTACGTATACCGGTGTATTCGATGATATTCGCGACGTTTACTCCGCGACCAATGAAGCCAAGGTACGCGGCTACAAGAAGGGCCGTTTCAGCTTCAACGTCAAAGGCGGACGCTGTGAGGCTTGCCGAGGAGATGGCATTATCAAGATTGAAATGCATTTCCTGCCTGACGTGTATGTACCATGCGAAGTTTGCAAGGGCAAGCGATACAACCGTGAAACGCTCGAAGTGCATTACAAAGGGAAAAATATCTCGGAAGTGCTGGATATGACCATCGAGGATGCATGCGAGTTTTTCAAAAACATTCCGCGTATCCACCGCAAGCTGCAAACCCTTCTAGATGTAGGCTTAGGCTATATGAACCTGGGGCAACCAGCGACAACCTTATCCGGCGGCGAGGCGCAGCGCGTGAAGCTGGCAGCCGAGCTGTACCGTAGAAGTACCGGCAAGACGATATATATACTGGATGAGCCTACCACAGGGCTCCATATCCATGATATCGACCGACTGCTTAAGGTACTGCATCGATTGGTAGAGAGCGGCGAAACGGTCCTCGTGATCGAGCATAACCTGGATGTTATCAAAACCGCGGATTATTTGATCGATCTCGGTCCGGAAGGCGGAAGCAAAGGCGGTACCATCGTAGCTACCGGAACACCGGAAGAAGTGGTGAAGGTGGAAGGCTCCTATACCGGCCGTTATTTGAAGCCAATTCTGGAGAGAGATAGGGCTAGATCCGAAGATTACGCTCAACGTATCAAACAGATGGAAGACGCTGCTGTATAATTTCGGCATCGCCCCGACTTGGACAAGTTAGGGGCGATGTTGTGCACATAGCCGATAAAACGCCAAAAAGCTTGGTTCCTCACAGGAGGACCAAGCTTTTTTCAATACATTAAGAAGCAAGAATCGAAGTCAATTTGTCTTGGAAGGCACCGATGCCTACACGGTGAACAAATTGATGGAAGGTTTCATCTTCACTGCGATTTTCTTTGTAATACAGAATCAGCTGTTCCAGGACAGGGCCAACATTGTCGCCTTTGACGCGGCCTTTCAACACTTGGTTAAATTGAGCGCCTGGGCCCAGAATACCGCCTACTGCAATATCGAATGCATCGACCATTCCTTCAGGAGTCTTAACAAGCGCGCCTTGCAGGCCGATATCGGCGATGTGCTTTTGACCGCATGCATTCGGGCAGCCGATGAAATGGATTCGGACTTCCTCGTCCAGCTCTACGTTAGCATCCAAATATTCAGCGACGAGTACTGCTCTTTTCTTTGTTTCTACAACGGCCAGGTTGCAGAACTCGTTGCCGGTACAGGATACGGTACGGCTCAGGAAATGCTTAGGATTCGGAGTCAGGCGTTCCATGATTTTTTCTGCCAAAGCAGCTTCAACCTTCTCCGTAGGGATGCCGGACAAAATAATATTCTGGGAAACCGTTGTACGGATGGTTTTGTCTCCATACTCGTCTGCAAGGCGAGCCAGCTCAGTAAGCTCCGCATCATCCAGGCGTCCTACGGGTACGCTTAGGCCGATGTAGTTCAAGCCTTCTTGCTTTTGCGGATGCACGCCATCAAAATAAGCAGCCTTCCAGCCCACAACCTTATCTTCACCGAGAGCTGGCATATCACCGATCAGCTTGATAAGCTCCTCCTTGAACTTCTCAGCACCCCAGTCTGCCACAAGGAATTTCAGGCGGGCATGGTGGCGTTTTTCTCGGTAGCCATGATCACGGTAAATGGTAGTTACGCCGATTGCGACCTTCAAAACCTCTTCCGGTCTCACGAACAGGTCGAGCTTCTTAGCCAAATGAGGCTTAGCCGACAATCCGCCGCCGACCCATACGTGGAAGCCGACAACTTCTTGCCCATCGATCACCTTGGTAGCCGGCGTAAACGCCAAACATTGGATTTCAGCATGACCGGAGTTATAAATATTAGAAGAAATGGACATTTTATATTTACGCGGCAAGTTAGAGAAATCACGGTTCAATAAGAAGAAATCATTGACTTCGTTGACCAGCTGCGTTGTATCCATAAGCTCATCTTTATCGATACCGGCGAGAGGGTTGCCTACGACGGTACGAGGGCAGTCTCCACAGGCTTCATAAGAGTACAAGCCTACGGATTCCAGACGTTTGAAGATGTCAGGTATATTCTCGATGCGAAGCCAGTGAAACTGTATAGCTTGTCTGGTTGTAACATCCACAAGACCGCGGCCGTAATCTTTGGCTATAGAAGCCAACACCCGGGCTTGGTCCGAGGTCATGATCCCTGAGTTGATACGCACACGCATCATGAAATGACCGTCTTTCGGTTTTTGCTCATACACACCGGCCCACTTGAAGCGATTCATATCGTCTTCGGTGATAGCGTCGTAGCCTTCGTGAGCGTATTTCTCAATAATGGTACGGATGACATCGAGGCCGTCTTTTTCCAGCTTTTGCAGTTCAACCTTGTTAAGCTTGGAAGGGTCAGCCGCCCAAATTGCTTCATAAGCCATGTTGTTTATGCTCCTCCTTTAAAGCGTAAATCCGATGAAAATAGTATGAAAAGATCAACCTAATAGTAACATTTTTAAGAGGATACGTAAATCGCAATAGAGGAGCTATATATAAGGTTTTCTTATAAATAATGTCTGGTATCGTTATAACAGCAGTTGGTTAGTATAAGGAAATATGAGGAGTCTAAAGGCTGCCAATACAGGAAATGTTGACAAACTTGTTACACTTCCTATTTATGGCTTGCACTTCAAGACGACTCAAGATAAGATAGAAAATAAGCATTTTTGTACATTGAAGGAGGTCTCTCGATGTTTTTGGCTGAAGAGGCAGCGCAAGCAGCGAGTAAATTCACCGGTTTTGACCCATTCGTAATTTTGTTTACTATAGTTATTGCGATCGGCGTTCTGCGGTTATTGGGTGCTGCTAAGAAAAATCCTTTTGCCATCGGCTTCAGTTTGATCAGCTTGATCGTGTTTCTGATCATGGACGTCGTTATGGTCATGAATTGGATGGACAAATTGTAATACGGAACGGGACCTAAGTATCAATAATAATGCTGCGGCTTTATGAAAGCGGCAGCTATCTGCATGTGCAGATGTATAACTCAAGCCTGTAGGACGTTCTAACAGGTAAAGAAGCCCTGGATCTCATTGGTCAAGACCCCATTTTGTAGACATTGAAAAAAACCCTATGCCACAAGCTGACGCCGGTACTCTAAAG
>NZ_BAABJG010000046.1:0-60142 GCF_039543185.1 Paenibacillus vulneris | reverse complement strand
CAATGCTAGCGAGAATTTTCATTCTCTGTTCAAACATTCACTCGTTGTTCAGTTTTCAAAGGACAATATATCGACAAAACCTGATTACTTCATGTAACTTCTGTTTTGTCATTTTGTTCACCGTGTTTAGCGGCGACTCTTATAATATACCACATTCGCCTACGTAATTGCAAGCATTTTTTTAAAAACTTTTTTTGTGGGTTCCTACCGCTTTATTTCATATCGAACTTCTCGGAAGGAACGAGTAATAAAATAACATACAAATCAAATCGAAGTCAAGTATTTTTTAATGATGCATTCGGTTCCTTGCATATTTCGATATTTCTTTAGGGGATGCAAGCCGAGCATACATTCTAAAGATGACTCTATACCGCGATTCAATAGCTCCTTTAATATCAGGATCAATCCGTTTATCATTTAGATCAAACAGCATTTCGTCCAACTCTTTTTTCAACACATAGTCGAGTTCCCTGCACTCTCTTTCATTAAATAAAAACCCGAGCATCGACGTAATACCCCTTCCACAGCTTGTGTATATTCCATGTTGAAGCAAACAAAAAATGCATTGAAGAAAGCAACATCTTCTGTGTATAGAATCCATTGCGTTTTTTCAATGCATACGAAATGAAAGCATTTTTAACGCTTTACTGTTATGCACATATTTGGTTATTTTTATGCTGATTTTTTTATTGCGGTTTAACAAGCCAATACGTAAAGGTGCTCTCTATTAGTGCCGCGGCTGTCAAAGTTACTACAATAATAACGAACACGGGCACCAGCGCCTTGGCAAAGCCCCGAAATTCCTCTTTGAATTTACCGGACCGTGCAGGGCTTGTAAGGGCCGTTAAGGACTTGAGAACTAGCACCCCTAAACGCAATCCGAATGCACATGCAAAAACGATTGCAGGAATTTCAATAATACCGTGAGGCAGAATAGCTTTGATGACGTATAGGATAGACTGCTTTTCAGCAGAGACGGCCATAACGTAACCTAGCAGCAGCCCATTCGATAACAAGAAGAACAAAGGCAGCACGCCAAAAAAGGCCCCCAACCCTATAATAAGCAGCGATTTCGATACATTGTTCCAAAATATCAGCCAAAACAGCGACCACTGCTGATTAGGTTTACCGTTAATAGATTGAGATAGCTGCTCCAATCCCTTCAGCTGCGCTTCAATGAAGGCATGAAATTGATCCGAGAAGCCCGCCCCCAGTACGATCCCTGTAACGAAAACCAAGGCAGAAGCAATAAAATAATGTTTCATCAGCCGAAATTGCAGCATCATGTTCCTCAATGGCGTTCCCCCCTATGATTTTCTATGTGAATTTAGCATGTTTTTTGAATAAGCGGTACGAGCCCTGGCATATCTTTCTTGTCCGAGCATACATTTTACTAATCAGCTTATACAAGCCCCTACCACACTGGGCAAAAGGAGGTCTGGATTTTGTGAACTATTTTTATGTCGTTAACGGCAAAAAACTGAAACAATCTTTTATTATTTTAGTTGCTGTTATTTTTGCTATCGGCATTATTTACTCCGAACGCGATAATGTCACGGTGTTCTCGCAGAATGAGCCCGCGGCCATCTACAGTGTACAAACCGATAAAAAAGTCATTGCCTTAACCTTCGATATTAGTTGGGGCGATACTCGAACGGAACCTATTTTGAAAGTGCTTGAGGACAAAGGAGTCAAAAAAGCGACCTTTTTCTTATCCTCTCCTTGGGCAAAGGACCATCCGGAAATCGTGAACCATATTGTTAAAGGCGGCTGGGAGATTGGCAGTCATGGTCACAAGCATGTTAATTATAGCAGCTTGAATACAGACGAGGAAATAAAGACGCAAATCACGACCGCACATCAGATCCTTCGTGACGTAACCGGACAAACTCCTAATCTGATCCGTCTGCCGAACGGAGATTTCGACAAACGGGTGCTGCGGATCGCTAACGAGCTTAACTATACGGTTATCCAATGGGATACGGATTCGTTAGACTGGATGAATAAAGGCGTAGACAATATTATTAACCGGGTTGTAACCAAAGCCCATCCTGGAGATATTGTGCTGATGCACGCCAGTGATTCATGCAAACAGACCCACGAAGCCCTTCCCGCCATTATTGATCAATTAAGAGCTAAGGGCTACGAGTTTGTTACGGTCAGCGAGATGCTGAAGCAGACTCAGGTTGACAACAAGCCTCCCGTTGAAGATCAAGCAATGAAGACCATACATTAGAATAAGGGCAAAATGATGAAGAGCCGTTACACCGGCTCTTTGTTTGTTTGTAGCACTTTGGATAGGATCAG
Organism: Paenibacillus vulneris; assembly: GCF_039543185.1. Classification (NCBI taxonomy): domain Bacteria; kingdom Bacillati; phylum Bacillota; class Bacilli; order Caryophanales; family Paenibacillaceae; genus Paenibacillus; species Paenibacillus vulneris. The sequence goes on along the minus strand of NZ_BAABJG010000046.1, from coordinate 57,835 downwards.
GATTTGCCATGCATTACTTGCAAGCAAAGGCACCATCATAAATACTGTGGAAGCAGCAGTATCCAGTCTTAACGCAGGAACGGCTTCCATTGCGGACACGACAATCATAAAGAACAGTGTGGGAATAAAACCGTTACGGTTGGTCAATTGAACTTTCCAATAAGCGACGCCCAAACCTACGGCCAGCATGCAAATAGGAAGAATAGTATAAGGGAGCCAATCTCCCCCAGCGTCTGCATCCCTTAAATAGACCAAATCAATTAATGCAATAATAACCAGGATGACTTGCAGCACGTCCCAAATCCATTTGCTTCTTATAAATCCGATGGCAATAAATCTTATGATCAAATAGGCGAAGAACCCCATCTGGCTCAGTACGCTTATTGTGGCTCCGCCTAACAGCATCGTTAGAACGTTATAGCCCACTGCGCTGCCGTTTAAAAAGCTAAATTGCTGATCATTCATTTGTAAAATAATTCCGATGACTAAAGCACTAATGGCACCTATGACTAGTGTCGTCCAAAATAAATAAAACCACTTTCTTAATGTCACGAAATTCTACCCCCACAGCTTCATCTGTACAGAAGTTAATTGTACCAACGTTCACAAAAAAAAGCCAACAAATCAGCAGAGTGAAAGTTATTCTAACGGCAAATACTAAGGCCAAATTCTTATATGGAAAGGAGCCTTATGTAATGATGAAGCGATGGTTGCGCCCTGTTTCCCTCCTTCTAATTATTTGGGTTTTAACATCCTGCGGATCCGATAAGCAAGCCTCACAATCCCAAAGCGGCGGGTATAAAGATACAAAAACTATGGTGCTCGACATCCTCAAAACTGATGATGGTAAAAAAGCAATCATTTCCGCATTAAGCGGCGGCGGTAGTGGAAGCAGCAGTGGCGGAGGTGAAGGAGGCGGTGGTTCCGGAGGGGGCATCCAGTCCGAAGGTCAATTGAAGCTGCTCTCTGCCGGTGATGCTCAGCAAATTCAGTTAGCCGTTAAAGACGTGTTAACCGATACGAGCAATAATAAGTTTTTGCAATCGATCATGACCGATCCCAAGTTTGCCGGACAATTTGCTAAAGCCATTCAAAAAGAAAATAAACAGCTGCATAAGGATTTGATCAAAGACCCTGAGTATCAAAAGTCTATGATAGAGGCAATGAAGAACCCCGATTTTGAGAAAATGCTAATGGATTCCATGAAAGGTCCTCAGTACAGACAGCAAATGAAAACGGTGATGCAGGAATCTTTGCAAAGCCCTTTGTTTCGACTTGAGCTAATGAACCTTATGAAGAAGGTTCTGGAGGAGGAGTCCCAGCCTAAAACCAAAGAGCAAGAGGGTGGCGGTGCTGGAGGCGGCGGTGGTGCTGGCGGTGGCGGCGGAGGTGGCGGCGGCGGCCAGGGTGGTAAGAAGTAATAGTAAGGGCCAAATCCCTTGTCCAATTACTCCCTCGGCGTTGAAGCTGACTCCCATATGTTACAGATATTAAAAAAAGGAGCCGCCCTAGGGCAGCTCCTTATCTTATTCCACTTTGTTGATCAGCTTCTGGGCCATCTCCAAATATAAAGCGCCCGTTTCTGTCTCAGGTTTGTATACGGATGGGGAAAAATCCGGTTCTGCAACATGATTGTCCGGTGCACCCAACGGGATTTGGGTCAGGAGCTCGGTGTGAAGCTCCTCAGCGAGCTTGGCACCTCCGCCTCTGCCGAACACAAAGTCTTTTTGCCCACAGGCGCTGCATTGGTAATAAGACATGTTCTCAACAACGCCTACGATATCATGATTCGTGTGTAAGGCCATTGCTCCTGCTCTGGCAGCGACAAAAGCGGCCGTTGCATGCGGTGTCGTAACGATAATTTCTTTGCTTTGTGGAATCATCTGGTGAACATCCAGGGCAACATCGCCAGTTCCTGGCGGAAGATCCAGCAGAACATAGTCTACATCTCCCCAGCTGACTTCCTGAAAGAAATTACGCAGCATCTTACCGAGCATCGGACCACGCCAAATCACCGGTGTGTTCTCTTCAACAAAAAAGCCCATCGAAATCACTTTAACACCGAAGCGTTCCACCGGAATGATACGATTATCGACCAATTGCGGTCTTTCCTCAATCCCCATCATGTCTGGAACGCTGAAACCGTAAATATCGGCGTCGATAAGACCTACTTTCTTCCCTAATCTCGCCAAGGCTACAGCCAGATTCACTGTGACGGTCGATTTACCGACCCCGCCTTTACCGCTTGCGACTGCTATAAAGTGAACGCCCGATTCCGGGTCCAGGATATTGCGAGCTGGCGCCGCTTCCTGAACCGGTTGCGATGCATGCTCCTGCTGCTTTCGAGCCGCCTCGTTACGGTCATATTCCGTCATAGGACGAAACCGAAGATGAACCTCGGAAGCGCCGGCTTTCTGGAATGCGGTAGTGATTTGTTCTTGAATATTTGTACGATAAGCTTCGTCCTCATTAGAAAGCAGCACGGTCGCAGATACCCGATTTTCTTTGATAAGAAAATCTCTAATAAGCTGCAATTCAGCCAAGCTAAGCTGAAATTCCGGGTCCTTCAGATGACGAACGGCCTCTACTAATTGTTCTTTGGTTAGCACGTTTTCACACCCCAGCCGAAAATAAGAATAGTGGTTTCATTTTATTATATCACAATTTTATAAGTTACCTACTTTTTCGCCGGAGTAATACCGCAATATTCCTTGATAGACCGAAGCCGCCACCTTCTTCTGGTATTCGGGAGATTTCAGCAGCTGCGCTTCCGATGGATTCGATAAGAAACCTACCTCAACCAAAGCACTCGGGATTTTTAACGTCTTTAATAAATAGACATTATCGACCGGCTTCGCTACGCGATCTGTATTATTCAAGTTTTTCTTGATTTCATCTTGGATTAACGCCGCTAACAACCCGTTATCCTGATGGTTCGGATAATAAAATGTTTGAGCCCCGGACCATTTATCCGAAGGAATACTATTCAAATGAATACTGACGAATAGATCGGCCTTTTGTTGAGAAATAAATTGTGCTCTAGCCAGCAAATCCTCTGTCTTTCGCTTGCTGTACCCTTTGGTCGATGGTTCCGCCAAATCTTGATCGCTTTCTCTCGTCATGACGACCATGGCGCCTGCTTCCTGCAAATAGTCCCTAAGGTACATCGTTATCGCCAGATTAATATCCTTTTCAATGATTCCGTCCTTACTCTCAGCGCCGCCATCTGGCCCTCCGTGGCCAGGGTCCAGAGCAATTTTTTTCCCGGAAAGCGGCATCGTCCAGTATGTCCATGTTTTGGTCGCAGGAAGCTCGTACGTAAACATAAACAGCATTAGAAGTACAAGCAAAAAAGACATTACCAGTTTCAAGCTGCTGTGCATGGTCAACCATACGACGACCCTTTTCCTCCTCTTAAACATAAAAAAAATCCACCTCGCATCCCCATAGACTCTTAATCATCTATATGGGACAGGGTGGACAAATATGCTATCAATTGGTTGGTTCGAACTGTTCCTTCATACCTTCTATCAAAATCTCCGCCACCTCGGGGCGTGTAAATTGCGGAGGAGGACATTGGCCGCTACGCAGCAAAGCTCTTACCTTTGTTCCGGACAAATGGAGATGTTCCGATTTGTCATGCGGACATGTTTTGCTGGAAGCCATATTGCCGCACTTGGTGCAGAAGAAGCTGTGCTCGAAGAACAATGGAGTAATTCCCAGCTCTTCGCTTGTGAAGTTGCTGAAAATTTCTTGTGCTTCATAAGTACCGTAGTAATCGCCTACGCCGGCATGGTCACGACCGACAATGAAATGCGTGCAGCCGTAATTCTTACGAACCATTGCATGAAAGATGGCTTCACGAGGCCCTGCATAGCGCATAGCGGCTGGAAATACTCCTAGAAATACACGATCCTTTGGGTAATAGTTTTCCAGCAACGCCAAATAGCTGCGCATGCGAACATCAGCTGAGATATCATCCGATTTGGTTTCACCTACGAGAGGGTTCAAGAACAGAGCATCGACGATTTCCATAGCGCTTTTTTGGATATATTCATGGGCACGGTGAACCGGATTTCTAGTTTGGAAGCCAACTACGGTTTTCCAGCCCTTTTCCGAGAAAATACGGCGGGTTTCCGCAGGATCAAAATAAAACTCAGCAAATTGCCCCGGCTCAGGACGATTCAATACCCGGATCGGGCCGCCTGCATAGATGGAAGGCCGCGACAGCAGCTTCTGAACCCCCGGATGGGCTTCGTCATCGGTTTTAAACACCTTAACTGCTTCGTTCTTCTGATCGACCTCATAAATGCTTTGAACGTCCAAAATACCGTAAATAACACCGTCCTGCTCTCCTACTAAAGCTACTTGCTCCCCAACTTTAATCTCATCCGCAACGTAATCCTCCAGAGACAATGTAATCGGGATGCTCCACACGGTCCCATCTGCCAAACGCATGTTCTCTACAACAGAATCGTAATCTTCTTTCCCAAGAAATCCTGTGAGTGGTGAAAAAGCGCCAATACCGATGAGATTAAGATCCGAAATCGTCCATGCATTAATTTGTATAGGGTATAAGTTCTTGGCCAGCTCCAATAGTCCTTCTCTCTCGGCTCCTACCGCGACACGGTTAATTAATGTGCCGCCATGTGGACGAATTGTCTCAGCCATGGGCTCGTGAAACCTCCTTATTTATGAAGGCCACATTCCGTTTTCTCAAAGCCGGACCAGCGTCCTGCACGAGGATCTTCACCTGCAGCTACTTGACGTGTGCAGTGCTCGCATCCGATACTTGGATAGTTCCGGTCATGCAGCGGATTATAAATAATATTATGACTGCGGATATAATTCCATACATCTTCAGAAGTCCAGGAAGCAAGAGGGTTGAATTTCACCAAGCCGAATTTCGTATCGTACTCCACTTTCTTCGCGTTTGCTCTTGTTGGAGCTTGATCTCGGCGAATTCCCGTAATCCAGGCATCATAGTTTTTCAAAATATCCGACAAAGGATCTACCTTACGGATGTTGCAGCATTGCGTAGGGTTGCTTTTCCAGAGCTCGTCACCAAATTGAGCGGCCTGATCTGCTAAGGTCAGCTTGGGAAGAACCTGCACGAACTCAACACCATAATGCTGCTGCAGCTTATCGCGAGTTTCGTAAGTCTCTTTGAAATGCACGTTAGTATCTAAGTAAAAAATATCTGTCTTAGGGCTTACCTTCTGGAGCATATCGACTAATACGACGTCCTCTGCCCCAAAGCTACAGGCCAAAGTGATGTTAGGGAATTTCTCAACGGCCCAGGCAATCAATGCTTCCGGGGACTGATTCTCGAATTGTTCTGCCGCCTCTTGAATTAATTTTTCTTTTTCAAACAAATTCATGTTTATCCACCCTCTCACCGTATTAATTCCGAGTATATTAATGTGTTTTGTTATATATCATTATAACGCGACGGGACTTTTTGTCAATTTAAAATTTTGTTGGGCCATTACCTATCATATGGTGAGCCCAGGCAAAGGTGATTCGAAAAACAAAAAAACCTTTCCACCGAAATAGTGAAAAGGTTCTTGTATAAGCGATAATGCTTGATATTAACGTTTGGAGAATTGAGGAGCGCGACGAGCTGCTTTCAAGCCGTACTTTTTACGCTCTTTCATACGAGGATCACGAGTCAGGAAGCCTGCCTTTTTCAAGGAACCGCGCAATTCAGGATCAGCTTTCAGCAATGCACGGGAAATACCGTGACGGATTGCTCCTGCTTGTCCGGAAATACCGCCGCCGTTAGCAATAACCAAAACATCGTATTTACCCAATGTTTCTGTCAAGTTAAGCGGTTGTTTAACGATCAACTTCAAAGTCTCAAGACCAAAATACTCATCAAGGTTACGTTTATTAATAATGATGCGTCCTTCACCTGGTACCAAACGTACACGAGCTACCGAGTGCTTACGACGACCTGTTCCATAATATTGAACTTGTGCCACAAAACAGCCCTCCCTTTAAATTAACCGCGAAGTTCCCAAACTTCAGGTTGTTGTGCTTGATGCGGATGCTCAGAACCGGCATATACTTTCAATTTTGTCTTCATGCTATCGCCAAGGCGATTTTTTGGAAGCATGCCATGAATTGCGAATTCAAGTACACGTTCTGGTTTTGTATTAAGCAAATCTTGAGCGGATGTTACTTTCAAACCGCCAGAGTACAAAGAGTGGCGATAGTACATTTTGTTTTGCAGCTTTTTACCAGTCAATCTGATTTTTTCTGCATTGATTACGATTACGAAATCCCCAGTATCAACGTGAGGCGTAAATTGCGGTTTGTGCTTACCGCGGATAATGCTGGCAGCTTCGCTCGCAAGACGGCCCAGAGTTTTATCTGTTGCGTCAATGATGTACCATTTGCGCTCTACTTCATTTGACTTAGCCATATATGTGGTACGCATGAATAGTTCCTCCTAAACAATTGTTCACTTCGTTACTAGTTGGATGAAACGACACAGTCATGTGATGAACATGAAGACATCTGCCATTCCATCATCAATCTATCTGTATCATTCGTTTATAGTTATCGTTAAATTAAGGTTAGCCTTTTCCTTGACCCGGGGCCGTGGGATAGCCGATCAAGAAACGCCAAGTGATATTGTACTATAAAATCTGCGACAAATCAAGTAATGATTGTATCTAGATTATATAATACTTCCCAGAGCATAAGCCCATGAGGCACAGCTGTAGGTCCGGCTTTAGCCCGGTTGCGGGCTTCCAGAATGTCGCGGATCGATTCACTTGAACGTTTGCCTTCTCCCACCTGGATCAAGGTCCCTGCTACGATTCGAACCATGTTGTATAAAAAGCCGTTGCCGGTCAAATATATATGAATGGTAAACGATTGAAGCTGAGGGTCCACAGGTTCACATTCCAGCCTGGCGTCGAATAACGTTCTGACGTGGGACAATTTCGTGGATCTGACGGAGCAAAAGGATGTAAAGTCATGTGTACCGATTAACCATTTGAGCCCTTCTGCCATAGCATCCGTGTTCAAAGCAGTCGGATGGTAAAACTCCATATGACGTTTAAACAGGTCAGGATGACGGCCGCAGCGGATGGAGTAACGATACGTCTTTTGTACAGCTGATCGGGTCGCATGAAAAGATAAATCTACCTCTCTAGCGCCGCTTACGACAATATCATCCGGTAGTCTTGTATTAAGCGCCATACACCATCTCTCGATAGGAATCTTCGATTCTGTATAGAAGTTAATAACTTGACCTCTCGCATGAACCCCTGCGTCCGTCCTGCCCGACGAAGTCAATTTAACCTTTTCTCCGGTTAGAGAGTGCACGGCTTGTTCCAGCACGTCCTGAATCGTATTTAAGCTAGGCTGTGTTTGAAAACCATTGTAAGCTGTCCCGTCATAACTGACGGTCATGCATATATTCCTCACGGCCGTCCTCCATTAAACCGTTCAAGCTTAGGCTACAAAAAAAAGGGTTTCATCAGAATCAAGAGATCCCGTCCACCCTTTCCCATCCTTTTTATGCACGATCTACTAATTCTAAATATACCATTGGCGCTGCATCGCCGCGGCGAGGACCCAGCTTCAAGATTCTGGTGTAACCGCCTTGACGTTCAGCGTAACGTGGAGCCAATTCAGAGAATAGCTTCTGGATCGCGTCTTGATTTTCGTTAGCTGCTTCACGACGAACAAAGGAAGCAACTTGACGGCGAGCATGAAGATCTCCGCGTTTTGCCAACGTAATTAGTTTTTCTGCAATAGAGCGCAGCTCTTTAGCCTTAGCTTCAGTAGTTTGGATGCGCTCATGTATGAACAAGTCGGTTACCAGGTCACGGAAAAGAGCTTTACGTGCGCTGGAATCACGACCCAACTTTTGGTATGCCATTTGTGTGCAACCTCCTTCTGCTTAATTATAACCTGACGTTTTAGTCTTCCATTCGGAGACCAAGTCCAAGCTCTTCGAGCTTCTCTTGAACCTCTTCAAGGGATTTACGTCCAAGATTACGAACCTTCATCATGTCTTCTTCCGTTTTCGTAATCAATTCTTGAACCGTATTAATACCTGCGCGCTTCAGGCAGTTGTAAGAACGAACAGAAAGATCCAGCTCTTCGATCGTCATCTCGAGCACTTTTTCTTTCTTATCTTCTTCTTTTTCCACCATAATCTCGGCATCCTTAGCTTCATCGGTCAAGCCGACAAACAGCATCAAATGCTCTGTTAAAATTTTAGCGCCCAAGCTTACGGCCTCTTCAGGTCGAATACTTCCATCGGTCCAGACTTCGAGGGTTAGTTTATCATAGTTGGTAACTTGGCCGACGCGAGTGTTCTCTACGCTGTAATTCACACGGGTAATCGGAGTATAGATCGAGTCAATTGGAATTACGCCGATTGGCTGATCTTCCTTCTTGTTCTTATCCGCTTGAACGTATCCGCGTCCCCGATTAGCATGAATTCGCATGTGAAGACGTGCATCGGAGGCAAGCGTAGCAATATGCAAATCCGGATTAAGGATCTCCACATCGCTATCACCACGAATATCGCCGGCTACAACGGGCCCTTCACCTTCTGCGTCGATTTCCAACACTTTCTCCTCGTCGGAATGAATCTTCAACGATAGCCCTTTAAGGTTAAGGATAATCTCCGTAACATCTTCCATGACACCAGGTACGGTGGAGAACTCGTGCAGGACTCCGTCGATTTGAACCGAAGTCACTGCTGCCCCCGGCAAAGAGGACAACAGGATTCTGCGAAGCGAGTTCCCTAAGGTCGTTCCATAACCTCTTTCAAGAGGCTCTACAACAAACTTACCGTAAGTGCCATCCTCACTCAATGATACGGTTTCTATTTTCGGCTTTTCGATTTCGATCATTTATAACCCTCCTTCAAAACGTCGTTTCCCTCTGGATAACTTAAGACGCATAGAACGTGCAGTATGCCTATCCAAACAGTATTCACACTTATTGGATATTTATACCACTCTTTTGCAATCCTGAATTAGACACGACGACGTTTTGGAGGACGGCAACCGTTATGTGGAATTGGAGTCACGTCTTTAATCAGGTTAACTTCCAAACCTGCAGCTTGCAGCGAACGAATCGCAGCTTCACGACCAGCGCCAGGACCTTTAACCATAACTTCAACGGCTTTCATACCATGTTCCATTGCTGCTTTAGCTGCGGACTCAGCGGCCATTTGTGCAGCGAACGGTGTGCTTTTACGCGAGCCTTTAAAGCCCAGGTTACCAGCACTTGCCCAAGAAATTGCATTACCGTGCGGGTCGGTAATAGTTACAATCGTATTGTTAAACGTAGAGCGGATATGTGCCACTCCAGAGTCGATATTTTTCCGATCACGACGTTTTGTACGAACAACTTTTTTCGGTTTAGCCATTTAATTGTTAACCTCCTTTACTATTTTTTCTTGTTAGCTACAGTACGACGAGGACCTTTACGCGTACGAGCGTTAGTTTTAGTACGTTGACCACGAACAGGTAAGCCGCGGCGGTGACGAACACCACGATAGCATCCGATCTCAATCAAGCGTTTGATGTTAAGAGCGATCTCACGACGAAGGTCGCCTTCCACCTTAACGGTTTTGTCAATTGCATCGCGAAGTTTACTTACTTCGTCTTCAGTCAGGTCACGAACACGAGTCGATGCGTCAACACCAGTAGAAGCCAGAATTTTCTCGGAAGTTGTTCTGCCAATACCGAAAATGTAGGTCAAAGCAATAACTACGCGTTTGTCACGCGGCAAGTCTACACCAGCAATACGTGCCATTTATAGGAGCACCTCCTTATCCTTGTTTTTGTTTATGCTTAGGGTTTTCGCAAATTACCATTACATTGCCTTTGCGGCGAATGACTTTGCATTTTTCGCAGATCGGTTTGACCGATGGTCTTACCTTCATGTTTATTACCTCCTGTGAGTTTTCGTAAGAAAACTAACTTCGTAAGACTAACTCGTATCTATTTAAAACGATAGGTTATACGGCCTCTGGTCAAATCATAAGGGGAAAGCTCCACAGTCACTTTGTCACCAGGCAAGATCCGGATAAAGTGCATTCTGATCTTTCCGGATACATGAGCAAGTATCTTATGACCATTCTCAAGCTCCACCTTAAACATTGCATTCGGAAGAGGTTCAATCACTGTACCTTCAACTTCAATTACATCTTCTTTGGCCACAGTCATTCTCCTTTCTCATGTGCTTCTGAATTCATTGGATCCACGTACTTCTTTAGTGCGAAGCGTAACTTTCCGTTCGTCACACGACCGCTTTCTTTCAAGCTATCCACTACTTCGCTGCTGATTGTTTGCAGTAACTCGAGATGAATCAAGTTTTTCTTCTTAGGCTGGTCGAACTTCCGTTTGTCGCCGTCGGCAATCCATACGAATCGTTGGTCTTCGACGCTGATTATAACGGCGTACTTCCCGGAGTCCTTACCACGAATGATCCTAACGAGTTGTCCGAGCTGTGGAATGTTTACCGAATCCACTCTATCACCTACCGAGATTTAGTGAGTATTTCATACCCATCCGGGGTAATAGCAATGGTATGCTCGAAATGCGCGCACAGTGTGCCATCCACTGTAACGACTGTCCAGTTGTCCTCTAGGGTTTTGACGTATCGCTCCCCTACATTGACCATAGGCTCAATCGCTAATACCATACCAGGCTTCAATCGAGGTCCTCGATCAGGTAAGCCGTAATTCGGAATTTGAGGTTCTTCATGAAGCTCTCTACCTACACCATGTCCTACATACTCTCGAACAATTGAAAAACCTTCATTCTCGACGCATTTTTGAATCGCGTGAGAGATAGTGTACAATCGCGCATCCGGTTTGGCTTCCGCAAGACCGGCATATAGAGATCTCTCGGTTACTTCCAACAACTTCTTGGCTGTATCTGAAATATTCCCTACTCCATAGGTCCAAGCAGAGTCACCATGATATCCCTTGTAGTTTGCACCGATATCAATGCTGATGATGTCGCCATCTTTAAGCTTACGCCCACTGGGTATGCCGTGAACCAATTCATCATTGACTGAAGCACAGATGCTGCCAGAAAAACCGTTATAGCCTTTAAAAGATGGGGTAGCGCCCTGACTGCGAATATATTCTTCTGCGATTTGATCCAGCTCTTTAGTTGTAATATCGGGCTGAATGGCCTTTTGCAACAAAAGATGCGTATCGGCCACTATGCGGCCGGCTTCTCTCATTAATTCCAATTCAGCTGCAGACTTACAAATGATCATTCCGCTTGCCCTCGCAATAGTGAAATGATTTGTGTAGTAACCGCACTTATTTCTTGCTCGCCGTTAACCTCACGTAAGTTTCCTTTGTTACGGTAATACGACAATAGAGGTGCTGTTTTGCTCGTGTATTCATCAAGACGGGTGCCTACTTTTTCTTCGGTATCGTCTGATCTTTGATACAATTCGCCAGAACATTTATCACACACATTTTCACGTGCTGGAGGGTTAAACAAGATATGATACGTAGCTCCGCATGCCTTGCAGATTCTTCGACCAGTCAATCGAGCCAAAAGCAGACTGCGGTCTACTTTTAAGTTGATTACATGGTCTATGCTTCTGCCCAAAGAGGCCATGATGTCATCCAGTGCTTCAGCTTGAGAAATGGTTCTTGGAAAACCATCCAGCAAGAAGCCTTTATTGCAATCCGGCTGCTGCAGACGTTCCTTTACGATACCAATGGTGATTTCATCCGGAACGAGCAAACCTTGATCCACATATTTTTTTGCTTCCAAACCAAGCGGTGTTTCCTGCTTCATTGCCAAGCGGAAAGCATCACCGGTCGAGATATGCGGGATTTGAAACTCATTAACGATTCCTTCCGCCTGTGTACCTTTTCCTGCACCAGGAGGTCCCATAAAAATCACGTTCATAATGATTTCCTCCCCATCGCATCAAACGATGCTAACAGCACAATAGGTGCCGATAGCTAATAAATAACTACCAGAACCTATTTGCTATTTATTAATGAAGCCTTTGTAATGACGCTTGATCAATTGGGATTCGATTTGCTTCATCGTTTCCAATCCAACACCGATAACAATCAGCAAAGAAGTACCGCCGATTCTTACCGAGTTCGGCAAGCCGGCCACACTTCCGAGAAGCATTGGCAGGATAGAAACCGCGGACAGGAACAAAGCACCAGACAAAGTAATGCGAGTCATCACTTTGGTTAAGTAAACCGAAGTCGTCTTCCCTGGACGAATCCCTGGAATGTAGCCTCCGTTTTTCTTCATCTGTTCCGCCATTTGCTCAGGGTTGATCTGAACAAACGTGTAGAAGAACGTGAATCCAATGATAAGCAGCACATACAAAACCATCCCGACAGGATGTGTATAGTTCAAGTTCGTAATGATCCAGTCCGCTACCGGATTGCCTCTCCAGAAGCTTGCGAGCGTTGGAGGGAATACTAGCAGCGAAAGGGCAAAGATAACCGGAATTACGCCTGCTGCATTAACCTTTAAAGGGATATGTGTCGATTGTCCACCATACATTTTACGGCCAACAACACGTTTTGCATACTGAACCGGAATTTTACGTACACCTTGTTGAATAAAGATGACTCCGGCAATCAGTGCGATGACGACGATAGCTATAATGACCATCTTAAGGATGTTCAAGAATAGTGCATCGCCAGCTTCTGCAAACTGAGTTTTGACGATTTGCGAGATTCCGGTAGGAATCGCAGCAACAATCCCCGCAAAGATGATCATGGAAATACCATTTCCAATTCCATTTTCAGTGATTTGTTCCCCTAACCACATCAGAAATGCAGTTCCCGCTGTAAGAACGATCGCAATTAAAGCATATGTTGCGAATGTAGGATTCACAACAAGGCCAGCGTAGATTCGGTTAAATCCGATCGCCAAACCAAACGCTTGAACCAGCCCCAACACGATTGTACCATAACGGGTAATTTGCGCTAACTTCCGTCTGCCTACTTCCCCTTCTTTAGCCCACTGCGCAAACCTTGGTATCACATCCATCGATAATAGCTGAACTATGATCGAGGCTGTGATATAAGGCATAATTCCCATCGCGAAGATGGAGAATTGGAACAGGGCGCCGCCGGAAAAGGTGTTCAGCAAGCCAAATACATCACTGGAATTGGCCTGATCTTGAAGCTTCAAAATATCTGTGTTGATGTTAGGTACCGGAATGAAAGCACCAATTCTGTAGACGATTAAAACCAGTAAGGTGAAAATGATTCTTTTCCGTAAATCGTCCACTTTAAAAATATTGGATATGGTACGAAACATTAAATCACCTCGGTTTTACCGCCGGCAGCCTGAATTTTCTCTACCGCAGATTGAGAGAACTTATTAGCTTTCACGTTCAGCTGTACAGTGATTTCGCCGTTACCCAGAACCTTGATGCCGTCTCTTGCATTTTTCACAATGCCGGATTCAAGCAGCAATTCAGGAGTAACTTCCGTACCAGCAGCAAACTTGTTAAGCTCAGTCAGATTCACAATCGCGAATTCCTTACGGAATCTGTTAGTGAAACCACGCTTAGGCAAGCGACGATATAGAGGGTTTTGACCTCCTTCAAAACCTGGACGAACACCACCGCCGGAACGAGCGTTTTGCCCTTTATGTCCGCGAGTAGCTGTTTTTCCCATTCCACTTCCGATACCGCGGCCTACGCGCTTGCGTGTTTTGCGGGATCCTTCGGCAGAACTAAGTTCATGCAACTTCATCGTTTGCACCTCCTCTAATGCATTTTATTAATCGGATTTATGCTTCGATTTCTTTAACTTCTACCAAGTGACTCACTTGATTGACCATGCCGCGGATAGCAGCATTGTCTTGTTGTGTAACTGTTTGGTGCAGCTTGCGAAGTCCAAGAGTTGCAACTGTACGACGTTGTCCTTCTGGACGACCGATCAGACTGCGCTTGAGGGTAATTTGTAATTGCTTAGCCATGGTTATCCCTCCTAACCTAACAGTTCTTCAACAGTTTTGCCACGCAGTTTTGCAACTTCTTCAGCACGCTTCAGACGCTGCAAACCTTCCAATGTAGCATTAACCATGTTGATGGAGTTAGAAGAACCTAAGGATTTTGTCAAGATGTCGCCTACACCAGCAAGCTCCAATACGGCACGAACTGGACCACCGGCGATAACTCCAGTACCTTTGGATGCAGGTTTCAACAATACGCTTCCTGCGCCGAATTTTCCGATTACCAAGTGAGGAATCGTAGTGCCAACGATAGGTACATGAATCAGGTTTTTCTTGGCATCTTCAATACCTTTGCGGATTGCATCAGGTACTTCACCAGCTTTACCGATTCCTGCGCCTACCCAGCCTTTACCGTCGCCTACAACTACTAATGCGCTGAAGCTGAAACGACGTCCGCCTTTTACTACTTTAGCAACGCGATTAATGTTAACAACTTTTTCAGTTAACTCTAAAGTATTGGGATCAATACGCAAGTGACTTTACCTCCTTGTTTATGTTTTGATTAGAATTCAAGACCTGCTTCACGAGCAGCGTCAGCCAATGCTTGCACACGTCCGTGATACAAGTATCCACCACGGTCAAAAACAACTTGTTGAACACCGTTCTTTTTAGCACGCTCTGCAATCAAAGCTCCGACCTTGCGAGCTGCTTCCACGTTACCGCCGTTACCGATGCTTTCTTTCAACTCTTTATCTTGAGTGGAAGCTGCAGCAATCGTTACACCTTTCACATCGTCGATCAATTGAGCGTACATGTGCTTGGAGGAACGGAAGATATTCAAACGTGGACGTTCAGTCGTACCTTGAATTTTCTTACGAACACGCAGGTGTCTTTTCAAACGGGCTTTATTTTTATCACCTTTTGTAATCATTCGAGGTCACTCCTTTCAACTTGGATAAGAAATTATCGCTCTAGGCGACCTTATTTCTTCTTACCTGCTTTACCTTCTTTACGAAGAATACGCTCGCCTTCGTACTTAATACCTTTACCTTTATAAGGCTCAGGCTCACGTACGGAACGTACTTTAGCAGCCGTTGCACCGACTAACTCTTTATCGATACCTTTAACGATGATCTTAGTGTTAGAAGGAACTTCAAATTCGATGCCGTTCTCAGGCTCGATTTCTACTGGGTGGGAGTAACCTACGTTCAAAACCAGCTTGTTGCCAGTTTTGTTAGCGCGGTAACCGACACCAACCAACTCAAGAGATTTCGCGAATCCTTCGGTTACGCCATTAACCATGTTGGCAACAACACTTCTAGTCGTACCGTGTAAGGAGCGATGTAATTTATTATCAGAAGGACGCTCTACAGAAATTTCGTTTTCTGTAACAACCACCTTCATGTCTCTGTGTAATTCACGGGACAATGTTCCTTTAGGACCTTTAACAGTAATTAAAGTATTGTCCAAAGTTACATTAACTCCGCCTGGGATTGTAATTGGCTTGCGACCAATACGGGACATGGTTTGCACCTCCGTTCATTTTAATTCTGTATTACCACACGTAGCAGATAACTTCTCCGCCTGCTTTGGATTGACGAGCTTCCTTGTCGGTCATAACGCCTTTGGAAGTCGAGATAATCGCGATACCCAAACCGCCAAGTACACGAGGTACTTCTTGGCTTTGAGTGTAAACACGCAAGCCCGGCTTGCTGATTCTTTTCAGACCGGAGATAACACGTTCGTTGTTAGGACCGTATTTCAAGAAGAGACGGATAATCCCTTGCTTGTTATCCTCGATATATTCAGCATCACGGATAAAGCCTTCCTTCTTGAGGATCTCAGCGATTTCTCTCTTGATCTTCGAAGCCGGAATTTCAACTGTCTCATGACGCACTACGTTTGCATTACGAATGCGAGTAAGCATATCTGCAATTGGATCTGACATCACCATATTTGTGAACCTCCTTCCCGAAACTAGGGTTATTACCAGCTTGCCTTTTTAACGCCAGGGATCTGGCCTTTGTATGCTAATTCACGGAAACAAATTCTGCAAATTTTGAATTTCCGTAGAACGGAATGCGGACGACCACAGCGTTCGCAGCGAGTATACGCCTGCACCTTGAATTTAGGAGGGCGCTGCTGCTTCACTTTCATCGAAGTTTTTGCCACTTACTTTTACACCTCCGCTTGGTACCGTTTCGATTACTTCGTAAACGGCATTCCTAATTGGGTTAATAATTCACGGGATTCTTCGTCGGTTTTAGCTGTCGTTACGATAACGATATCCATACCACGAACTTTATCCACTTTATCGTACTCGATTTCAGGGAAAATCAATTGCTCTTTAAGACCAAGTGTGTAGTTACCGCGTCCGTCGAATGCTTTGTTGGAAACACCGCGGAAGTCACGAACACGAGGAAGTGCCACGTTGAACAATTTGTCCAAGAAGTGATACATACGCTCGCCGCGCAATGTAACTTTAACACCGATTGGCATATTTTCACGCAGTTTGAAACCTGCGATAGATTTTTTCGCCTTAGTTACTACTGGCTTTTGACCTGCAATAAGTTGAAGGTCTTGAACTGCTACATCAAGTACTTTGGAATTGGAAACCGCCTCACCAACACCCATGTTGATAACGACTTTCTCAATTTTAGGCACTTGCATAACAGTGGAATAGCTGAACTTTTGCATTAACGAAGGAGTAACTTCGTTCAGAAAACGATCTTTTAATCTTGCTGCCATGTTTCATGTACCTCCTTTCCTAACTTATACGATTAGTCGATGACTTCACCGGATTTTTTTGCTACGCGCACTTTTTTACCGTTGTCCAATACTTTGTAACCTACACGGGTAGGTTGGCCGCTCTTTGGATCAACCAGCATCACGTTAGATACGTGAATTGGCGCTTCTTGCGAAATAATACCGCCTTGTGGATTCGCTTGGGAAGGCTTAGCATGCTTCTTGATCATGTTCACACCTTCAACCAACACGCGGTTCTCACGAGGATATGCTGCGATTACACGACCTTTTTTACCTTTGTCCTTACCTGTAATCACGAACACATTGTCATCTTTTTTCACGTGCAATTTATTGTTGTAAGATTCGAGCTTCTTACCTTTGTTTGGCATCGAAATTCCACCTCCTAAGAGTTTTCTCAAGAAAACCCACATCGTAAGACATTTGCTTAGCGTTCCATGAACGCTAACTTCGTAAGTAGCCCCTCCACCGAGGGTCTTCTTTATTAGATAACTTCTGGTGCAAGAGAAACAATTTTCATGAAATCTCTGTCACGAAGTTCACGAGCAACTGGTCCAAAGATACGAGTACCACGAGGACTCTTATCTTCTTTTACGATAACCGCTGCATTCTCATCAAAGCTGATGTAAGAACCGTCTTTACGACGAGCGCCGCTTTTCGTACGAACGATAACTGCTTTAACTACATCGCCCTTTTTGACAACGCCCCCTGGTGTTGCTTCTTTCACGGAGCAGATGATCAAATCACCGATGTGTCCTACGCGACGGCCAGTACCACCCAATACGCGGATGCACATAAGTTTCTTAGCGCCAGAGTTGTCAGCCACATTTAAACGAGATAGAGGTTGAATCATTGTCTAAACCCTCCTTCCGGAATTGATACAATTAGCATATCTTAAACGATAATCGCTTTTTCTACAACTTCAACCAGTCTCCAGCGCTTGTCTTTGGAGATCGGACGAGTTTCCATTACTCTTACAACGTCACCGATTTGAGCTTCGTTGTTTTCGTCATGGGCTTTGAATTTCTTAGTATATTTGATTCTCTTGTGGTAAAGATCGTGCTTTTTGTAAGTCTCAACAGCAACAACGATGGTTTTATCCATTTTGTTACTTACGACTTTACCTACCTGAGTTTTACGTTCGTTACGTTCACTCATTGGGAGATCCTCCTCTCTCATTCATTAACTAATGATACCCAGTTCTCTTTCACGCAAAATAGTCTTTGCACGAGCAATCTCTTTGCGGACTTCTCGAATCTGAACTGGGTTCTCCAGTTGACCGGTAGCCAGTTGAAAACGGAGGTTAAAGAGTTGTTCCTTAAATCCGGCAACCTTTTGTTCAATCTCAGCAGTGGTTAAGTTGCGAAATTCACTAGCTTTCATTTGCTTCACCACCTACATCTTCTCTTTTAACAAACTTCGTTTTGATCGGCAGCTTGTGAGAAGCAAGACGCATTGCTTCGCGAGCAATCTCTTCACTTACGCCGGCAAGTTCGAACATGATTTTACCTGGCTTAACAACAGCAACCCATTTTTCCACGTTACCTTTACCGCTACCCATCCGGACCTCAAGAGGCTTTTGAGTAATTGGCTTCGCAGGGAAAATTTTGATCCAAACTTTACCGCCACGTCTGATATAACGAGTCATAGCAATACGGGCAGCTTCGATTTGACGGTTAGTTACCCAAGCTGGTTCCATAGCTTGCAAACCATATTCTCCGAAATGCACTTCCGTACCGCCTTTAGCACGGCCGCGCATGTTACCACGATGTTCTTTACGGTGTTTTACACGTTTAGGAACTAACATGATTAGTTGCCTCCTTCCGTTACAGCCTTTTTCTTAGCCGTTGGAAGAACTTCGCCACGATAGATCCATACTTTTACACCGATACGACCATAAGTAGTATGAGCTTCCGCTGTACCATAGTCGATATCCGCACGCAATGTATGAAGAGGAACTGTACCCTCGCTGTATCCTTCCGTTCTGGCGATTTCCGCTCCACCCAAACGACCGCTTACTGATGTTTTGATCCCTTTTGCTCCAGCTCTGATCGTTCTTTGGATCGCTTGTTTCATCGCACGACGGAACGAAACACGACGCTCCAATTGTTGAGCAATGCTTTCTGCAACCAAGATTGCGTCCAGCTCAGGGTTTTTGATTTCAGAGATATTGATGTGGATTTTCTTACCGTTAGTCAGCTTGGAGATGTAGTTACGAATAACTTCAACCTCAGAGCCACCTTTACCGATAACCATACCAGGCTTCGCCGTATGAATAGTAACATTAACACGGTTCGCAGCACGTTCAATATCAATATGAGAAACAGCCGATTCCTTCAGCTTTTCTTTCAAATACTCGCGGATTTTCACGTCCTCAAGCAGCAGATCGCCGAAATCTTTGCCAGCGTACCACTTGGATTCCCAATCGCGGATAATACCAATTCTAAGTCCTACCGGGTTTACTTTCTGACCCACACGTTATCCCTCCTTATTTTTCAGATACCACTACAGTAATGTGGCTGGTACGTTTATTGATACGGCTCGCACGTCCCATAGCGCGAGGACGGAATCTC
Source organism: Paenibacillus vulneris (assembly GCF_039543185.1). NCBI lineage: Bacteria > Bacillati > Bacillota > Bacilli > Caryophanales > Paenibacillaceae > Paenibacillus > Paenibacillus vulneris. Next base: position 38,553 of record NZ_BAABJG010000046.1, on the reverse strand, counting down.
TTCATTGTTGGACCTTGGTTAACAAAGGTTTGGGAAATCACCAGGTTGTTAGGGTCCATAGAGTAGTTATGCTCAGCATTAGCGATAGCGGAGTTCAATACCTTCTCCACAATCGGGGATGCTGCTTTCGGCGTATGACGCAGAATCGCAATAGCTTCTCCTACTTGCTTGCCGCGGATCAAGTCGATAACCAATTGCACCTTACGAGGAGCAATACGTACGAATCTTGCAATGGATTTTGCTTCTGGCATGGAAGTACCTCCTCTCATTGACACTCATATTACCAAACGCTACGATTAGCGCTTGCCTGTTTTCTTGTCGTCATCATGACCTTTGTAAGTACGAGTTGGAGCAAACTCACCCAGTTTGTGTCCAACCATATCTTCCGTTACATACACCGGTACGTGCTTTCTGCCATCATACACCGCAAAAGTGTGACCAATGAATTGCGGGAAAATGGTAGAACGGCGAGACCAAGTTTTGATGACTTGTTTTTTCGTAGTATCACCTTGCGCTTCGACTTTCTTCAAAAGATAGTCATCCACGAAAGGACCCTTTTTTAAACTGCGACCCATGTTTCGTTCCTCCCTTCAATAATCGTGACGAGATTCATATTACTTCGTACGACGACGAACGATATATTTATCAGAAGCTTTACCTTTTTTACGAGTTTTATAACCCAGAGTCGGTTTACCCCATGGAGACATCGGGGATTTACGTCCGATTGGAGCGCGGCCTTCACCACCACCGTGAGGGTGATCGTTAGGGTTCATTACTACCCCGCGCACTTCAGGTCTTTGACCCAACCAGCGGGAACGTCCAGCTTTACCGATCTTAACCAATTCGTAGTCTTCGTTACCTACGGAACCGATTGTAGCGCGGCAAACTTTCAGTACTTTTCTTACTTCGCCGGAAGAAAGACGAACTGTTACATACTCATCTTCTTTACCAAGCAATTGAGCTTCTGTACCAGCTGCACGAACCAATTGTCCGCCTTTACCTGGCTTCAGCTCGATGTTGTGGATAACCGTACCTACAGGAATGTTCTCAAGCGGCAATGCATTACCGATTTTGATATCCGCATCTGCGCCGGAGAAAATTTGGTCTCCCACTTTCAAACCTTTAGGAGCGATGATGTAACGTTTCTCACCATCCGCGTAATGAATCAAAGCGATGTTAGCCGAACGGTTTGGATCATACTCGATTGTAGCAACGCGTCCAGGTATTCCGTCTTTGGTCCGTTTGAAATCGATAATCCGGTATTTACGCTTGTGGCCACCGCCTTGGTGACGAACCGTAATTTTACCTTGATTGTTGCGGCCCGCTTTCTTGCTAAGTGGAGCCAACAACGATTTCTCAGGTGTTGAAGTTGTAATTTCTTCGAATGTAGAAACCGACATAGCACGACGTGCTGGTGATGTTGGTTTATATTTTTTGATTGGCACTTGGATTCCCTCCTTACTTCAAAAAATTAGATTACGCGTTCTCGAAGAATTCGAGTTCTTTGCTGTCTGCGCTCAAGGAAACAATCGCTTTTTTCCACTCGGATGTATATCCGGAATGACGACCGTAGCGCTTAGGCTTAGCAGGCATTCTCAATGTGTTAACATTCGTTACTTTCACTTTGAAAATAGACTCAATGGCCTGTTTAATTTCCGTCTTGTTCGCACGGAGTTCCACTTCGAAGACATATTTCTTCTCGGCCATCATATCACTCGTACGTTCAGTGATCACAGGGCGCTTAATAATGTCGCGAGGGTTCTTCATTACGCAAACACCTCCTCTACCTTCTGTACCGCATCCTTAGTAATGATCAGCTTGTCATATACCATAACATCAAGCACGTTAATTCCTTCAGCCACCACAAATTTGATGCCAGGAATGTTGCGTGCGGACAATGCCACGTTTTCTTCGTAACCAGCTGTTACTACCAAAGCTTTACGATCCACTTTCAAGTTGCTAAGAATAGCTGCAAATTCTTTCGTCTTAGGTTGAGTCAATTGCAATTGATCCAACACGATGATTTCATTTCCGATTACCTTGGAAGATAATGCAGATTTAATCGCAAGACGACGGACTTTCTTAGGAAGTTTGTAAGAGTAGCTGCGCGGAGTCGGACCAAATACGGTACCGCCACCTTTCCATTGAGGAGCGCGAATACTACCTTGACGAGCACGGCCTGTACCTTTTTGTTTCCAAGGCTTACGACCGCCGCCGCGAACTTCAGAACGACCTTTTACTTTATGTGTACCAAGACGAAGGGAAGCACGTTGCATCAACACTGCTTCGTTCAATACGTGAGTGTGCGGTTCGATACCGAATACGGAATCCGACAACTCAACTTCTCCCACTTGGGAACCACTAACGTTGTATAATGCTACTTTTGGCATCTGTTAATCCTCCTTTCCTGCTTTACTTATTTCTTAACTGTAGATTTCACGCTAACGTAGCTGTTTTTAGCACCAGGGATGGAGCCTTTAACCAAGATAACGTTACGATCAGTGTCTACTTTGATAACTTCAAGATTTTGCAAGGTTACTGTTTCGCTACCCATATGTCCTGGCAGGTTTTTACCTTTAGGAACGCGGTTAGCTTGGATCGAACCCATGGAACCTGGACCGCGGTGATAACGGGAACCGTGAGCCATTGGACCTGTGGATTGATTATGTCTTTTAATAACGCCTTGGAATCCTTTACCTTTGGAAGTACCTGTTACGTCAACGAACTCGCCTGCCGCGAACAAGTCAGCTTTAATTTCTTGGCCAACTTCAAATCCGGACATACCGCGAATTTCTTTTACGTAGCGCTTAGGTGTTGCGCCCGCTTTTTTCGCATGGCCCAACTCAGGCTTAATCGCGTTCTTTTCTTTCTTATCGTCAAAGCCGATTTGGATCGCCTCGTAACCGTCGTTTTCAGCATCCTTCTTTTGCAGCACTGTGCAAGGACCTGCTTGGATAACCGTTACTGGAATCACCAAACCTTCTGGAGTAAACACTTGGGTCATTCCAAGTTTTTTCCCTAAGATACCTTTCATCGTTGACACCTCTTTTCCTTATATACGCTCATTTATTTATTCACAATGTGAATTATAGTTTGATTTCGATGTCCACACCGGACGGCAGATCCAAACGCATCAAAGCATCTACTGTTTGCGGCGTTGGATTAACAATATCGATCAAGCGCTTGTGTGTGCGCATTTCGAATTGCTCGCGAGAGTCTTTGTATTTGTGAACCGCACGAAGAATCGTGATGATTTGCTTCTCCGTTGGCAGCGGAATCGGACCCGATACGCCTGCACCGGAACGTTTCGCAGTTTCTACAATTTTCTCAGCGGATTGATCAAGTACTCTGTGATCATAAGCCTTCAAACGAATACGAATTTTTTGCTTTGCCATAGTATTCCCTCCTTCTATCGCCCAATTTAGTATCGGACATACTCAGTGAAAATCTCCTGACGCCGTCCCTATGGCAAAGGGGCCGGGTGTGTCAGCAACCTCTCACGTCATCGCAACGTCACAGACCAACGCTCACTATTATATAAAATATGAAACAAAATAGCAAGCAAATCTTTATGTTTTTGCCTAAAAAAATAAATCCCCTCATCTTACAGAAGATGAAGGGATTCTTTCTATCAAAAATTACTTGCTGATGGTAGCAACCGCGCCCGCACCAACAGTACGTCCGCCTTCACGAATCGCGAAGCGAGTACCTTCTTCGATAGCGATTGGGGAGATCAGTTCAACCGTAACGGTGATGTTATCACCAGGCATAACCATCTCAGTACCTTCAGGAAGGTTGATGATACCAGTTACGTCAGTTGTACGGAAGTAGAACTGAGGACGGTATCCAGTGAAGAAAGGCTTGTGACGGCCACCTTCTTCTTTAGTCAAAACGTAGATTTGAGCAGAGAAGTTAGTGTGAGGTTTAACCGAACCCGGTTTAGCCAAAACTTGTCCACGCTCGATATCTTTACGGTCTACACCACGAAGCAATGCACCGATGTTGTCACCAGCTTGAGCGGAATCCAGCAATTTGCGGAACATCTCTACGCCAGTTACAACGGATTTGCGAGTTTCTTCAACAAGACCAACGATTTCGATCTCGTCTTGAACTTTAACAGTACCGCGCTCTACACGACCTGTAGCAACTGTACCACGGCCAGTGATGGAGAATACGTCCTCGACAGGCATCAAGAAAGGCTTGTCAGTGTCGCGCTCAGGAGTTGGGATGTAAGTATCGATTTGCTCGAACAGCTCAACGATTTTGTCAGCCCAAGGACCGTCTGGGTTTTGCAAAGCTTCACGAGCTGCGCCGCGAACGATTGGAGTGTCGTCGCCTGGGAACTCGTATTCGTTCAACAGGTCGCGAACTTCCATTTCAACCAATTCAAGAAGCTCTTCGTCTTCAACCATGTCGCATTTGTTCAAGAATACAACGATGTAAGGAACGCCTACTTGGCGGGACAACAGGATGTGCTCGCGAGTTTGCGGCATTGGGCCGTCAGCTGCGGATACAACCAGGATTGCTCCGTCCATTTGTGCAGCACCAGTGATCATGTTTTTAACATAGTCAGCGTGACCTGGGCAGTCAACGTGTGCATAGTGACGGTTAGGAGTTTCATACTCAACGTGTGCGGTGGAGATAGTGATACCGCGCTCGCGCTCTTCTGGAGCTTTGTCGATTTGGTCAAATGCTACTGCAGCACCGCCGTATCTTTTGGACAATACAGTTGTGATAGCAGCTGTCAAAGTTGTTTTACCGTGGTCAACGTGACCGATGGTACCAATGTTAACATGGGGTTTATTACGTTCAAATTTCGCTTTTGCCATGGTTAGATTGCCTCCTTAAATAGACATTTATTATTAGGCGCCTTTGTGCTTTGCAACAATTTCTTCTGCAATGGACTTAGGCACTTCTTCATAATGGGAAATTTCCATAGAATATACGCCGCGACCTTGTGTTCTGGAACGCAAAGTAGTGGAGTATCCAAACATTTCAGAAAGAGGTACCTTCGCACGAATGATTTGTGCACCGTGACGGGTGTCCATACCTTCGATACGTCCGCGGCGGGAGTTCAGGTCGCCCATTACGTCGCCCATGTACTCTTCCGGTACGGTAACTTCAACCTTCATGATTGGCTCTAGCAATGCCGGACGGCATTTTTCAGCAGCTGCTTTCAAAGCCATGGAGCCGGCAATTTTAAACGCCATCTCACTGGAGTCAACATCATGGTAAGAACCGTCAACGACAGTTGCTTTGATATCAACCAGCGGGAAGCCAGCGTATACGCCGTTTTTCATAGACTCTTCAATACCAGCTTGGATCGGAGCAATGTATTCACGAGGAATAGCACCACCGACGATTTTGCTTTCGAACTGGAAGCCAGTTCCCGGCTCAAGAGGTTCGAACTCAACCCAACAATGTCCGTATTGACCACGGCCACCGGATTGGCGAACGAATTTACCTTCAACTTTAGCCGCTTGACGGAATGTTTCACGGTAAGCAACCTGTGGTTTACCCACGTTGGTTTCTACCTTGAACTCACGAAGCATACGGTCAACCAAGATCTCCAGGTGAAGTTCACCCATACCGGCGATAATCGTTTGACCTGTCTCTTCGTCCGTGTGAGCACGGAAAGTTGGATCCTCTTCAGACAGTTTTTGCAAAGCGATACCCATTTTGTCTTGGTCAGCCTTGGTTTTAGGCTCAACAGCAAGCTGGATAACCGGCTCTGGGAAGTTCATGGACTCCAGGATTACCGGATGCTTCTCATCGCAAAGTGTGTCACCGGTTGTCGTATCTTTCAAACCAACGGCTGCCGCGATATCACCGGAGTAAACTTCGCTGATTTCTTGACGGCTGTTAGCGTGCATCTGAAGGATACGGCCGATTCTTTCACGTTTGCCTTTTGTGGAGTTGATTACGTACGAACCGGAGCTCAAGATACCGGAATATACGCGGAAGAATGTCAATTTACCTACAAACGGATCCGTCATGATCTTGAACGCAAGAGCAGCGAACGGTTGATCGTCAGCAGATTTACGAGTAACTTCCGTACCGTCCTCCAAAGTTCCTTTAATGTCAGGAACGTCGATAGGAGCTGGCAAATAATCCACAACAGCGTCAATCATCAATTGAACGCCTTTGTTACGGTAAGAAGAACCGCAAACAACAGGGAAGATCTTAACTTGGCAAACGCCTTGACGAAGAGCTTTTTTGATCTCTTCAACAGTCAATTCTTCACCCTCGAGGTATTTCATTGTAAGCTCTTCATCAAGCTCAGCAACTTTCTCCACGAGTTCAAGGCGAAGCTCTTCCGCTTTTGCTTTGTATTCTTCAGGGATTTCAACGATTTCGACTTCTTTACCCAAATCGTCTTTAAACATGTGGGCAACTTGTTCAACCAAGTCGATAATACCAACGAAATCACTTTCAGCACCGATCGGCAATTGGATAGCTACTGCATTTGCGCCAAGTCTTGCACGCATTTGCTCAATTACACCCAAGAAATCCGCGCCGATGATGTCCATTTTATTTACGTATGCAATACGAGGAACTCCGTAACGGTCAGCTTGTCTCCAAACTGTCTCGGATTGAGGCTCAACGCCTTCCTTCGCACTGAACACACCTACTGCTCCATCCAACACGCGTAGGGAACGTTCAACCTCAACGGTGAAGTCAACGTGTCCCGGGGTATCGATGATATTGATGCGGTGACCTTTCCAAGAAGCAGTCGTAGCGGCAGACGTAATTGTAATACCGCGCTCTTGCTCTTGTTCCATCCAGTCCATCGTTGCAGCACCTTCGTGCACTTCACCGATTTTATGAGTACGGCCTGTGTAGAACAAGATACGCTCCGTTGTAGTCGTTTTACCCGCATCAATATGCGCCATAATCCCGATATTACGCGTATCTTTTAAGGAGAACTCTCTAGCCATTAGGTTGTCTCCTTCCTATTATCAGGAATTGAATTTTACCAACGATAGTGCGCGAACGCTTTGTTGGCTTCTGCCATTTTATGCGTATCTTCACGTTTCTTAACGGAAGCACCTGTGTTGTTGCTGGCATCAATAATTTCTTGAGCCAATCTTTCTTCCATCGTTTTCTCACCGCGAAGGCGGGAGTAGTTTACCAACCAACGAAGACCCAAAGTCGTACGACGATCTGGTCTTACTTCGATAGGTACTTGGTAGTTCGCACCACCTACACGACGGGCTTTTACTTCAAGAACAGGCATGATGTTTTTGATGGCTGCTTCAAACACTTCCATCGGCTCTTTACCTGTACGTTCTTGAATCAGATTGAAGGCGTTATAAAGGATTGTCTGAGCGACACCTCTTTTGCCATCGATCATAATGCGGTTGATCAAACGAGTTACCAGCTTGCTATTATAAATAGGATCTGGCAATACGTCTCTGCGAGTAACTGGACCTTTACGAGGCATAGTTATCCCCCTTTCTCAAAAAGTTCATTCTATTTTGGTTTTTAGGACTTTTTCGCTTTTGGACGCTTCGTACCGTATTTCGAACGAGCTTGCATACGGTTGTTAACGCCGGATGTATCCAAAGCACCACGAACGATGTGATAACGTACCCCTGGAAGGTCTTTTACCCGGCCACCACGGATCAGAACAACACTGTGCTCTTGCAGGTTGTGTCCGATACCCGGGATGTAGGCAGTAACCTCTACACGGTTAGTCAAACGCACACGAGCGTATTTACGAAGTGCGGAGTTCGGTTTCTTCGGTGTCATTGTACCTACACGAGTACATACACCGCGCTTTTGAGGAGCGCTCAGGTCTGTAGCTTCTCTTTTCAGAGCGTTAAAACCTTTTTGAAGAGCCGGAGATTTCGATTTTTCGACTTTTGCTTGACGTCCTTTACGAACGAGCTGGTTAATTGTTGGCATGTCGCCACCTCCTTCCAAATTTGCGTTTCATGATTTAAGCCCACAGATCCAGGCGAATCGTAAATGAACAAAGTAAAAGTTTTTGCCATCATCACATCGCTGTTCTGCAGACAAAAACATCAGTTTGACTCATTCACTACAGCTGCCATTGCAGCTCCAACTTCAATACCACACGCCTTACCTAACAACTTCATGGAATCAACGTATGTTACCTTAACCCCCATTTTCTTGCAGAGGTTAACCATCTTTATCGTTATTCGCGGATCTGCATCTTGAGCAACAAAGACCTCTGTGGCCTTGCCTAGCTCCACCATTCTTGTCGCTTGCTTCGTGCCTATGCTTATGTTCGCTGCCTGTTTCACTTTTTCATAAGACATAAAAACATCCTCCAAAGCACAGGTGACTATTATAAATTGGCACACTTCGATATATTAGCATCCCATGAACACTGTGTCAAGAAAATTGCTTGTCTTCACAAAAAGAAAATAATTCACATTTTCTTAGGTGAAGACAAGCATTTATCCATTCTCTATTCGACATCAAGTGTCTAGTAGGCTTCTTGCTATTATTCTACCGTAACAGTTTCCATCTCTACAGACAGATTCTCATCGGTTTCCGGTTCATTCGGGTTCGTAATACGGATATTGCGGTATCTCGGCATCCCTGTTCCTGCAGGAATGAGTTTACCGATGATAACATTTTCCTTCAAGCCGAGCAGCTGGTCGACCTTGCCTTTGATAGCCGCGTCAGTCAATACGCGTGTCGTTTCCTGGAAGGATGCCGCGGACAGGAACGAATCCGTCTCAAGGGATGCTTTGGTAATACCTAACAGCACCGGTCTTGCAACGGCTGGTTCCAGGTCTGCGAACAGAGCAACTTTGTTCGCTTCCTCGTATTCATGAATGTCAACGAACGAGCCTGGCAGCAGAGTTGTATCTCCAGCGTCAACGATACGGATTTTGCGAAGCATCTGGCGAACCATAACTTCGATATGCTTATCGTTGATTTCAACGCCCTGGTTACGGTAAACGCGTTGAACCTCTTGAAGGATATAGTTCTGCACGCCGCGGATACCTTTGATACGCAGCATTTCTTTAGGGTCGATGGAACCTTCCGTCAGCTCGTCACCGGCTTCAACGTGCTGGTTCACCGATACACGGATACGGGATCCGTAAGGTACTGCATACGTTTTGGATTCAGCTTCGCCATGGACTTCGATTTCACGACGGTCTTTCGCTTCACGGATATCTTTAATAGTACCATCAATTTCCGTGATGATCGCTTGACCTTTCGGATTTCTAGCCTCGAACAGCTCCTGGATACGCGGCAAACCTTGCGTGATATCGTCTCCCGCAACGCCCCCTGTATGGAACGTACGCATCGTCAACTGAGTTCCCGGTTCACCGATGGACTGAGCGGCGATAATACCGACAGCTTCCCCGATTTCCACGTGATTGCCTGTCGCCAGGTTACGGCCGTAGCATTTTTTGCAGACGCCGTGTCTGGAGCGGCAGCTGAGTACGGAACGGATTTGCAGCTTTTCGATACCAGCTTCAATGATTCTGTCAGCGATATTTGCTTCGATCAATTCATTGCGGCCGATAATAACCTCGCCGGTTTGCGGATCGCGAATCGTTTCGAACGCGTAGCGGCCTTCGATACGATCGTACAGATCTTCGATGACCTCTTTACCGTCTTGAATACGGCTAACCATAAAGCCTTTATCGGTACCGCAATCTTCGTCACGAACGATAACGTCTTGCGCAACGTCGACGAGACGACGAGTCAAGTAACCGGAGTCCGCTGTACGAAGCGCCGTATCCGCCAGACCTTTACGAGCACCGTGTGTAGAAATAAAGTACTCCAAGACCGTCAAACCTTCACGGAAGTTCGATTTGATCGGCAACTCATAGATACGTCCGGTTGGCGTCGCCATCAGACCGCGCATACCGCCCAGCTGTGTAATCTGCGATTTGTTACCCCGTGCTTTGGATTCCACCATCATGTTAATGGAATTATATTTATCTAGGGACTTCATCAGGATATCCGTGATTTCATCCTTCGTTTTACTCCAGATCGCAATAACGCGGTCATACCGTTCGTCGTCCGTAATCAGACCACGGCGATATTGGTTCGTTACCACATTAACTTTATCTTCCGACTCTTTCAGAAGCGCATCCTTCTCAGGTGGAACCGTTACGTCGGATACAGCGATCGTAATTCCCGCTTTGGTCGAGTAGGTAAAGCCCAGCTCCTTGATGCGGTCCAAAATAACCGACGTTTGAGTCGTATGATATTTGCGGAAGCATTCGGCAATAATGGAGCCTAAGTACTCTTTGCCGATGGCTTTACACTCAGGCAGCTCTTCCATGATCTTACGGATGTTCGCGCCCTTTTCAAATACGAAATAGCGGTCCGACGCACCGTTCAACAGGTTAGTCTTAGTCGGCTCGTTGATATACGGGAAATCGGAAGGGTAAATTTCGTTGAAAATGACTTTACCGATCGTCGTAATGAGCATAGCTTCCTGCTGCTCAGGCGTAAAGCTCGTTTTATTGAGCACTTTCGCCGGGATCGCAATACGCGCGTGCAGTGCAGCAGCTCCGCGTTGGTATAAGGAAACCGCTTCGTGCACAGAACGAACGATAGTCAAAGCGCCTTTAGCAAACTTGTTATCCGTGGTCAGATAGAAGCTGCCCAAGACCATATCCTGCGAAGGTGTAACAACCGGCTTACCGTCTTTCGGGTTCAAGATGTTACCCGATGCAAGCATGAGCACTCGTGCTTCTGCTTGTGCCTCAGAGGACAACGGTACGTGAACGGCCATTTGGTCACCGTCGAAGTCCGCATTATACGCCGTACATACGAGCGGATGCAGCTTGATGGCGCGGCCTTCTACCAGGATCGGTTCGAAAGCCTGGATACCCAATCTATGCAGCGTAGGGGCACGGTTCAGAAGAACTGGATGCTCCTTGATTACTTCTTCGAGAACATCCCACACCTCAGGGCTTACACGCTCAACTTTACGCTTTGCGCTTTTGATATTGTGGGCAAGACCTTTGTTCACAAGCTCTTTCATAACGAAAGGCTTAAACAGTTCCAATGCCATTTCCTTAGGAAGACCGCATTGGTACATTTTCAAGCTTGGTCCTACTACGATAACGGAACGACCGGAATAGTCAACCCGTTTACCGAGCAAGTTTTGACGGAAACGCCCTTGCTTACCTTTGAGCATGTGGCTCAAGGATTTCAACGGACGGTTACCAGGACCAGTTACAGGACGGCCACGGCGGCCGTTGTCGATCAACGCATCGACAGCTTCCTGCAGCATGCGCTTCTCGTTCTGAACGATGATGTCCGGTGCGCCGAGATCCAACAAACGCTTCAAACGGTTGTTCCGGTTAATAACACGGCGGTACAAATCGTTCAAGTCGGAAGTGGCAAAACGTCCGCCATCCAATTGAACCATCGGGCGAAGCTCTGGCGGGATGACCGGAAGTACATCCAGAACCATCCACTCCGGCATATTTTTCGAATTGCGGAATGCTTCCATAACTTCAAGACGCTTAATGGCACGATTACGACGCTGCCCTTGGGCGGTTTTGAGCTCTTCTTTCAGCATATCCACTTCTTTGTCGATATCGATGTCTTGAAGCAGCTTTTTCACCGCTTCGGCACCCATGCCTGCTTGGAAAGCATAGCCGTATTTTTCACGGTAGCTGCGGTATTCCTTCTCCGACAGCAGTTGCTTTTTCTCAAGAGGTGTATCTCCTGGATCAGTTACTACATAGGATGCAAAGTAGATAATCTCTTCGAGAGAGCGAGGAGACATATCCAAAGCCAAGCCCATGCGGCTCGGGATCCCTTTGAAGTACCAGATATGGGATACCGGCGCCGCCAGCTCAATGTGACCCATCCGTTCGCGACGGACCTTTTGACGGGTAACTTCCACGCCGCAGCGATCACAAACTACGCCTTTATAACGAACGCGTTTGTATTTGCCGCAGTGACATTCCCAGTCCTTTGTAGGGCCAAATATTTTTTCACAGAACAAGCCTTCCTTCTCAGGCTTCAACGTTCTGTAGTTAATTGTTTCCGGCTTTTTGACTTCCCCACGGGACCATGAACGAATCTTTTCAGGAGAGGCCAAGCCTATTTTCATGAATTCGAAGTTGTTAACGTCCATCAAGGAGCAACCCTCCTTAAAGTTTTGTGGAACAAAACTGCATTGTAAGCATAAGCCTTATTAAGGCTGCCTCTGTAGAGCCTGACGGTCTCACGAACATTGCGTTATTCTACACCTAACTCCGCGCCTTCGAGATTAAGGTTCAGCTTATCGCTAGTTACCTCGTCTTCGTCGTCCATTTCCTTCATTTCGATTTCTTGCTCGTCTCCAGAGAGGATCTTAACGTCCATACCCAAGCTCTGAAGCTCTTTGATCAATACTTTAAAGGATTCCGGAACACCAGGCTCAGGAACGTTTTCACCTTTTACAATCGATTCATATGTTTTGACACGACCGACAACGTCATCGGATTTCACGGTCAAAATTTCTTGCAGTGTATAAGCGGCACCATAAGCTTCCAACGCCCAAACCTCCATCTCCCCGAAACGCTGTCCGCCGAATTGAGCTTTACCTCCCAATGGCTGCTGCGTGACAAGAGAGTAAGGACCAGTAGATCGGGCATGGATTTTATCGTCAACCATATGCGCCAGTTTAATCATGTACATGATCCCAACGGTAACTTCGCGTTCGAACTCTTCACCCGTACGACCATCATACAGTTTTGTTTTACCGCTGCGGTTCATACCTGCTTCTTCCATCGTATCGAATACGTCATATTCACGAGCACCGTCGAATACCGGTGTAGCTGTATGAATACCAAGCAAGTTGGCAGCCATACCCAAGTGAACCTCGAACGCCTGACCGATGTTCATCCGCGAAGGAACGCCCAGAGGGTTCAAGACGACTTGAACAGGAGTTCCGTCCGGCAAGAACGGCATGTCCTCTTCCGGCAGAATGCGCGCGATAACCCCTTTGTTACCGTGACGTCCGGCCATTTTGTCGCCTTCGGAGATTTTCCGCTTTTGAGCGATATAGACACGAACCAGCTGATTTACGCCCGGAGGCAATTCATCGCCGTTCTCACGGGTAAATACTTTCACGTCAACGACGATACCGTCGGTTCCGTGCGGCACGCGAAGGGACGTATCACGAACTTCACGGGCTTTTTCACCGAAAATTGCATGCAGCAAGCGCTCTTCCGCCGTTAGTTCCGTAACCCCTTTAGGTGTTACTTTACCAACAAGAATATCACCTGCGCCGATTTCGGCACCGACACGAATAATACCGCGCTCATCCAGATTCTTCAGCGCATCCTCACCTACGTTTGGAATATCGCGCGTAATTTCCTCCGGTCCAAGCTTCGTATCTCTCGCTTCGGATTCGTATTCCTCAATATGAATGGATGTGTACACATCCTCTTTAACTAGCTTTTGGCTAAGCAAGATAGCATCCTCGTAGTTGTAGCCTTCCCAAGTCATGAACGCTACGACCACGTTGCGGCCCAATGCTAATTCGCCCATTTCCGTAGATGGTCCGTCAGCCAAAATATCCCCGACACGAACCTTCTCGCCTTTATGGCAAATCGGACGCTGGTTGATGCAAGTACCTTGGTTGGAACGCATAAACTTATGAAGCTTATGCTTGATCAAATCACCGTTAACGAGTTTACCGTCTATCATTTGCTGACGACGTACCCAGATCTCGTTAGCCGTTACGCGCTCAACAACACCATCTACCTTGGACACGATACATACGCCGGAATCCTTTGCCGCTTTATGCTCCATTCCCGTACCTACGAGAGGCGCTTTAGGGATAAGCAAAGGCACTGCTTGCCGCTGCATGTTCGAACCCATGAGGGCACGGTTGGAGTCGTCGTTTTCCAGGAACGGAATCAGAGCCGTAGCGACGGACACAACCTGTTTCGGAGAAACATCCATATAGTCAACGCGTGCCTTAGGCAGCGTCAAAATATCATCTTTATAACGAACGATAACGGAATCATTCGCAAACTTGCCTTCTTCCGTCAGCTCCGCGTTCGCCTGGGCAACAACGTAGTTATCTTCCTCGTCCGCCGTCAAATATGCGATTTGCTCCGTGACGACTCCCGTCTTCGGATCTACCCAACGGTATGGAGCTTCGATGAAGCCATACTCATTGATTCTCGCAAAAGTGGACAAGGAGTTGATCAACCCGATGTTTGGACCCTCTGGAGTCTCGATAGGACACATACGGCCATAGTGAGAGTGGTGAACGTCACGGACTTCAAAGCCAGCGCGCTCTCTCGTCAAACCGCCGGGACCCAATGCGGACAAACGACGCTTGTGCGTCAGCTCAGCCAACGGGTTCGTTTGGTCCATAAACTGAGACAGCTGGGAGCTTCCGAAAAACTCTTTAATCGAAGCGATAACCGGTCTGATGTTGATCAGAGCCTGCGGCGTAATCACGTTAGCGTCTTGAATGGACATACGCTCACGAACTACACGCTCCATACGGGACAAACCGATACGGAATTGGTTTTGCAGCAATTCGCCGACGGAACGCAAACGTCTGTTGCCCAGGTGGTCGATGTCATCGGTGCTGCCAATGCCATGCAGAAGATTGATGAAGTAGTTAATGGATGAAATGATATCTGCAGGCGTAATGTTTTTGACCGACTTATCGATCTTGCCGTTGGCGATGACTTTTACGATCTTGCCGTCTTCGATAGGAGAGTACACATTGATGCATTGGAAAGGAATACGCTCCATCTCCGTTACACCGTTAACTGCCGTATACTCTTTGAATCCAACGTTATTCTCCAGATAAGGGAGAATCTCGTCAAGAAGACGACGGTCCAGCAATTGACCTGCTTCTGCAATGATTTCACCGGTTTCGGAATCCACCAAGGTTTCAGCCAATCTCTGATTGAACAATCTATTCTTGATGTGAAGCTTTTTATTGATTTTATAGCGACCGACATTAGCCAAATCGTAGCGCTTCGGATCGAAGAAACGAGCTACCAGCAAGCTTCTCGCATTATCCAGCGTAGGCGGCTCGCCCGGACGCAGACGTTCATAGATTTCAATTAATGCTTTATCTGTAGAATCGGTATTATCCTTATCCAGCGTATTCCGGATATACTCATCGTCACCGAGCAGGTCCAAGATTTCCGCGTCCGTACCAAAGCCAAGAGCTCTCAGCAGGACAGTAACCGGAATCTTCCTAGTACGGTCAATACGAACATAAATGATATCTTTGGCATCCGTCTCTAACTCCAGCCATGCGCCGCGGTTAGGAATAACGGTAGCCGTATATGTTTTCTTGCCGTTTTTGTCCACTTTCGTGCTAAAATAGACGCTAGGAGAACGAACCAGCTGACTGACGATAACCCGTTCGGCACCATTGATAATAAAAGTCCCTGTTTCCGTCATCAAAGGGAAATCTCCCATAAATACTTCTTGTTCTTTGACTTCACCAGTTTCCTTATTGATCAAGCGCACTTTCACACGAAGCGGAGCTGCGTAAGTAACATCACGTTCTTTGGACTCGTCAACCGAATACTTAGGCTCTCCTAAGCTGTAATCGATAAACTCCAATACCAAATTCCCCGTAAAATCCTGTATCGGGGAAATATCCTGAAACATTTCACGCAATCCTTCTTCCAAAAACCACTCGTATGATTTTTGTTGGATTTCAATCAAGTTTGGAACGTCCAGAACTTCATGAATCCGAGCGTATGACCTGCGTTTGCGTCGACCTAATTGAACAAGATGACCCGCCAACTTTGATTCACCCCTCATGTCTACTCAATAGAACAAAATAAAAGCCTCTCCTGAAGCCTTCTCGAGTAAATACTGTTGAAGTGATACTTCTTTTGGAAGCTTCTAAATGCATCAACTTTCATGTTACCATAATTTTCTCCATACCTTGTAGGTTTTACCTAAAATTTAAACATTATACGTCGAATGCTTAAACTTTATTCACCCGGGTGCGAAAAAATGTCTTGACATTTTAGCATACTAAAGACATATAACCCAATCTTAATGCTGACATTTTATAATAATACCACATACAAAATGTCAAGTCAACATAATTGTCATACAGCCCACTTATTTCACCGCTTTATAGATCCGATAGCCCTTATCCTTGTCCACTTCCGCTACTTTCGAAAATAGACTCTCCAGCTTGGCGAAGGCTGAAGGGGCTCCCTGCTTCTTCTGAATGACGACCCACAATGCACCGCCAGGATTCAGAACCTCATAGGCCTGCTCAAAAATTTGATGCACCGTCTCTTTCCCCGCCCGAATAGGAGGGTTCGTCAGAACAACATCATATTTGCGGTCGAGCACTTCTGCCAGCTTATCGCTTTGCAAAATTTCCACATTGGTGATGTGGTTGCGCTGGGCGTTGGAACGAGCCAGCTCTACTGCTCTTTCGTTAATATCTACAAGAGTTACCTTCCCTCGAGGTACACACATCGCAGCGGCAAGCCCGATCGGTCCGTATCCGCAGCCCACGTCAAGCACCTGAGCATCTTCAGGCAGCTGCATTGCAGCTATTAACACCTTGGACCCATAATCGACCCCCTTTTTGGAAAAGACTCCGGCATCGGTACTAAAGGTAAACTTGCGTCCTCTCAGTGTCTCTTCCACTGTATGTACGTCATGTGCCGCAGTCGGCTTTTGTGAATAATAATGGTCGTTGATTTCCTTCACCTCCCTAGACGTTCTTATCTATCGTCCGTGCTGTGGCCACCCCGATGAAGATAGAGAAAACCCCCTGAAGTAACAAGCTCCAAGGGGTTTAATGGAAACAGAAACTATTTTACTTCTACAGATGCGCCAGCTTCTTCAAGTTTAGCTTTGATAGCATCAGCTTCTTCTTTGCCCACTTTTTCTTTGATTGGTTTTGGAGCGCCGTCAACCAAGTCTTTAGCTTCTTTCAAACCAAGACCAGTGATCTCACGAACAACTTTGATAACGTTGATTTTGGAAGCGCCAGCGTTAGCCAGAATTACATCGAATTCTGTTTGCTCAGCAGCTTCAGCAGCAGCGCCACCGCCAGCTACAACAGCTACTGGAGCTGCAGCAGTTACGCCGAATTCTTCTTCGATTGCTTTAACAAGATCGTTCAATTCCAAAACTGTCATGCCTTTAATGGCTTCCAAGATTTGCTCTTTACTCATGGTATATATACCTCCAATAATTTATTGTTTTACGAGATTAAAATTGAAAGAAGCTTAAGCTTCTTGCGCGCCGCCGTCTTTTTCTGCCACAGCTTTAACCGCAAGGGCGAAGTTGCGAACAGGAGCTTGGAGCACGCTGAGCAACATGGACAGCAAGCCTTCTCTGGAAGGAAGCTCGGCCAGTGCCTTGATTTGGTTTACATCAACAACTTTACCTTCTACTACACCTGCTTTAACGTTCAGATGCTCGTTTTTCTTTGCAAAAGCCGTCAAGATTTTTGCAGGAGCAACGATATCGTCTTTACTGAAAGCGATGGCTGTAGGACCTGTAAGGTACTCATTCAACTCGCTCAGTTCAGCACTCGCGGTAGCACGTCTAGCCAAAGTGTTTTTCAATACTTGGAATTCAATGCCTGCTTCGCGCAGCTGCTTACGAAGCTCAGTAACTTGAGCCACGTTCAAACCGCGGTAGTCAGCAACGATCGTGCAAGAGCTGCCTTTCAGCTTCTCGGTTACTTCCGCAACCTGCTGAGATTTTTGCTCAAGAATTTTCGCGTTTGCCATTTTTGCACCTCCTAAAGTTTTCGTGAGAAAACGGTCTCCGTCATCAAAAAGTAAGTTTTCAAAGAAGAAAACGGACTCGTCAGTTACCGTATCAACTTAACTCGTAAACATTCCGCTAGTCACCGTTCATTACGTTCTATCGGTCATGTCTGCGAAGGGTTCCGCTTAAAGCAAAAATGCCTTCGCAGACAATGCGAAGGCATGATGATTCACGTTTCTTTGTGTTGAAGCAAAGAAAACCGATTCTATATCATAACACCTCGGCAGGAAATTAAGCTGTTCACCAGCACCTGCTGTCTACGGTAAGTCATATTCGATTATCAACTTAGATAGGTTAGCATGTGCGACTTAAAAAGTCAACTGCCAAGCTTATCCTTATCTAAAGGTTTGTACGTTTACACGCGCGCTAGGTCCCATAGTCGAGGAAACAGCGATGTTTTTCAGGTATACACCTTTAGCAGCCGCAGGCTTCGCTCTGTTCAAAGCATCAACCAATGCACGGAAGTTGTCAGCCAGCTTCTCAGCATCGAAGGATACTTTACCGATAGGAGCATGGATTTGACCAGCTTTATCCAAGCGGTATTCGATTTTACCAGCCTTGATCTCCTGAACCGCTTTAGCTACGTCAAACGTAACCGTACCGGCTTTAGGGTTAGGCATCAAACCTTTACCACCCAAGATACGTCCCAGCTTACCCACTTCACTCATCATGTCAGGGGTCGCTACGCACACATCAAAGTCGAACCAACCTTGTTGGATCTTGTTAATCATGTCTTGATCGCCAACGAAGTCAGCGCCAGCAGCTTCCGCTTCTTTTGCTTTTTCGCCTTTAGCAAATACAAGAACACGTTTCGTTTTACCAGTACCGTGCGGCAATACAACTACGCCACGAACAGCTTGGTCTTGTTTACGCGGGTCTACACCCAAACGTACTGCTACTTCAACGGTTTCGTCAAACTTAGCAGTTGCCGCTTTTTTTACAAGCTCAATAGCTTCCAACGGTTCGAAAACCGCATCAGCATCAATAAGCTTAGCAGCTTCTAAATACTTTTTACCGTGTTTAGGCACTTTGTTTGTCCTCCTCTGTGGTATTAGCGGAATATCCTCCCACTTGTAGTGCAACTGTTACATCATATCTATGATGTCAGTTGTCACTGATAGTGCAATCGTTACATGAGATAAATCATGTCGATTGTCACTGATAGTGCAACTGTTACATAGGCGGAGCCATGTCAGTTGTCACTCGTTGTGCAACCATTACATAGCCAAAGCTATGCCGGCTGTCACTCGTTTTTCCTGGAAACAGGAATTAGTCCTCGATAACAACACCCATACTGCGAGCAGTACCTTCGACCATGCGCATTGCAGCCTCAACGGATGCAGCGTTAAGATCGGGCATTTTTTGTTCAGCGATTTCACGGACAGTTGCACGTTTTACTGTAGCAACTTTCTTTTTGTTAGGCTCGCCGGAACCTTTTTCGATTTTTGCAGCAACACGCAGCAATACAGCAGCCGGTGGAGTTTTGCAAATAAACGTAAAGGAACGGTCCTCGAATACTGTGATTTCAACCGGAATGATCAAACCAGCTTGGTCTGCAGTACGAGCGTTGAACTCTTTACAAAAAGCCATGATGTTAACACCTGCTTGACCCAAAGCCGGACCGATTGGCGGAGCCGGATTCGCTTTACCAGCAGGAACTTGAAGCTTAACAATCTTGATAACCTTTTTTGCCATTGTGTGACACCCCCTTGTACGTAGTGTGGCGGACCTCTACGACCTAGAGCTTTTCTACCTGGTGGTAATCAAGCTCCACAGGCGTTTCCCGCCCGAACATGTTTACATGTACCTTCAGCTTTGCCTTGTCGATAAGAATTTCTTCTACAGACCCGACAAAATTCGCAAAAGGTCCCACTTTCACACGAACGGTTTCTTTCAGTTCGAAGTCAATCTTCGGCTTCGGCTCTTCGATGCCCATATGCTTGAGAATAGCATCCACTTCATCAGGAAGCAGTGCCGTAGGCTTCGAACCCGATCCTGTCGAACCGACAAAACCGGTTACTCCCGGCGTATTACGCACAACATACCACGAGTCATCGGTTTGAATCATTTCGACCAAAACATAACCCGGGTACACCTTACGCATAACCGTCTTCTTCTTGCCGTCTTTATTCACAAGCTCTTCTTCCATCGGAACCAGAACACGAAAGATCTTGTCCTTCATATCCATTGATTCAACGCGCTTCTCCAAGTTTGCCTTGACCTTATTCTCATACCCGGAATAGGTATGTACGACGTACCATCTTTTTTCCATTTCCATATTAGCCACCTATGCTCCCGTTTTATTAAAAACAAGACGAAGCAGCTCAGAAATGCCCAAATCAAGTACGTAGAAGTAAATGGTCGTGAAGACAACCGTAAACAGAACGACAAGCGTGTAGCTGGTCAATTCCTTACGACTTGGCCACTTCACCTTTTTCAATTCGGACCAGCTGTCCACAAAAAAAGAAAACGTGTTGCCGAATCCTTGCCTCATTCTAGCCAAAAAGGACACAACTACACCTCCAAGAAACTACCTAGTTTCGCGATGAGCGGTATGTTCATTGCAAAACTTGCAAAACTTCTTCAACTCCATGCGGTCTGGATGGTTGCGCTTATTTTTATTGGACGTATAGTTTCTTTGCTTGCAGTTCGTGCACGCTAACGTGATAATAACCCGCATGATGTACACCTCCTACGGACCAGCCTCAATTTTTTAAACCTTAAAGGTTCAGCAAAAAAACGCCTTACAGTTTTAAGGCTACCTATGTACTTTAGCACAGCGCCATTTAGGTGTCAAGGGAAACCTATTACTACTATACCGCTCCATTCGCCTTCGCCTATAAGTACCAGTATGGACCAAGGGACGATTCTGTAAACCTGTATCGAAAAGGAATGCTATCATTACCGGGCCAGAGCTTTCTGGATAAAAAAAAATAAAGCACCCTGCCTATGCCACGGGGTGCCTTCTATGCGTCTCTAACTTCCAAATATCGTTCCAACTTTCTCTTAACGCGCTGCAAAGCATTATCAATCGACTTCACATGACGGTCCAAATCTACCGCTATTTCCTGATAGGAACGGCCATCCAAATAAAGCATCAGCACTCTGCGTTCAAGATCGCTCAGAATCTCTCCCATCTTGTCTTCCAGACCGCTGAACTCTTCTTGATTGATGATCAATTCTTCCGGATCCGTCACGCGGGTACCGCAGATCACATCAAGCAAGGTTCGGTCAGAGTCTTCATCATAAATGGGCTTGTCCAGCGATACGTAAGAATTAAGAGGAATATGCTTCTGGCGTGTAGCGGTCTTAATAGCCGTGATGATCTGCCGGGTGATACATAACTCCGCAAAAGCCTTAAAGGAGGCGAGTTTATCCCCTCGAAAGTCCCGGATCGATTTATATAAACCTATCATACCTTCCTGTACGATATCTTCCCTGTCCGCTCCTATCAAAAAATAAGAGCGCGCTTTGGCTCGAACGAAGTTCTTGTACTTGTTAATCAAGTACTCCAATGCGTCGCTGTCTCCGTCGCGAACCGCATCGACAATGTCTTCATCTGCCTTGAGGTCATATTCGTACATTCTCAGTTCTTTGAGGTCGACACTCACGGACAATCCCTCCGGCCTGGCAAGACTACGATTCCTTATTTCCCATGAAAGCTAGGATAAGTATACATTATGTAATCTAACATCGTCAACCAAATTCCATAGACCCAAAGACCGGAAATAGCCGATTATGACTGGCCTCTCCGCCATTTTTCGAACAGAGCCTTCATGTCGCCCTTCAAATTACTGTCAAATGTGTTTCTTTTTCCAGTAGGTTCATGCTGTATCTTGTGCTGAATTTCCCGTTTGGACTGCTTAACCTTGTTGAGAAGCTCTCCGGCCGGCACACGAAATGCTCCCTTGCCAAAGATCACGTGCTGCTCGGTCATATCGGAGGTCGCCACATAAATTTGCTTGCGGCGCCCGATATGTTCGGTTACGAGCCGCTCGATGAGCTCGTCCGCCGTCTCTTTTTCCTTGGTATAAAACACAGACAGCTTGCTTTGCAAATATTTACCTCCGAGGCCCGGCACGAAGTAAGCGTCAAACACAAGCAGCACCCTGGTTCCCGAAAAAGACTGATATTCCGCCAACAGCTCGATAAGCCGGTCGCGCGCTTCCTCCAGGCTGATATCCTTTAGCTTTTGCAGCTCCGGCCAGGCACCGATAATGTTATATCCATCTACAATGAGGATTTCCTGGATCATGTTTCCAGCCGTCTATTTCGCGGTTAAACGTTGGCGTACAACCTCGTACATAAAGACGGACGCCGCCACCGACGCATTCAACGAATTGATGTGCCCGAACATCGGAAGCTTCAGCAGGAAGTCGCATTTTTCCTTGATGAGTCTGCCCATGCCTTTATTCTCGTTTCCTATGACCAGAGCGAGAGGCATGTTCAGGTTAGTTTGGTACAGCGGCTGCTGCGCGGCGACGTCGGTACCGGCCACCCAGATGCCCCGCTCCTTGAGCTGCTCTATCGTCTGGGCCAGATTCGTTACCCTAGCCACACGCACATATTCTACTGCACCGGCTGAGGTTTTGGATACCGTGGCAGTCAGACCTACGGATCTGCGTTTCGGTATAATCACGCCATGGACGCCGGTACAGTCGGCTGTCCGCAGAATCGAGCCCAGGTTATGGGGGTCCTCGATCTCATCGAGAATCAGGATGAAAGGCTCCTCGCTGCGGCTTTGGGCGTATGCCAGAATATCCTCCACTTCCACATAATCATAGGCGGCCACTTGTGCTACGACACCCTGATGCTGCACATCGTTGACCATTTGGTCCAGCTTGCGCTTATCGGCGGTCTGGACGATGACCCCGTTTTGCTTCGCTTCGGCAATAATAGGCTGGGTCAGCTGTTTTTGCGCATTTTCGGCAATCCATATCTTGTTGATGGTTCTTCCGGAGCGAAGCGCCTCCAGCACGGAATGCTTGCCAGCGATAAATTCCTCCATACGTTGTCTCTCCTTCTTTTGACGATCGGCTCTTGCCCTGCTATACTTTGCCCTCATCGCGTTCCAGGGACAGCATGAGCAAATAATGAAGTCTTTCCAATCGTTTCGTGTAATACAAATATCCGATCAAGCATTCAAAGGCGGTACTGTGGCGATATTCCAGAATGTCCGCGTTTTTGGCGGACGTTCCGGATTTGGCATTGCGGCCCCGCTTCACAACATCCGTTTCCTCTTCGGTAAGCAAAGGCAGCCATGCCTGCAAAGCCTTGGCTTGCGCCCGTGCCGACACATATTGGGTAGCCTGCTTATGCAGGTGGTTAGGCCGATGATTCGCTTTTGAGATGACATACTGCCGAATGAACATTTCATAGACCGCGTCGCCAATATATGCAAGCACGAGAGGGTTTAACTGCTGCGGGTCTTTAGCCGGCGGAAAACAGAACAGATCGGAATCGAAAGGGATGGGATCTTTCATCATTTTCTCCGCCAACGGATACCCTGTGCCGTATCTTCCAGCAGGATGCCGCGCTCGGTCAGCAAATTGCGAATCTCGTCCGCACGCGCCCAGTTTTTGGACTTTCTGGCCTCGGTACGTTCCACGATCAGCTGCTCAATCTCCTCATCCAGCAGCTCCTCTTCCGCTTTGGATAGTATGCCCAGGATGCTATCCATCTTTTCAAAATGCTCCAGCAGCAGGTTGAGCGTTCCCTGTGTGACGTTCTCCAGTTGAACGTAAGGATTCGCAATATTGACCAGCTCGAACACGGAAGTGATCGCATCCGGAGTGTTGAAGTCGTCGTTCATTTTGGCTGTGAATTGATTCAAAACCTCTGCGACGGATCGAGCCACCTCTTCAGACGCCGCTCCTTCTGCCGCGCTGGCAAGTCGATGCTTAATGTTGGCGATGCAATTGTCGATACGCGCCAATCCGTTCTTGGCCTGCTCTATCGTCTCATCGCTGAAGTTAAGCGGATTGCGGTAATGCGCGGACAGCATGAAATACCGGATGACCTGCGGGCTGATCGTCTTCAGCAGCTGATTCACATTAACGCCGTTGCCGAGTGACTTGGACATTTTTTCATTATTGATGTTAATGTATCCGTTGTGCATCCAGTAATTGGCCATCGTATGGCCGGTAAAGCACTCCGACTGGGCAATCTCGCACTCATGATGCGGGAATTGAAGATCCTGGCCCCCGCCGTGAATATCAATTGTATTCCCCAGATACTTATGCACCATCGTGGAGCATTCAATATGCCAGCCCGGTCTTCCTTCACCCCATGGGCTTGACCAGGAAATTTCACCCGGCTTCGCCGCCTTCCACAAGACGAAGTCCTGCGGATTTTCCTTGCGATCGTCCACCTCAACACGAATGCCGAACTGAAGCTCCTCCAGGTTTTGGTGGGACAGCTTACCGTATTCATCGAATTTCGTCGTACGGAAATAGACGTCTCCGCCATTCTCATAAGCATAGCCCTTCTCAACCAGCCCGTCGATAAAAGCGATGATTTCATCGATGTTTTCCGTTACACGCGGATTCAAGGTCGCTTTCCGGACGCCCAGCCCTTCCGTATCCTCGTAAAACTTCTGGATGAACATATCCGCTACTTCCGGAACGGTGAGCTCCATTTGAGCCGCTCGTTTGATCAGCTTATCATCCACATCGGTAAAATTTACAACGTAGGTAACGTCATAGCCGATAAACTCAAGATAACGTCTAACCACATCGAAGAAAATGACAGGACGGGCATTGCCGATGTGGATATAGTCGTAAACCGTTGGGCCGCACACATACATTTTGATCTTTCCCGGCTCTAGCGGCTGGAACGTCTCCTTCGCTCGAGTCAGCGTATTATAAATTTTTAGCGCCATGATTCGTTAACGCCTCCATTCTGGTTCTTTAATTCTTGAACTTGCTGCTTCAGATCATCGATTTGCTCTTGCATTTGACGGAACATATCAACGACCGGGTCAGGCAGATTATTATGGTCCAATCTTCCGACACGAACGCCATCCCGCTTCACAATCCGCCCCGGATTGCCTACCACCGTACAATTCGGAGGAACCTCCCGAAGTACAACCGCATTGGAGCCTACGTTGGAGTTGTCACCGACCGTGAAGGAACCAAGCACCTTGGCGCCGGAGCCGATGACAACATTATTGCCGATCGTCGGATGGCGTTTCCCTTTCTCCTTCCCTGTTCCCCCGAGCGTGACGCCTTGGTACAAAACGACATCATCGCCGATTTCGCAGGTTTCTCCAATGATCACACCCATCCCGTGGTCTATGAAAAACCGGCGGCCGATGACAGCTCCCGGATGAATCTCAATCCCTGTCATGAAGCGGCTGAACTGGGAGATGATTCTTGCTGTCGTAAACCATTTTCTCTTATAAAGAAAATGGGCCACACGATGCGCCCAGAGCGCATGCAGACCGGAATAGGTAAAAGCTACTTCAAACCAGCTGCGGGCAGCAGGGTCGTTCTCAAAAATCGTTTCGATATCTTCTTTCATCGACTTGAACATGATGACTCACCTTTCTCCTCATCAAGCTAGATGCAAGCAACCCCATGAAATGAAAAAAGCCCCTACAGCCTGTAAAAGGCTGCAGAGGCGTAAAAATTGCGCGGTTCCACTCTGCTTCGGACCCAATTCTCGTCCATCTCGGCGTTCGTAACGTGAACGTGACGGCATGACTACCCTGTTTTCCCATGGGGAAAAAGCTCGTCAGTGCGGCTCCCAGGTGCAATTCGGATTAACGGGAATGGATAACTTCCAGCACAAGCCCCGCTTTTACGCGGCAAGCCCGGTCACCCTCTCTGCAAATCCCTGCTCAATCGTACTCTCCTGTTCAACGCCATCATCAATTATTAATGTTACTTAGTATAACGAAAAACCGTAAGGTTTACAATAACTTCTTCAGTCGGGCAATGACCTTATCCTTGCCGAGCAAATACAAGGACATGTTCAAATCCGGCCCGTGAACTTGACCCGTCAGAGCGACGCGGATCGTCATGAACAGCTGTTTCCCCTTATAGCCGGTTTCCTTCTGCACTGCTTTAAGCAATCCGGGAATGTTCTCCACCGCGAATGACTCTGCTTCCTCTACTTGCTTCAGGAAGCTTCCCAGTACGACAGGAACGTATTCCTCCGCCAGAACGGCCTTCGCCTCCTCGTCCTCCACGGTTACATCCTCTTGGAAAAAGAGGTCGGAGAGCTTCACGATTTCGGCGGCATACTGCATTCTATCCTGGTTAAGCCCGATAAGGCGGCTCACCCATTCTTGCTGCTCGGCCGTAAGCTCCTGCGGAACGCGTCCCGCTTTTTGCAGATGCGGAAGCGCCAGCTCTACTACGCGTGAAGGCTCCGCTTTCTTCAAATAATGATTGTTCATCCAGTTCAGCTTGTCCATATCAAAGACAGCCGGGCTCTTGGAGAGACGATCCAGATCGAACTGAGCGATCAGCTCCTCCTTGGTGAAGATTTCTTCTTCCCCCTTCGGCGACCAGCCAAGCAGCGTGATAAAGTTCAATACCGCTTCAGGCAAGTAACCCAGCTCCTTATATTGCTCAATGAACTGGATGATAGATTCGTCACGCTTGCTCATTTTTTTGCGGTCCTGATTCAAGATCAGCGCCAAGTGGGCGAAATCAGGTACAGGAAGACCCAGAGCCTCATACATCATAATTTGTCTCGGCGTATTGGACAAGTGCTCCTCGCCGCGAATAACGAGAGTGATGTTCATCAAATGATCGTCTAGAATAACCGCGAAGTTGTACGTCGGAATGCCGTCCGGTCGCACGATGATGAAGTCACCGATGCCGTTGGATTCAAACTCGACATGGTCGCGGATAAGATCCTCGAACGCAATGATCTTGTCTTCCGGCACGCGGAAACGGATGGAAGGCTTGCGTCCTTCCGCTTTAAATTGCTCTACCTGCTCCGGAGTCAAATGACGGCATTTGCCGGAATAACGAGGCATCTCGCCTCTAGCCTCCTGTTCCGCCCGCTCCTGCTCGAGATCCTCTTCGGAACAATAGCAGTGGTACGCATGACCGTTTTGCAGCATTTTCTCGACAAACGGACGATAAAGGTCCAGACGCTCGGTTTGACGGTAAGGGCCGTAAGGACCGCCTACGTCCACGCTTTCGTCCCAGTCGAGGCCAAGCCACTTCAACCCGTTCAGCTGGCTGTCGATCCCCGATTCCAGGTGACGGGTTTGGTCCGTATCCTCAAACCGGATGATGAACTGCCCGTTCTTCTTACGGGCGATCAAATAGTTGAATAAAGCCGTACGCGCGCCACCGATATGAAGATGGCCCGTCGGGCTTGGTGCATATCTTACGCGAAATTGTTCTGACATTGCTGATGCTCCTCTCCTATCTGCAAAAACCGTTAAACCCTATAGGTAGTAGTTATGATAGCACACCTTGAATCAAACAAACAACCGATTGTGCGGCGATTCCTTCTCCCCGTCCGGTAAAGCCGAGCTGCTCCGTCGTCGTCGCTTTGACATTCACTTGAGAAGGATCTGCCTCGAGCGCTTCCGCAATTCTTTGAACCATAGCCGGAATGTGCGGAGCCATCTTAGGCTTCTGGGCAATGATCGTCGAGTCGATATTTCCGAGCTTATATCCCGCTTCCTTCGCCAGCTTCCATACGTCCAACAGCAGCTTGTAGCTGTCTGCATCCTTGTATTCCGCCGCTGTATCCGGAAAATGCTTGCCGATATCGCCCTGCCCGAGAGCGCCGAGTATGGCATCGCTGATGGCATGCAGCAGCACGTCGGCGTCAGAGTGGCCCAGCAATCCTTTTTCATACGGGATCTCTACGCCCCCGATAATGCATTTACGCCCTTCTACTAATTGATGCACGTCAAATCCTTGTCCCACTCGAATCATGATTTGTCCTCTCCCCTGACATTTTGTATGATCCACGACGCCCATGGAAGATCCTCAGGAGTCGTTATTTTGATATTATAATAATCCGCTTCCACAACCTGCACCGGCGTGCCGATCCTCTCTACCAGCATAGCGTCATCCGTTCCTGTAAACTGCTCCTTCTCAGCACGCTCATAGGCCTCAAGCAATAAGGAAAAACGAAAAGCTTGTGGGGTCTGAATCGCCCACAAGCTGCGCCGGTCCGGGGTGGACTGGATCGTTCCCTCCGGATCGACTACTTTAATGGTATCTTTAACTGGAACGGCCAGCACGGCGGCCTCGGTCTCCTTGGCTTTACGCCAGCACGCCATGATGTGCTCCTCTGCAGCAAAAGGGCGTACCCCGTCATGGACCATAACCCATTCCACGATTCCTTTAAGCGCCTGCAGCCCCCGGTACACCGAATCCTGCCGTTCCTTGCCGCCGACAATGATATGACGCACTTTATGAAGCCCGTACTGTTCCACGTAAGCCTTGCAGCGTTCCACATCGTTTGCCCCTGTGACCAATACGATCGTATCGACCTGGGCAATTCGTTGGAACAGCGCCAGCGTATGTACCAGGATCGGTTTACCGTCCAATTCCAAATATTGCTTGCTTTCCTCGGTCCGCATCCGCGAGCCTTTCCCTGCCGCTACGATTACGACTCCCAGCTGATTCATAGCCTTCACCTACTACTTATCTTTACGATGCACTCTTCCTATCATATACGTTTTAGAGCGCTTTTTCCAATAGTTTCGGTTTGGCAAAAATCATTCTTCCCGCAGATGTCTGCAGCACGCTCGTAACAAGAACATCCAGAGTCGTTCCGATGAAATCACGGCCTCCCTCGACCACGATCATCGTTCCGTCATCCAAATAAGCAACGCCCTGCCCGTGCTCCTTACCATCCTTAATGACCTGAACCAGGATTTCTTCACCCGGCAGCACGACCGGCTTGACGGCATTAGCCAAATCATTAATATTCAGAACGGAGACACCTTGCAGCTCGCATACTTTATTCAAATTGAAATCGTTCGTGATCACTTTACCCTGCAGCACTTTAGCCAGCTTCACCAGCTTGCTGTCCACCTCGGAGATTTCTTCAAAATCCCCTTCATAGATCAGCACCTTCACCTCGAGCTCCTTTTGAATTTTATTCAAAATATCGAGCCCCCGTCGCCCTCTGTTCCGCTTAAGCAAATCCGATGAATCCGCAATATGCTGCAGCTCTTCCAGCACAAACTCGGGAATGACCAGTGTCCCTTCAATGAACCCCGTCTTACAAATATCCGCAATACGTCCGTCGATAATCACGCTGGTATCAAGAATTTTATGCTCCTCGAAACCCTTTCCTTCATTTGAGCCTCGTTCTTTGCCTGAACTGCTTTTGGTGAGCAGCACGATAAGCTCTTCTCTCTTCACATAGCCAAGACGAAAGCCAATAATCCCGAACATTACCGTGAAAATCACTTGAAGAAGCGGCGAGAATAGTCCTGCTTGCTCGAACGGGGTCAATAGCATCACACTCATCAAGAATCCAAGGACCATCCCTAATGTTCCTGCGATTATGTCCGCAATAGGCATTGCCGATACTTTCTCTTCGCTAGCTTGCATCATTTGCAGCCCATAATTCACTGTCCAGGAACTAACCAAATAAAAAAGCGCTACTCCGGCAAACATCATCCAGTAAGCTTCTCCGCTTACCTGCTCCAAACCGAACACCGTTTCTATGATTTTAAAAAATGGTTGTCCGACGGTATCACTCCACTCATATCCCAACACGCCCCCGATAACTGCAAATAAACATTGCAACCATCTTTTCATCATAGAATCACCTCCAAAACGTTGAAATTAAAAATACCTCGTTACAATTATGAACCAAAAGTTTCCTGCCTAATCGTTCCAGCTCAAGAAAAAAATAAAAAAAGCATTTACTTCCCTTCTCAAGGAAAATAAATGCTTTTCATTTTCGCTGTTCTTACATAGATCTGGTTTCGGAATTGGCCTCGTCTCTGGAGTTGTTCTTTCTTCTCCGTTTCGGCAGGAGGCGTTCAACGTTTTTTTTTAAGCCGTACAGTGCATATAACAGCAGCGGTACAAAGATCATTTTGGATAAGGTGCCCGGAAATTTATAAGCTACGAATACGGCGATAGCGACGACTATCGGTGTAATCCAGATGGCTTTTTTCGGAATACCGACTTTTTTGAAGTTAGGATATTTCACAGTACTAACCATTAAGTACGATAACAACAGGGTGCTCAACACCAAAATAATCGTGTTCAGTTCGGTATGGAACAACGCCAGCGTACAAAGAACGCCTCCGGCTGCCGGAATCGGAAGACCGATAAAATACCCCGGAACACCGGCTACCACATTAAACCGAGCCAAGCGAAGCGCACCGCAAATCGGGAAGATCGCTGTTACGATCCAGGCCGCCGCAGCAGGCATGTCGGTAAAAGCGACTACATACATAATAAAAGCCGGAGCAACACCGAACGAAATGACATCCGACAAAGAGTCCAGCTCTTTACCGAATTCGCTCTGGGCATTCAGCGCTCTTGCTACGCGACCGTCCAAGCCGTCACACAGCATGGCAATAATGACCATAATCGCCGCCCACTCCGCTTCCTTGTTAAAAGCAAGAATGATTGATATAAATCCTAAAAACAAGTTCCCTAATGTAAAAAGATTGGGAATAGATTTAGTTAGCATTATTTGTCCACCTCTGGTTATACTGTACCCTAATATAACTTATTATATTAGGCTACTTTCTGATTGTATGCAAGTTAAATATGTCTGTCAATGAGTACTTGATCTTGAATTCGTTTCAGACCCTCTTTGATCGCACGTGCCCTGACTTCCCCAATACCGTCGACTTCATCCAGTTCGTCGATGGTAGCCATCATCAAATGAGGCAGCTGACCGAACTTCTCCACCAAATTTTGGATGATCACCGACGGGAGACGCGGAATCTTGTTCAGCACACGGTAACCCCTAGGCGATACCGTATCCTCAGCGCTGATGCTGGCATGAGGGTAGCCCAGAATCCGGGCGATATGAGAATGATCCAGCATTTCATCCGTAGCAAGTCGTCTTAGGCTGTGGTGGACATCTTTAACCTTATCCTCATTCAATTCTCTGACGTAGTCTTTGATCAAAAGAAGCGCCTCATGCTCCGTCGCACCGACAAGCTCTTCCAGCTGCATACTAATAAGACGGCCTTCGGTTCCCAACTCATTAATGTACCGCTTAATCTCGGATTTGATGCGCAGCACCATCTCTATGCGCTGCACCACATTCGTTACATCATGCAGCGTAACCAGCTCTTCAAATTCGGATGCGCCCAAATTGGTCAGAGCTTGGTCAAGCACCGACTTGTATTTCTCCAGCGTCTGAATCGCCTGGTTCGCCTTGGTCAGGATGACTCCCATGTCTTTCAGCGCATACCGCAAATTCCCCTGATACAGCGTAATTACATTTCGTCTCTGGGAGATGGACACCACGAGCTTGGAGGTTTGTTTGGCCACGCGCTCTGCCGTTCTGTGTCTAATCCCCGTTTCGGAAGAGGTTATGGAGGAATTCGGTATCAGCTGTGTATTGGCGTACAGAATACGCTTCAAATCTTCGCTTAGAATGATCGCACCGTCCATTTTCGCAAGCTCGTACAAATAGTTCGGCGAGAAGTCACAGTTAATAGAGAAGCCTCCATCCACGATTTCCATCACTTCCGGACTGTAACCGACGACGATCAACGCGCCTGTCTTTGCCCGGAGCACGTTCTCGAGCCCTTCCCGGAAAGCGGTCCCTGGCGCTACCATCTGCAGAAGCTGGCTCATATCTCTTTTGGTTTCTTCCTTGCTCATGTTGTCCCTCCTAAGGGTTTTCCGTAGGAAAACCTACTTCGTAAGCTTTGCTTGGACTTTCCGTAGGAAAGTCTACTTCGTAAGCATTCTCTTTGGGTTTTCCGTAGGAAAACCTACTTCGTAAGCTCTATTGGACTTTCCGACGGGAAAGTCAGATTTCTATGAATGCTGTAATAGCTCCGGTCTCCAGGTGGCAGCTATCGGCCGCTGTTGTTATCAGGAAATTCATATTATATATCCCGACAGCGGACGCTCACGTTTCCCAGGGGTCCCCCGTATCACTTTACGCTTTCCGTATGGATCGGTTTCCAAAATGCTACTTTATCCCAATGCAGCCTTTAACGCCTCGGCTACCGTATTGACGCCTATGACTTCTATCCCGGTTGGAGGAGTCCAGCCCTTCAGGCTTTTTTCCGGAACGATGACCCGCTTAAATCCAAGCTTCTCGGCTTCCTTCACCCGCTGATCGACCCGCGATACGCCTCTTACTTCACCTGTCAGCCCCACCTCGCCGAATACCACATCGAACGGCTGGGTAGGCTGTTCCCTTAAGCTGGAGGCTATGCTGACCGCTATAGCGAGATCGACAGCCGGTTCATCGAGCTTTACCCCTCCGGCCACGTTAACGTAAGCATCCTGATTTTGCAAAAACATGCCCATCCGCTTCTCAAGTACGGCTATGATTAATGCCAGCCGATTGTGGTCGATCCCGGTTGACATTCTCCGCGGGGAAGGAAAATTAGTCGAAGAGACCAGCGCCTGCAGCTCAACGAGCACCGGCCGGGTTCCCTCCATACTGGCTACAACAGTAGAGCCGGATACTCCGAGCGGCCTCTCGGACAAAAACAGCTCCGAAGGGTTGTTGACTTCAACTAGTCCGCTCTCCTGCATTTCGAAAATGCCGATTTCATTCGTTGAACCGAAGCGGTTTTTTACCGCGCGGAGCAAACGATAGGAATGGTGACGTTCCCCTTCAAAATAAAGCACACAGTCCACCATATGCTCCAGCATTCTCGGGCCTGCGATGGCCCCCTCTTTGGTCACATGCCCGACAAGAACGGTCGCAATGCCTTTGATCTTGGCAATTCGCATGAAATGACCCGTGCATTCCCTAACCTGCGAAACGCTTCCCGGGGCCGAGCCGATAGCAGGATGATATACCGTCTGTATCGAGTCGATAACGACAAAATCAGGCTGCACCTCTTCAATCGCGGCTTCAATTAATTCCAGATTCGTTTCGCACAACACGAACAATTGTTCGGATGCTGCGTTTAGCCGATCTGCCCTCAGCTTGGTCTGCCTAACCGATTCTTCACCCGATACGTACAGCACCTTTTGATTACTAAGGGTCAAATCATGCGAGGTTTGCAGCAGCAGCGTAGATTTGCCTATCCCCGGGTCTCCGCCGACAAGCAGCAGCGACCCCGGCACCAGGCCTCCGCCAAGAACCCGATTCAATTCTTTGTTCCGTGTTACGATACGCTGTTCTTCGCTGCTCTTAATATTTATGATCGAAACAGGCTTTTCTTTCGACTTCAGTAAGGAAGAAGAGATGCCTTGCGTTTTGGTGACGGTTTCCACTTCTTCCACAAATGTATTCCATGCTTGACAGCCGGGGCATTTCCCCAGCCATTTCGGCGATTCATAGCCGCACTCCTGGCAGCAAAATTTCGTTTTTTGTTTGGCCATTGATTATTCTCCTAGCTGATGTTCCATCCGTTGCCTATCGCATCTTATCAAAGTTTACCATTTTGTGGGGGTAAAGAAAACCCTTATCCCCCATAAAACGCAAAAACATCCTGCACCCGAGTCAGGGTACAGGATGTATAACGTAAAAGCTTATTAAGATGTTGCAACGCCTTGATTGCGAGTCACGGTCAATTCCCCGTCCTGCTCGTCGATCGTCAACGTATCGCCCTTGGAAATATGTCCGCGAAGCAATTCTTCAGACAGCCGATCCTCTATATGCTTCTGAATGGCTCTGCGCAGCGGTCTTGCTCCGTAAGTCGGATCAAAGCCTTCTTTAGCCAGGAATGCCTTGGCGTTATCCGTCAAGACAAAGTCCACTTCCTGCTCTTTCAGGCGCTTGCGAAGATCCTCGGCCATCAGGGTTACGATTTCGGCGATGTGTTTTTCCTCCAGGGAGTGGAACACGATGATTTCATCAATCCGGTTCAAGAACTCCGGACGGAAGCTCTTTTTCAGCTCGCCCATCACTTTGTCTTTCATATTGTTGTAATCCTTGCCGGCATCATGCATTGCTGTGAAGCCCAGCGATGAATTTTTCTTGATGGTGTCGGCTCCGACGTTGGAGGTCATAATGATCAGCGTATTGCGGAAGTCCACTGTGCGGCCTTTGGAATCGGTCAGACGTCCGTCCTCGAGCACCTGCAGCAGGATGTTGAATACTTCCGGATGCGCTTTTTCAATTTCGTCCAGCAGAACGACGGAGTACGGCTTGCGGCGAACCTTTTCGGTTAACTGGCCGCCTTCTTCGTAGCCTACATATCCCGGAGGAGCCCCTACGAGACGGGAGGTCGAATGCTTCTCCATATACTCGGACATATCGATCCGAATCACGGCATTCTCGTCACCGAACAAGGATTCGGCCAAAGCGCGTGCCAGCTCGGTTTTACCAACCCCTGTAGGTCCCAGGAAGATGAAGGAGCCCATCGGGCGCTTAGGATCTTTCAATCCGGCTCTAGCGCGGCGAATAGCCCGGCTGACGGCTTTAACGGCTTCCTCTTGCCCGATCACGCGATCGTGCAGGATGGATTCCATTTTCAGCAGACGCTCGGTTTCTTCTTCCGCCAGCTTCACTACCGGAATGCCGGTCCAGCTTGCCACAACCTGAGCAATATCATCAGGTGTAACTTCGGAATCGGTACGTCCCTGTTTTTCTTTCCATTCGTTTTTGGTCGAATCCAGCTCTTCACGCAGCTTTTGCTCTGTATCCCGCAGGGAAGCCGCTTTTTCGAACTCTTGGCTTTGAACCGCCGCGTCCTTCTCCTTGCGGATATCCTCGAGCTTGCTTTCCAGCTTTTTCAGATCTGGCGGTACCGTGTAAGAGCGAAGCCTTACTTTGGAGCTCGCCTCGTCGATCAGGTCGATCGCTTTATCCGGCAGGAATCGATCTGTGATGTAACGGTCGGATAGTTTTACTGCTTGTTCGATCGCTTCATCGGTAATTTTCACACGGTGATGCGCTTCATAACGATCACGCAGTCCGTGCAAGATTTGAATCGCTTCTTCCGGAGATGGCTGATCCACCGTAATCGGTTGGAAACGTCTCTCCAGCGCCGCGTCTTTCTCGATATACTTACGGTACTCATCCAATGTCGTAGCACCGATACATTGCAGCTCGCCTCTAGCCAGCGCCGGCTTCAGAATGTTGGAAGCATCGATTGCGCCCTCGGCTCCGCCTGCACCAATCAATGTATGAAGCTCGTCGATGAACAAGATGATGTTACCCGCTTGGCGAATCTCATCCATAATTTTTTTCAGACGGTCCTCGAATTCGCCGCGGTACTTCGTACCGGCAACGACCGAGCCCATATCCAGGGTCATAACCCGTTTATCTCTTAACGTTTCAGGAATTTCGTTATTAATAATTTTTTGCGCAAGCCCTTCGGCAATCGCCGTCTTACCAACCCCCGGCTCCCCGATCAGGACCGGATTGTTCTTGGTTCTGCGGCTAAGCACTTGAATCACGCGCTCGATTTCTTTACTGCGTCCAATCACAGGGTCCAGATTGCCTTCTTTGGCATAGGCCGTCAAATCTCTAGCCAATCCGTCCAGCGTAGGTGTATTCGCGTTAGCGGTGTTACCATGGTTCGTAGACACCACTTCGCTGCTGCCTAGCAGCTGAAGAACTTGCTGGCGAGCCTTATTCAGGCTAACCCCGAGATTATTCAGAACGCGGGCTGCGACGCCTTCTCCTTCACGGATGAGTCCCAACAGAATATGTTCGGTTCCTACATAGGTGTGACCCAGCTTGCGGGCTTCATCCATCGACAGTTCAATCACTTTTTTCGCGCGCGGCGTATAAGCGATATTCGTCGGCTGTTCTTGCCCTCTGCCGATTAATGCCTCAACCTCGTCTTGAATCTTCTCAAGTCCTAACCCCAAAGCGATAAGCGCCTTGGCTGCGATACCATCGCCTTCACGAATCAGCCCCAGCAAAATATGCTCGGTGCCGATATTATTATGACCTAAACGAACGGCCTCTTCTTGTGCCAAAGACAACACCTTTTGCGCTCGTTCCGTAAATCTGCCAAACATCATGTGTAACACCTCCATGAAAGAATAAATTGATCGAAAGCACGCCGGAAGAGTGCGTTAATTAGCATGAAGCTTTCTCCTGCGAAAATTTCTCGCGTATCAACTGCGCTCTTCTTATGTCTCTTTCTTCAGGAGTAAGCTTTTCTCCTGCATATTGCTGTAAAAAACCCGGCTGGGTCATGACCAAAAGCTCATTCATGACTTGCGTGGGGACATTCTTGATGATTCCCAAATCAATGCCCAATCGAACGTCTGAGAGGCGCTGAGCGGCTTCCTTGGAATCCATAATAGCCGCATAGGACATAATCCCGTAGGAGCGGCTGATACGGTCCAGAAGCTTCGCCTTCGTTTCATACTGGAGCTTCTCTCTGGCAGCCCGTTCGTGCTCGATAAGCTGTCTTACAACTCCGTGCAGGTTGTCTATGATCTCCTGCTCGGATTGCCCTAGCGTAATTTGGTTCGAAATTTGGAACAGGTTGCCCAGCGCCTCGCTGCCTTCGCCATACAAACCGCGAACCGCAAGCCCCACCTGTGTTATCGCCGATAAAATGCGGTTAATCTGCTGGGTCAGAACCAGTGCTGGCAAGTGAATCATGACGGAGGCCCGAATACCCGTTCCCACATTCGTCGGACAGCTGGTCAAAAAGCCTCTTTTCTCATCAAATGCGTAGTCCAGCTGTACCTCAAAAATATCGTCAATCTGGTTCGCCATATCCCAGGCCTCTTTGATTTGAAAACCCGGGCACAAGCATTGTATTCGCAAATGGTCCTCTTCATTCACCATAATGCTGATCGATTCGTTGTCGCTCAGGATGACGGCTCCGTTACGGGATTCGTCGGCCAGAGCCGGGCTGATCAGATGCTTCTCAACCAGCACCCGCTTTTCCAGCTCGTTCAATTCATCCAGCGGGACCAGAGAAAAATGACTGATGGTATGAAGATCTTCATTGCTTAGAACTTTCGATACTTGATCCAGCACTTCCTTGGACTGCTGGTTTGTAGCCAGCATAGGGAAAGGGTAAGACTGCAAATTTCTTGCAATGCGGATTCTGCTGCTAATGACAATGTCCGAATCCGGTCCGTCACCTTTCATCCAATCGCTTAGAGCCTGCTCTGTAAATCGTTTTGCTGTCATAAGTACACCTCCCTACTCAAAAAGGAATTCAGCCTTCGGCTACCTTTTTTTCCAGATCGCGTATGACGTCACGCAGATGAGCCGCTTCTTCGAACTCTTCTTTCTCAATTTTCACCAGCAGCTCTTTCTTTAAGGTTTCGATTTCTCTCTTATGCTTAATTAACCCACCGGAACGTTTTGGAACCTTTCCCGTGTGGTGAATATTTCCATGTACTCGTTTAAACAAAGGATCAAGCTTTTCTCCAAAATACTTATAGCAGGAGCTGCATCCAAACCGTCCCAGCTTGCTGAATTGCGAGTAAGTCAATCCGCATTGCTCACATCGGCTTGGAGGCGCCTTGGCCGCCATAGAGTTATGGGAGGACGGTTCAAAATCAAGAAGTCCCGATAAAAGATTATGAATGGAAAAGCCGTTCGGCGTTCCTGGAATCAGCTCCCCCTTTTCACGGGCACATGATTCACAAATATGGAACTCGGTCTTTTCACCATTCAAGATTTTGGTGAAATGCAATGTAGCTTGTTTTTTACCACATTCCTGACAAAGCATACAAGTCCCTCCTTATTTGCTCAACAAGGATATCAGCATAGCCTTTAACATTTTTGCCCGGATCTCATCGCGCAGCGGCAACTTCAAAACCAGCACTTCCCTCGCTATCGCGGCTCTCATAATCGCTGCTTCCCTAGGGGAGAGATAGCCGTTCTCCTCTAGCTGATACAGTAAGCCTTCCGAAGCGGTTTGATCGATGTGGGTTCCGATGGTTTTGAAAATGTGGTCGTGCACCGGCCCATGGGTCTTGAGCTCGATTTTCTGGATGCGGATATAGCCTCCGCCACCGCGTTTACTTTCGACGATGTATCCTTTTTCCAAAGTAAACCGTGTACTGATAACGTAGTTGATTTGGGAAGGGACACAGTCGAATTGATCCGCCAGCTCGTTGCGCTGAATTTCCACAATCCCGTCAGTGCTCTGCTGGATGATCTGTTTCAAATAGTGTTCAATGACTTCAGAGACATTACGCATCAATTCATCCTCCTTCCCAGAAGTAAATTGACTTTGACTTTCTTTGACTTTAATATCATTATAGCAGTTTTCTGAAAATTTGCAACTATGGAGCTCACTCAATTTATTGTTGACTCTACAATTTTTTTTATGCCCTGCGGCAAGGTCGTTTCATGCAAAAGATGCTGTAAATGCAAAAAAGCCTTCCCGTATTATACGGAAAGACTTTTGGATTTGCTTGGCGACGTTCTACTCTCCCAGGACCCTTCGGTCCAAGTACCATCGACGCTGGAAGGCTTAACGTTCGTGTTCGGTATGGGTACGCGTGGTTCCCTTCCGCCATCATCACCAAACGGTATCGATGTTTCTGCCAGGAAACATCTAAGTTTCATTTCATTCAAGGTGGCTTGCACCCTGAAAACTAGATACGAAATACATGCGTAAAGTTCGTGAATTAGTTTCCCGTTTTATTCCGGGCCCCGAGAAAGTACTAGGAGTAAGCTTCAACGCTTCTCTTCACTTTCTTGGGTTATGGATAAGCCCTCGACCGATTAGTATTCGTCAGCTCCACACGTTGCCGTGCTTCCACCCCGAACCTATCT